>CAYTJL010000132.1:0-26801 GCA_964437785.1 uncultured Polyangiaceae bacterium
TCGCGCACGGGGCCATGATCCCCCCCGGCGCCCCCCACGGCGGCAAGCGCGTCATCCAAGACGCCTACAGCTGGCTGTAACAACGCTCATGGCCGCACGTGCGGGCGCACGTGCGGCGCCCGCGCAGAGGGCGCCCTCCACGGCCATATTCTCGGCCTTTTCTCGATCATCCATCGTTGGCACGCGCGCTGCTCAACCCGTGGCCAAGGAGGAGACACCATGCTCGACACCCACGCGCGGAGCTCGGACCCCCGCT
This sequence comes from uncultured Polyangiaceae bacterium, assembly GCA_964437785.1. Taxonomy (GTDB): domain Bacteria; phylum Myxococcota_A; class Polyangia; order Polyangiales; family Polyangiaceae; genus CAYTJL01. The sequence goes on from CAYTJL010000132.1 coordinate 257, forward strand.
CTTTGTACGTGCCTTGGTTGATCTTGCAGCTCGACCCCAACTCGAGGACGGATTTCACCGTTTATACGTTCACCGTAGTCCTCGGGACGACGACCAAGAGCGGCGGAGAGGTGCTCTCGGTCCGCGTCGCGGGGGGCGGGACGCCGGCCTACGCGGGAGGCCAAGAGTATTGGAACATCACACAAGATCTCATCGACGCGTTCGCGGCGGGCACCACCGTCACGATCGCCGGCACGTCGGCCAATTGGAGCCAAGGCGCTCCGCCGGGCTGGCAGGGCTCCCAAAGCTCTCCGAACACGCCGAGCAGCGTCTCGTGGACGGCGGGTGATCCCGCGAGCGGATCCCTTTATACGAGCTCGGTCGCGCTCAAGGTGACAGGCAGCGTCACCTCTCCTCAGGTGACGTGGGGTATCCTCGCGGCCTCCCCACCCTCGACCGGGACCTATGCCATCCACCCGTCCGGCGGGACGCTCACGTCGTCTGCGCCGTCCCCCGGAGGGGCTCAGTGGTACAAGCCCGCCGCCTCTTGAGGGCCGTTATTCGCCGTAGCTCCGGCCGACCCGAACACCCACGCTGAACCTGCGCAGCCCAGGCCGGCTCCCAAAGCGCCCTGCCGATCGGCCGTTGACGAGCGGCCCGCCCCAAAAGCCGCCTCGGACCGCGCGAAAGTCGGGGTCGTCGAGCGGCGCGGGCACGATCGTGAGCCTCCCCTCTTCGATCAAAGGCCCTTCGGGCCTCCACACGTTGATGCACCAATCACGCACGTTGCCCGCGAGCCCGCGCGCGCCATAAGGGCTCTCGTCGGCGGGGTGCCCGGAGACGCCCTCGCGCAGCGGCTCGGCGCGGTGGCCTTCGAGGACACACGCGAACGTCGGATCGCCGTAGTCCCCCCACGGGAACAGCCGCCCATCGGCGCCGCGCGCGGCCTTCTCGCGCTCGACCTCGTCGAGGAGGCGAAAGCGCTCTCCCGTGCGCGCCGAGAGCCACGCGGCGTACGCCATGGCAGCGTGCCAATCCACTTGCACCACCGGCATGTCGCGCTGCCACGCCGGATCGCCGCGAGGGGCGCTGAAGCGCCCGCCCTCGTCGAACGACCACGCGAGATGCTCGTCGCTCCCCTCGACCCACCCCATCTCTTTGTGGGGGCACGCGGCGAGCGCCTCTTTGATCCGCCCCGAGGCCGCGAGATCGTCGAGGAATTCGAGGTACTCACCACACGTGACGGGGTGTCTCCGCACCACGAACGCGTCGACCCAAACGCGCCTCGAAGGGAGGCTGTCCGGCGCCTCGGCGTCGCCGCCGATCCACGCATACCCCGCCGGCACATACACGTCCTCCGGCCCGAGCTCACCCTCGCTGGGAAGGACGATGGGGAGCGGATCCGACTCTCCGGGCGGGACGCCGTCCCAATGCCCCTCACGCTCGATGATGATCGGACAGCGCACATCCATGCGCCCCTCGACGCTCGCCACGAGCGTGTAGCGCCCGCGCGGGAGCCTCGCGCGGACAATCGGGGTCCGGCCCAAGTCGCGATCGAAGACGGGCACGAGCCGCCGATCGATGGACACGTGGCGATAGAGCGCGACGCGCGCGCCCGGAGGATCGGTGGTGAAGGTCAACGCCCCTTCGCCCCGGAGCAGCTCCTTTCGCCGCCCGCGCGCGTGAACGCGGATCATCTCGTGGAGGCGCGCGGCGTCCTCGTCGCGGTGGGTGCGCTCCGCCTCGATCAACGATGCTGCATAATGATCCGCGAGGAGGGCGTGCGCCTCGGGGAGCTCAGGCTCGATGCTGAGCGCCCCGTGGACCGCTTCGAGCCACCGTGTCTCGGCCAGCACGGCGGCGAGGCGTAGCTCATTGGCTTTGTCCTCGAGCGCCCACGCAGGGCGCTTTGCGTCGACGGTGTCATAGGGCTTGAGCGCGCCGAAGAGCGCCTTCGACGCCTCCCTCGCGCGCGCGGCCTCCTCCCTGCGAAGCGCGATCTCGGCCGCGATGGGCGACGCTCCCCTGAGCACCTCACGCGCCTGCTCCGCCCTTCGCACGCCGTCGAGCCACGCGAGCACGTCATTGGCGAGCGCCGACGCGCTCCCCCGCTCTTCGGCTCTCCGCTGCATCGCGCGCTCACAAGCGCGCTCCAGATCGCGCGGAGCTTTGCGGGAGACGTCGCGCAACGGGGGCGGAGGGCCCTTGCAAATGCGCTCGACGATCGAGCGACCCGCGGACGCGCCCGTCCCCTCATAAGGGGGCCGCCCGGCGAGGAGATGATATAAAATCGCGCCGAGCGCATAGACGTCGCTGTGCGGCCCGTGCAGCTCCCGCGCGCCCATCGCCTGCTCCGGCGGCATGTACGCCGGGGTGCCGAGGACGACACCTTGTTGCGTCAACGCATCTCCAGAGATCACGAGATCATCGTCCGTCGCCTCTTCGTCGCTCGCGCCGGCCACCGTCGCGCGGCGGGCGAGGCCCCAATCCATCACATACGCCTCGCCGTGCTCCCCCACCATGACGTTGTCAGGCTTCAAGTCGCGGTGCAAGATGCCTTGACCGTGCGCGTACGCCACCGTGAGCGCGACGCGGGCGAACGCGTCCGCCACGCGGCGAAACGAGCGCCCCGACGCGATCGTCGCGCCGAGATCGACGGAGTCGACGGCGTGGACCTCACGAATGAGCGCGCTGAACGTGGTCCCGCGCACCTCCTTCATCGCGTACCAAAGGCGGCCGTCGGGAAGCTCACCATGATCATAGACGGGCACGACGCCCGGGTGCTGGAGCTGCGCGGTGATTTGAACCTCGGTGAAGAACCGGCGCCGGACCGCGGGGGCGCGCGAGACCTCGGCGCGAAGGACTTTGACGGCGAGGACGCGATCGAAGACCGTGTCGCGCACGCGGCGCACCTCGCCGAACGCGCCGCTCGCCACAGCGCCCAAATCCAGATAACGATGGGGCAGCGACGGCGGCGCCCCGGAGCCCTGCGCCGGCACGACACCGCTCTCGAACGTGAAGCCGATCGAGGAGGATCCCACGGTCTCGTCAGGGTCATTCATCGATTCGGACGGATGATATATGCTCTTTGGCCCGAGAAGGTACTTCCCATGAAGACGCCCCCCTCCACGCTCGATGTCGCGACGGCCCAAGAAGGCGCGGAGGCTCGCGAATTCGAGGTGCCCGCGTTGATGATCGCGTGGTCGCGCGATGAGCCGCAGCGGGCCGGGGAAGTAGCGCTCTTCGAGCGGGACGGATCGTTCATTTTTGGCCGAGGTCCATCCGCCTCTGCGGGTCGCGTCGAGCTCGTTCGCCAACGGCCGGGCACCACCACACGTACGCAGCCCATCGAGAGCCCGGGGATCTCCCGCGAGCAGCTCCGTATTCGCGCGCGCGGGCAAAAGCTCCATGTCGAGCGCGTGGGCAAATGCGCCATGATCGCGGACGGCGAGCGCAAGGATGCCTGTGTGCTCGAACCGGGCACTACGCTGCTCCTCCATCGTCAAATCTTATTTCTTTGCACGAAGCGACCTATCGTGATGAGGGCCCTGCGCGATTTCCCGCTCGATCGCGCGCGCGGCTTCGGCGAGCCCGACGCGCTCGGGCTCGTGGGGGAGAGCCCGACCGCGTGGGGGTTGCGCGACGAGATCGCGTTTGCCGCCAAGGCGGGCGCGCACACGCTCGTGCTCGGGCCGAGCGGCGCCGGCAAAGAGCTCGCGGCCCGCGCGCTCCACGCGCTCTCGCCGCGGGCGCCGGGGCCCTTCGTGTCGCGCAACGCGGCCACGCTGCCGCCGGGGCTCGTGGACGCAGAGCTCTTTGGCAACGTCAAGAACTACCCCAACCCCGGTATGGCGGAGCGCCAAGGGCTCATCGGCGCGGCCGACGGAGGCACGTTATTCTTGGACGAGATCGGCGAGCTGCCCGCCTCGATCCACGCGAACCTCCTGCGCGTGCTCGACGCGGACGGTGACTATCATCGCCTGGGCGAGCCCAAACAACGCCGCTCCGACCTGCGGCTCGTGGCGGCGACCAACCGTGATCCGAGCGCGATCAAGCACGACCTCGCCGCGCGGTTCCCGCTCACCGTCGCGCTGCCGGGGCTCGACGCGCGGCGCGAGGACGTGCCGCTCATCCTGCGTCACATGCTCGCGCGGGCGCTCGCCAAGACCCCCGATCTCGTGGGCCGCTTCGTTGGGGAGGGCGGCGCGGTGGGCGTGTCGAGCGCGCTCGTGGAGCACCTTTTGACGCGGCCTTATACGACGCACGTGCGCGAGCTCGAAGCGGCGCTCTGGCGATCGATGGCCCGGAGCCGAGGGGATTTCATCGACATCGAGAGGACCAAGGAGCCTATCTCCGAGCCGCAGGAGCCCGACGAGCCCGTGCCGCAGCGGGTGGAGGCCATGACGCAGGAGCAGATCCGGGCCTGCGTCGCCGAGCACGGCGGCAACCTCACGACCGCGGCCAAGGCGCTCGGGATGACGAGCCGCTTCGCGCTCTATCGGCTCCTCCGAAGGCGCGGGATCGACGTGGGCGCGCTCCGCGGCGACGAGGGCTGAGCGCTCGCACGTGCGGCGCACGTGCGCCGAACGGTTCAAGGCCCCCTCCGGCTCCGCGATCCTGCGAAAACGAGCGATGTCGCTCTTGGCAAGGCGCTTGCGAAAGGCAGCTCGCAACGGCGCCGAGGCCAAGCGGGATTGACCCGTGTTTGCTCGCTCGGGCCAAGAGAGAGACACCATGTCCAACACGATCGACATCGCCCTCGTCTTCGACACCGAGGCCATCATCAAGAGGCTCGGCAAGGGCGGCTCGAAGACCAACCCCATCGGCTTCTCGCACGGCAGCTACACGCCCGCCGATCAGTTGGTGTTCATGACGGTGAACGCGCGCTACCTCCAAGACCCGAACACGCAGGCGACCGCCAACCTCTCCGTGAAGGGTTATCCGCAGGACGTCGTCCGGTGGCGCGGAGAGTCGATGAGCGGCCAATCCGGCTTCGCCGCGGTCATCTACGAGATGAGCTACTTCAACACCCCCGATCCGAGCGTGATGGACGGCGTCCCGAGGCTCCTCGTCTCGCCGATCGCCGTGCCGATCCCGAACCAGAGCGACCCCTCCACGTACACCAAGACCACGGAGCAAGATCCGTATTGGCAGTGCACGATGGTGAAGCCCGGCTCCGTCAACTACGCGGTCAAGTTCTACATCGTGCAGTTCGACGAAGGCGACATGAACGTCATCGGCTGGTACTGGTGGGACCCGTCGATCACCGTCAAATCGCCCTGATTCGAGGGCTCTCCGGCCGCGGCGCTCCGAGCTTTTTGAAGAAGAGGGCTCATGTCCAACGTCATCGACGTGTCTTTCGTCTTCGACGCGCAGGGGATTGAGGACCAATATCCCGGGTCCTCCGATTCGAACGAGCCTTTGAGGATCAACGCCGGAGGGCTCGTGTCGATGGTCGTCAACGCGCGCTACCTCCGGGATCCGAAGGCCCAAGCGAGCGCTCACCTGAGCGTCGGCGCGAGGCCGCGCGACCTCCTTCGGATCAGGGCCCGCTCGCTGAGCGGCCGGTCGGGGTATTCGGTGCTCCTCGACGGGCTGCGGTTCCCGCTGCGCGGCCTGGCCATCGTCAAGGGACCTGTGCTCTCCGTGCCGTGCGCGCACGTCCCTATCCCGAACGACACGGATCCGAGCACGTTCAGCGTCGAAGAGCAGCCGGATCCTCATTGGGATCTCACGGTGATCCGGCGCGGAGCGGAGCGCTTCACCGCGTCTTTTACGGTGCTCCGCTTCGACGACGGGTCGTTCACGAGCGCGGGCCGCTACGTGTTTGATTCGAGCCTGTCCATCGGCGGCGGTCGTCCGCGCTCGAACGAAGGCTCGAACGAAGATTGACGGTCACACTCTCGACCCGCCGCGCGACAAGGCGGCATGCGGCTCCACCTCATCACCCTCGTCACCCTTGGATTGAGCCTCACCGCCTGCAAGGCGGGTGAGGTGACTCAAGCTCCCTCCCCTCCCTCCGCCTCGCCCCAGGCCGGCGAGCAGGGCCCCGAGACCATCGTCCTCGCGAGCTACAACGTCCTTTACAGCTTGGCTGAGACCAAGCAGGGCGCGGATCCCTCCCAATGGGCCGACCCTGCGACGGTCAAGCTCATCGCGGGGCTCGACGCGGACATCGTGATCTTCCAAGAGACCAACCCCGCGTGGGAGGGCGCGATTCGCGCCGCCGTCTCCAAGCGCCTGCCCCACTGCATCTTCCACCCTCCCAAGCGCTACTTGCCCGAGGGGCTCGGCGCGTGCGCGCGCTTCCCCCTCGACGACACGACCCTCACCTCCCCGCTCGGGTGGTTCCCCGCGCAGCGGATCAACGTGCACGTGCCCGGAGGAGATGTCGAGATCCTCAACGTGCATCTCCGGCCCTCCGTCGCGGGGCCCGAGACGTGGTGGAAGGTGAACCGCGAGACGAGGGCGCTCCGCAAACAAGAGATGGACTCGTACCTCGCGTACATGACGCGGGGCGCGGCCGCGATCGTCGCGGGCGACCTCAACGACGTTCACGAGGCCGACGTGTTCCGCTCGCTCGAACGAGCAGGCTTCGAGAACGCGTTCACGCGCTCGGGCGAGCGCGGCGTCACGTGGCGTTGGGCCGGGACCGAGCCGCCGCTCGGCGCGCAGATCGATCACGTGAGCTACAAAGCGTCCTCGTTCGACCTCATCTCCGCGAAGATCCTCGAAGGCGGCAGCAGCGACCACGTGCCCATCGTGGTCACGCTGCGGCGGCGACGCACGACCACATAAGAGCCCGCGCCGCCTGGCAACATCGGTTGGGACAAGGGCTGGTACGACTACCAGGCCTATTGCCTCTCATCGCTCTTCCCATCGCGCATGGCGACGGCCTTGGAGACGACGGCCTTCACGAGGTCCGTCGCGCCGTACTCGTCGAGCGCGGAGACAGGCACGAAGACGGCCGCGGCGGCGTCGTCGCCCGCCGCGAGCTCGCCCCCCACCCTCGTGCAGAGATAATCGAGGATCACATAATGATACTCAGGCGCGATGATCTCGACCACGTCGACGAGCGGGCCCGCGATCACGTCGAGGCCCGTCTCTTCGCGCAGCTCGCGCGCGACCGCGTCCGCGAGCGCCTCGCCCCTCTCGACGCGCCCGCCCGGGAGGGTCCATCGACCCTCGTTGGGCGGGCGACCGCGCCGGATCAAGAGCACGCTCGGGGCGCCGCCCTGCCCGTCGAGCACGACGCCGCCCACCGCCGCATGAGGCCGCCCGCTCATTGGCCTTGGAACACCGGATCACGCTTTTGCATCCAGGCCATCACGCCCTCGATGCAGTCGTTGGTTTGAAGGAGCTTGATTTGACTCTCCTTCTCGATGGACAGGGTCCCGTCGATGGTGCCGCCGAGCCCCGCGCGGATCGCGCGCTTGATGGCGGCGAACGCGAGCGGAGGGCCCTTGGCGAGCGCGTGCGCCTTCTTCATCACCTCGGCGCGGAGCTCGCTTTGCGGGAGCACGTGATTGGCCATCCCGAGCTCGACCGCCTTCGCCGCGGGCACCGGCTCGCCGAAGAGCAGGATCTCCATCGCGCGCGCGAGCCCCACCAAACGAGGCAGCCAAAACGTGCCGCCGCCGTCGGGCATGAGGCCGATCTTGACGAACTTCTCTTGGAGATAAGACCCCTCCGCCATGAGCCGCAGATCGCAGGCGAGCGCCAAATCGCAGCCGAAGCCGACGGCGCCGCCCTCCACCATGGCGATGAAGGGCTTGGGCGCGCCCACGATGGCCCGGATGATGCGGTGATATTGATTGAGGATGCCGTCGAGCTTCTCGGGCACGATGCCGCCGCCCTCCATGGCGGCTTTGAGGTCGGCGCCCGCGCAGAACGCGCCGCCCGCGCCCGTCAGCACGACGGCGCGCACCGAGGCGTCGCCCGCCGCGCGGTCCAGCGCCTCGCCGAGCGCCGAGAGCAGCGCGGGATCGAGCGCGTTCTTCTGCCGCGGCCGGTTCATGGTGAGGACGGCGACCGCGCCGTCACGCTCGTAGAGGAGGACTGCCTCGTTCGACATCCCGCCGCAATAACCGAGCTTCGCGCCCGTCGCAATCGCTCTTGCCGGCAACGATCACGGGCGCCCGCTAAGGTCTTCGTTTGGGCTCGGGCGGCCTCGCGGTGAGCGGGTCGTCGGGCCAAGCGTGCTTGGGATACTTGCGCCGCAGCTCGCGCGCGATCGCCGGATAATGCCTCTCCCAAAAGCCCGCGAGATCGGTGGTGACCTGCTGCGCGCGGCCGTTCGGCGCGAGCAGGTGGAGCACGAGCGGCACCTTGCCTTGGGCGACGGAGGGGCCTTTGGCCATCCCGAAGAAGTCTTGAAGCCTCGACTCGGCCCAAGGCGGCGCGTCGCTCGGATAATGAATCACGAGCCTCCGGCCCGAGGGCAAGGCCAGGTGCGACGGCGCCACGGCCTCGAGCGCGCGCGCCTCCGCGTTCGAGAGCAGCGCGCGGAGGCTCGCGCCGAGATCGCGATCGCGAAGCTCAGCGAAGCTCGACGCGCCCTCGCAGAGCGCGACGAGCGCGCGATCGATCGCGGCGTCATCGAGGACGGGCAAGCCGAGCTCCGGGCACGCGCGCGCCGCGAACGCGAGCCTCGCCTTCCACTGATCCAGCTCGTCTTTGTGCCCGCGGACAAAGCGCTCCGCGCCCTTCGCTTTGGCCGCCTGCGCGAGCGCGCGCGCGACCATCGCGGGGTCGGACGCGCCGCCGCGCGTCTCGTCGAGCACGAGCCCGCCGTAGAGGAGCTTCTTCACCACCTCGACGCGCTCGGACGACGCGATCCACACGGGCTCCGTGACGTCGTCGACGCGGTCGGTGAACATTTCGAGCAGCCAATCCGCTTCGATCGCGCTCGCGCGCCGCACGACCACGCGGCCCGTCGCGCCCCGCAGGCGCCCTCGTTCGAGCTCGGTGCGCTCCTCGGCGTCGATCGCGACGACGAGATCCACGCCGAAGACGCCGCTCGACTCGGCGAGCGACGCTGTCCCTCCGCCCGCGAGCACGATCTCGCGGCCCGCGCGGCCGGTCGCGTTGGCCGGCGATCGAAGCCTCCCGACGCGATCGGGGTAGCCGGTCAAGATCGCGATGCGCATGGCCTCGTCCCACCGCGACGGCGATCCGGGCGGCGCCGCGCGCGTGTCGGCGATGCGGAGGAGCTGCGCCTCGACGCGCGCGACCGCGGCTACGCGCGCGGGATCGATCCCCCGCCACCGCGCGCGATCCGGCGCGCCCTTCACGTCCTCGTAGACGTCGAGCGCGGCGATTGGATCGGAGGTGTGGTGCGCGTCTTTGTCGCGCGCGGGATCGAGATCGCGCTCGCCGATCATCGCCGCGATCGCGCACGCCTCGCGCGCGACGCCGCGCCGCTCCGCCTCGACGAGCAGGCGACCGAGCCGCGGATGGAGCGGGAAGCGGAGCAGTCGAAGGCCCGCCTCGGTGATCGCGATCGCCTCGGATTTTACGTCGATCGCGCCGAGGCGCTGGAGCAGATCGATCGCCGCGTCGACCGACGCCGCGGGCGGCCTCGTGAGCCAATCGAAGCTCTTCGGATCGCGGACGCCCGCCGAGACGAGCTCCAAGATCGGGCCCGCGAGATCGACCCGCGCGACCTCGGGCGCCTCGAATTCAGGCCGCGCGAGGTAGTCGCCGTGCGTGTAGAGGCGGAGGCAGCGCCCCGGCCTCGTGCGGCCCGCGCGCCCCGCGCGCTGGATCGCGGACGCCTTCGCGATCTTCGCGATCTTGAGCAAGGGCAGCCCGGACCACGGCGCGTGCGAGGCGACGCGCGCGAGCCCGGAGTCGACCACGCTCGTCACGCCGTCGATGGTGACGCTCGTCTCGGCCACGTTGGTCGCGAGGATCACCTTGCGCTTCGAGGCTGGTCTCACCGCGCGATCCTGCTCCGCGGGCGAGAGCGATCCGTGGAGCGGGAGCACCACCAGATCCGCGCGCGCGGCGATGGGCGCGCACGCCTCCTCTGCCCTTCGGATCTCGAGCGCGCCCGGCAGGAACACGAGCACGTCGCCGTCGATCCCACGATCGACGAGCGATCGCAGCGCCGACGCGATCTGCGCTTCGAGCGGCCTCTCGTCGCTCCGATCTGCGTGCTCGATCGCGACCTCGAAGCGCCTGCCCTCGGCGCGGATCGCGGGCGCGTCGAGGAACGCGGACACCTCGGCCGTGTCGAGCGTCGCGCTCATGGCGAGGATCGCGAGGTCGGGGCGCGTCGTTCGCTGGAGCCGCTTGAGCAGCGCGAGCGCGAGATCGCCCTCGATGTGCCGCTCGTGCAGCTCGTCCAAGATCACGGCGCGCACGCCCGCGAGCTTGGGATCGCGCACCAGCCTGCGCGTGAGCGTGCCCTCGGTGACGAAGCGGATCTTCGTGCGCGCGCTGCTCTTGTCTTCGAAGCGCATCGTGTAGCCCACGGTGCCTCCGACCTCTTCTCCCAGCTCTTCGGCCACGCGTTGCGCCGCGAGGCGCGCGGCGAGCCGCCTCGGTTCGAGCACGATGATCTCGCCGTGCGCGCTCGGGTTCGCATCGAACAAGGCGCGTGGAACACGCGTTGTTTTGCCTGCTCCGGGCGGCGCTTCGATCACGAGGCGCGGTGAGCGCACGATTGAATCGATGATGTGTGACAGGATCGAATCGATCGGAAGCGCCAACATTTGCAGGCTCTTGTTAGCCCATCACGCGAGCGCGTGTGATAGTGTTCTCGTCCATGGTCATGCGCGATTTCTCCTCGTACGGCCCGTTCCGCGCCGATTCGTTGCGCTCGGGAGATCCTTATGAGCTCTCGAACGGGCACCCGATCCAGTGCTTGCCCACGGGCGGCGGCGGCTCCGAGAAGAATCGTTTGGGCGCATCGGTCGTGGGTTGGGATCCCTCCGTCAAAGAGGCCGGCATCGACACGGGTTACAGCCCCGATGAGGGCACGTTGCGCGCGCCCGACGTCGCGGTCGGCAACGTGCCTGACAAGCCCGGTTGGGTAAAGGGCGCTCCCGAGCTCGCCATCGAATACGCGGACGTCGGCCAAGACGAGGAGAAGCTCGGCGAAAAGATCACCGACTTGATGAAGGCGGGCACCCGGTATTTGTGGGTCGTCCGCCTCGTGGGTCCGCGTCGCGTGGAGGTGCACGAGCAGGGCAAGCCCATGAAGCTCGCGCGCCCCGGCGATCTGCTCCTCGCGCCCGGCGTGCTCAAGAACCCTGTCAAAGTCGAGGCGCTCTACGATCGCGACGAGGCCGAGCGCGCGACGCTCATCAACCTTCTCCAGCGCCAAGGCTTCGAGAGCTTGGACGCGGTCATCGAAAAGGGGCGTGAAGAGGGGCGTGAAGAGGGACGCGAAGAAGGCGTTCGGAGCGCCATTTTCACCGTGCTCGCCGCGCGCGGTCTCGCCGTCGATGCGTTGATCAAAGCGCGCGTCGAGGGCACGCGCGACGCGGCGCTCCTCGATCGATGGCTCGGTCGCGCGGCCATCGTCAAGAAAGCGCACGAGCTCTTCGAGGAGACGGGGAGCCGATAAGGCATGCCAAAACCCGTCTCCGAGCGCGCGATCATCTTCTTGGTCGGCGCGGTCCAGTTCATCAACATCTTGGACTTCATGATGGTGATGCCGCTCGGCCCAGACTTCGCGGGCGGGCTCGGCATCGCCACCTCGAACCTCGGGCTCATCGGCGGCAGCTACACCGCGGCGGCGTGCGTCGCGGGCATCGCGGGCGCGTTCTTCCTCGATCGCTTCGACAGGCGCAGCGCGCTCGCGGTCGCGATGCTCGGCCTCTGCGCGGGCACCGCGGCGGGCGGGCTCGCGACGGGGCTCTCTACGCTGCTCGCCGCGCGCGTGATCGCAGGCGCGTTCGGCGGCCCGGCCACGTCGATCGCGCTCTCGATCATCGCCGACGTGATCCCGCCCGAGCGCCGCGGCAAGGCGATCGGCGCGGTGATGGGCGCGTTCTCCATCGCGAGCGTGCTCGGCGTCCCCGCGGGGCTCGAGCTCGCACGGCTCGGGAGCTTTCGAACGCCGTTCTTCGTGGTGGCCGCGGTCGGCCTCGCGGTCACCGCGGGCACGATGTTCTTCTTCCCTTCGATGACGGGCCATCTCGAACGAACGTCGAACGAGCCGGACCCTACGTTCGTCGAGATCTTGGAGCGCCCGGTCGCGATCATCTCGCTGGCGATGACGGCCGTGCTCATGCTCGCGGCCTTCATCCTGATCCCGAACATCTCGGCGTACCTCCAATACAACCTCGGCTATCCGCGCGCGCGGCTCGGCCTTCTCTACAGCGTCGGGGGCGCGGTCAGCTTCTTCACGATGCGGCTCTACGGGCGCATGGTGGATCGATGGGGCTCGTTCCGCGTGGGCCTCGTAGGCTCGATCTTCTTCGTCGCGGTCGAATATTCGGGCTTCTACGCCGTGCCGCCGATCGTGCCCATCATGGTGGTCTTCGTGTGCTTCATGGCGAGCGCCTCGATGCGCACGGTGCCGTACAACACGCTCGTCTCCAAGGTGCCTTCGCCGCGCGAGCGCGCGCGGTTCCTCTCGATCCAATCGGCGGTGCAGCACCTCGCGTCCGCGCTCGGCGCGTTCCTCTCGACGAAGATGTTGAGCGAGAAGCCGAGCGGCGAGCTCGTGGGCATGCGCGGCATCACGCTCGCGTCGATGTGCACGGCAGCGCTGTTGCCCGTGTTTTTGTGGCTCGTCGAGCGACGCGTCCCCGCGCGCCCCGCGGCGACCGCGCCCGTGACGCCCGCGACGGAGAGCACGGATCTCTAGCTTTTCAGCGCTCGCTGGAGACAATGGGGGCGTGGCCTCCGCGACAGAGCACGTTCATCCGGGAGACGTCCTTGCAGGACGCTTCCGCATCGAGCGCGTGATCGGTCGGGGCGCGACAGGGATGGTGCTCGCCGCGTGGGATCAGGAGCGAGGCGAGCCGCGCGCCGTCAAGCTGCTCACGCGCGCCGCGGCCACCAACAAGTCGACGGTCGAGCGCTTCCTGCGCGAAGCGCGCGCGACCGCGGCGCTCACGAACGAGCACGTCGCGCGCGTCTTCGAAGTGGGTCGGACCACGGACGGCGCGCCGTTCATGGTGATGGAGCTGCTCGACGGGACGGACCTTCGCGCCGAGCTCCAGCGGCGAGGCGTCCTCCCCGCGTGGGAGGCGGTGCGGTGGGTGCTCGACGCGTGCACCGCGCTCTCGGAGGCGCACGAGGCCGGCGTCGTCCATCGCGATCTCAAGCCCGCGAACCTCTTTTTGGCCAAACGAGAGGGCGGCAGTTACACGCTCAAGGTCGTGGATTTCGGCTTGTCGAAGGTCTCCCCACGTGCGGTCCACAGTGGGGGCTCGGGTCCCGCAAGCGGGCCCTCTGCCCCCACACCCCACGACAGCGACGAGATCACGAAGAGCAGCGCGGTGCTCGGCTCGCCTTATTACATGTCGCCCGAGCAGGTGCTGAGCGCGCGCGACGTCGACAACCGATCGGACATCTGGTCGCTCGGCGTGACCCTTTATCAGCTCACCACGGGCAGGCTCCCGTTCGAAGGCGCCAATGCCAATCAGGTGGTCGCCAAGGTGCTGAACGACAAGCCCTCTCCGCCCTCGCACGTGCGCGGAGGGCTCCCCAAAGGGCTCGACGCGGTGGTGCTGCGCTGCCTCGAACGCGACCCGGACAAGCGCTTTGCGAACGTTCACGAGCTCCGCGAAGCGCTCATGCCGTTCGTCAAGACCACGAGCATCCGCGCTCCTGCCAAAGCGCCGCCGGTCCACGGTGGGAGCCCGGGATCCGCGGAGGTCGCGCCCGCGAGCGCGCCTTCGTCCGCGCCGCGCTCGACCAAGCTCGCGATCCCGATGGCCAAGCTGCGCTTCGATCCGCTGGTGATCGGGATCCTCTGCGGCGCGGGGGTCGTGGCCGCGGCGCTCGTCGTCTATGCGATTCGGAGCGGGCCGAAGAAGGCGCCCAACGCGCCCCCCGCGCTCTCGACGCCGGCCGCGTCGATCGAGCGCGTCGAGCTGCCGCCCTTGTACAGCGGGACGGCCGCGAGCGCGCCCGCGCCGTCGCCCAAGCCAAAGCTCCCGCCGCCGGCCGCCGCGCCGCGCCCGAACGCTCCGTCGCGCGGCTCGGACGTGATTGATCCTTTTGCGCCGAAGCGGTGATAACGTCCCTTCCTGGAGGATCTCCCGTGCCCCGATACGAGCGCATCACTTCGCCTCTCGTCCGCGACGATCGTTCGAGCCCGCTCCGCCCCGCCACGTGGGACGAGGCGCTCTCCCGCGCCGCCGCCGGCTTCGCCTCCGCCGTCGCCGCGCACGGGCCCTCGACCGTGGGCATGTTCTCGTGCTCCAAGGCCACGAACGAGGTCAATTACATGGCCCAAAAGGTCATGCGCGTGGCCATCGGGAGCAACAACATCGACAGTTGTAACAGGACCTGACACGCCCCAAGCGTCGTCGGTCTGGCGACGGTCTTCGGAGCAGGCGGCGGGACGAGCTCCTACCGCGAGATTGAGGAGACGGACGTCATCCTCTTGTGGGGATCCAACGCCCGCGAGGCGCACCCGATCTTCTTTCATCACGTGCTCCAAGGGATCCGGCGCGGGGCCAAGCTCTTCGTCATCGATCCTCGCCGCACGAGCTCGGCCGAGTGGGCCGACGCGTGGCTGCCGCTCCACGTGGGCACCGACATCGCGCTCGCCAACGGCGTCGCGCGCGTCATCCTGGAGCGCGGGCTCGAGCACAAGGCCTTTATCGCGCGCGCGACCACGGGATTTGAAGCGTTTCGCGAGAACGTGATGGCCTATCCGCTCGACCGCGTCGAGCGCGAGACGGGCGTGCCCAAAGCCACCATCGAGCGGATGGCCGTCGCCTACGCCACGGCCCAGCGCGCGCAGATCTGCTGGACGCTCGGCATCACCGAGCACCACAACGCGGTCGACAACGTCCTCTCGCTCATCAACCTCGGTCTGCTCACGGGGCACGTGGGCCGTTATGGCTCCGGCCTCAACCCGCTCCGCGGCCAAAACAACGTGCAAGGCGGCGGCGACATGGGCGCGCTCCCGCACAAGCTCACCGGCTTTCAAGACGTCGAGGACGCGGCGGCGCGCGGCAAGTTCGAGGAGCGTTGGGGCGCGCGCATCCCGCCCCAAAAGGGCTGGCACCTCACCGAGATGTTCGAGGCCATGGGCCGCAAAGAGCTCACCGCGCTCTACGTCATCGGCGAAAATCCAGCCCAATCCGAGGCCGACGGGCACCACACCAAGGCTCGTTTGGAGGGGCTCTCGCACCTCGTCGTCCAAGACATCTTCTTGACCAAGACGGCTCAAATGGCCGACGTGGTCCTGCCCGCCACGGCGAGCTTCTGCGAGACCGAAGGCACGGTGACGAGCAGCGAGCGCCGCGTCCAAAGGGTCCGGCGGGCGGTGAGCGGCCCCGAGGGCACGCGGGACGACATCTCTATTTTGGCCTCGATCGCGCGCCTCCTCGGCAGAGACATGGGCGACCCTACGCCTAAGGAGCTTTGGGACGAGCTGCGGTCGCTGAGCCCCATGCACGGCGGGATGAGCTATGAGCGGCTCGAAGCGATGGGGGGGATTCAATGGCCTTGTCCCTCGGACGATCACGAGGGCTCGGTCTTCTTGCACGGTCGCTTGTGGGATGAGCCCATGACCACGACCAAAGCCCCCTTCTCCGCCCTTCACCACGAGGGCCCGGTCGAGGCGCTCGACGACGTTTATCCGCTCCGGCTCACCACGGGGCGCAGGCTCGACTCGTACAACACGGGGGTGCAGAGCGGCGGATACAAATCACCGCTGCGCTTCGGCGAGGCGATCGACCTCTCGCCGCTCGACGCGCGCGACCTCGGCGTGAGCGCCGGAGAGATGGTGAAGGTCAGCTCGCGGCGAGGGTCGATCACGGCCCCTGTGCGCGTGGATCCAGGCCTCCGCAAGGGGCTCGCGTTCATGACGTTTCATTTCCCGGACGAGGTGAACACCAACGTGCTCACGGTGGACGCGTGGGATCCGCGCTCGGGGACGGCCGAATTCAAGGCCGCCGCCATCCGGGTCGATAAGCTCAGTCCAGCTTGAACCCGCCGTCCACGCGCCACACCTGGCCCGTCACGTAGCTCGCCTCGTCGCTCGCCAAAAAGGCGATGACGCTCGCGACCTCATCCGCTCGGCCAAGCCTCTTCAAAAGGATGCGGCGGTGGAGCTCCTCGGGCGCGAGCGCGCGCAAATCCGCGGTCATGTCCGTCTCGATGACGCCGGGCGCGACCACGTTCACGCGGATGTTGCGGGGCGCGAGCTCGACCGCGAGGCTCTTCGAGAGCGCCTCGACAGCCCCTTTGGTGGCCGCATAAGGGGCTTGGCCGCGGCCGGGGCTCGTGGCCGACACCGAAGAGACGTTGACGATGGATCCACGCCTGCGCGGCAGCATCCTCCGCACCGCCTCGCGACATGCGTTGGCCGTGCCTTGCACGTTGACGGCGAAGAGCGCCTCGAAGTCCGCGGGCTCGCTCGATCCGAGCAAGGTGTCGCGCGTGACGCCTGCGTTGCACACGAGCGCGGTGAGCGGCCCAAACGCCTTGTCGAGCAGGGCGAACATGGCGCTCACCTCATCCGCGCGCGCGACGTCGGCGCGGATCGCGATCGCCTTGCCGCCCTCCGCTTCAACGGCCTTGACCACCTCGTCCGCGGCCTCGGTCCGTGTTGCGTAATTGACCCCGACGGCGAATCCGCGGCGGCCAAGCGCGAGCGCGGTCGCCTTGCCGATCCCGCGAGAGGCGCCGGTGACGAGGGCGACGGGGGGATCGGCGTTGGGTGCTCTGGCCATGATAGGTTATCTCCTCAACGCGGGTTGTGCCTCGACGCGCACCGCGGTCGCGAGCCCCGGCGCCGCCGCGGTGAGCCCGAGCGCGACGCGAGCCTTCGTGATCTCCCGCGCCGCGAGCGGGCGGAGCGGCCCTTCGGCGGGAGAGGCGAGCCCGGCGATCGCGGGCAGCTCGCCCAAACGGAGCAGCTCCGCGAGCACGATGGTTTGCACGATCGGCGCCGCCGCGCCCATCATCCCGAGCGAAGCGCGCGTGGCGAGGATCGGTGTCGCACCGGAGAGGCCGAGCCGCGCGAGCGCCTCGCGCTCCTCGCGATCGTAGCCGGGCTCCGCCCTCGCAGCGCCGTCGATCACCTCGACACCGCGCACGAGCGGCGCCGCGACGCGCGCGATCGTGCTCGCCGCGGGCGCCACGCGCGATCCATCGGCGATCGCCCGCGCTTCGACGATCGCGATCGGAGATTCGATATCTCCCTCGCGGACGAGCCACAACGCCGCCGCGGCCTCGCCGGGCACGCCGCCGCGAGCATCCGCGGCATACGGCGCGCCGAGCTCATCGAGGGAACGAGCGGCGGTCGCCTCCCCGCGCTCGCCCAGCTCCACGAGCGTCTCGGGCTCCAGCAGCGAGTCATACGCCATCACGAGCGCCGCGTCGCACGCCCCGGTCGCGAGCGCGCGTGAGGCCGAGGCGATGGCCTCCGCGCCGGCTGAAGCGCCCCCAAACGTAGCTCCTTCACCGAGGATTCGAAGCGCAATGGACGCGAGCGCGTGCGCGTTGTTGGAGAGGTGTTGGAGCATCCAAAACGGGTGCATGTCTTTGAAGCCCTTGGCCCACACCCCCTCTCCGTCGGGCGATTGGCGCTCGAGCACGGGCATCAAGTCGTCCCAGCGCGCGCGGAGCCCGCCCACCGCCGAGAACAACGCCGCGCGCTCACCGCCCTGCCCTTGGGCCGCGCGCATGGCCTCCTCCGCGGCGGTCATGCCATAAAGGCCCATCCTCCCGACGAAGCGAGAATGTTTGGAGCGAGGCAAAGGCGCATCGACCGTCGCCGCGAGCGAGCACGCATACGAGGGCGCGATGCGCGGATTGGGCCGCACGGCGCGCGCCCCCGCGAGGAGGGCCAAAGCGACCTCCGCCGCGCTCGAACCGAGCGGCGTGCGGAGCGAACAAGCCACCACGGCGGCGCGGCTCACGGGGCCCTCTCCACGGCGACACACACGTTTTGCCCACCGAACCCAAAGGAGTTCGAGAGCATGAACGCGACGTCGCCCGCGGGCCTCGGCGCCTCGCCGATCACGTCGAGATCGCACTCGGGATCACGCTCGCGGTGATTCGCGGTCCCGGGCAACAGGCCGCGCGCGTTGGGGAGCAGGCACGCCGCGACCTCAATCGCCCCTGCGGCGGCCATCAGGTGACCGACCGCGCCTTTGATGGAGCTGAGAGCCACCCTCTCGGCGTGATCCCCGAGCGCCGCGCGGATCGCCTTGGTCTCGGCGGGATCATTGAGCTTGGTGCCGGTCCCATGAGCGTTGACGTAACCGATGGCCCCCGCCGAGACACCCGCTTTGGCCATGGCTTTCTTCATGGCCGCCTGCGCCGCGCGGCCGTCGGGGAGAGGGGCTGTCACGCGATAGGCATCTTGCGTGGTCGCGCCGCCGCGCACGAACGCGAGGGGCCTTGCGCCGCGGGCCTTGGCGCGCGCCTCGGCCTCCAGGACGAACATCGCCGCTCCCTCGCCGATCACGAGCCCGTCGCGCCGCACGTCAAAAGGCCTGCACGCGTCGGGCGCGCTGCGCGGCGAGAGCGCGTCGAGCCTCGCCATGCCGCCGAGCCCGAGCGGGTTGACCATGGAGTCGGCGCCGCCGCAAACCACGATGTCGGCCTCGCCTCGCGCGATGAGCGACGCCGCATGAGCGACCGCCATCCCTCCCGCCGCGCACGCCGAGACGTGAACGGCGGCGAGCCCTTCGAGCCCGAGCAGCGAGGTCACGAGCGTCTTCGCCGTGTCCACCTGCGATCGCACGCGCACAACAGGCAACGAGGATGAGCGCTCGCGCTCCCAGTCAAACCCTCGTCCCGTAAAGAACGGCCCAAAGTCCTCCAAAAACGCCTGCTCCAACCCGAGCGCGATCGACAGGTGCGCTCCGCGCTCGGCGCTCCCCGCCCCCGCGCTCGCCCACGCCTCGGCCGCGGCGAGGAGCGCGAAGCCCACCTTGCGATCGCGCAAAAACCCTTGTTTTTCCCATGTTTCGAGCGCATCACAGGAGATGCCCCGAGCGCTGATGGGCCCCGCGAGGGACGCGGCGTCGAGCGTTGGAATCGGCACCTCGCCTGCCACGTGGGAGGGGAACGAGCGCACGTCGAACCATCGAATCGGCCCGATGGCCGAGCGCCCTTGGGCGAGCCCGTCAAAGAACGTCGCGGCGCCCGCGCCGAACGCGCTCACCACGCCGACCCCGGTGATCGCAGCCCGATCAGCCAATCACCACCCCTCCCATCTCGCCGTCGATCCCGAGGCTGAGCACGAGCGCCGAGCGGGCATGTCCGCTCGTCACCCGATCGAGGGCGGCGACCCAGCCGAGCGCGGGTGAGGCCGCGAGCGCGTCGCCGATCGCCGCGGACACATCGAGGATGGTCGCGTTGGGCGCGAGCGCCAAAGCACCTTCGAGGAGGGCTGTCCTCGCCGGCGGCCCCCACGGCGCGATCACCACCGCGTCGACCGCCGCGAGCGGAGGGAGCTTCGAGATGAGCGGCTCCATCGCTCTCTCGCGCGCGCACCCGAGCACGTGGGCCAGCGGGGATTTCGCCTCGCGGGCGATCATCATCAACGCGGCTCCTTCGCCGGGCAAGAGCCCTTGATCGACGTACCCGCCCCGCTCCAGCTCCGAGAAGGTGACAGGGTGAAGGGCCGAGTCTGCGCCTCCGGCGATGGCCGTTTGAGCTTCGCCTTGATCGAGCGCGACGAGCGCTTCGGCGAGCGCGAGCACGGTGCCCCCGCCCCGCGAATAATAGGCTGCGTTGGGCCCCATCGTGCCTTCGAGGATCGCGGCGTGGCAGAGCGTGAAGTTGTTCATGGTCTGAAACGCGAAGAGCGGATTGGTCGCCGCGAGCCCCGCGCCGCCGAAGCGTTCGAGCGAAAAGGCCTCTTCTGTCATCGACGCGCGGAGCATGGGCGGCAGCTCCTCCATCGCCACGCCCGACGCGCCGACCCCCAAAAAGAAGCCGATCGCGCTGCGCTCCTCACGTGGGACCTCCGCGAGCGCGAGGCGCGCGGCGATGGCGGCGAGCCGCGCCGGACGGGTCATGAGCTTGCGTTGCCGCGCGTCGCCCGCGTCATCACGCTTGTCGATGGGAGAGACCTCGGAGATGGGGAGATCGGGCCTCGGTGGGAGGAGGGTTGAGCTAGGCTTGGGCTTCAACGTGCCTTCCGCGACGGCGGCGCCGAACCCGCGCCACGCGAGGCCAAACGCGCTCACGGCCGACGCCGCGACGATGGCCGCGCGGCTCATGAGGGCACCTTGGCGACGACAGCGCTCGCGTTGGCCCCGCCGAACGCAAAGGCATTGACCAGCGCAGCATCGACGGCGCGCGACTCGGCTGCTCCCATCAAATGAGGGAGCGCGCACGCGGGATCGGGGTCGGTGAGCCCCGCGGTCGGCAGGAGAGTGCCTGTCTCGACCGCCTCCATCGCGCACAAACACCCGAGCGCGCCCGCGCCCGCGACCCAATGGCCCATCGCGCCTTTGACCGCGCCGACGCGCGCATGATCGATGTCCGCGCCGAGCACGCGGCGGAGCGCGGCGGCTTCGACAGCGTCGTTGTGCTGTGTGGAGGTGCCGTGCGCTTGCACGTACCCGATGCGCGGGCGCCCTGCGCCGTCGAGCGCCGCGCGCATCGCGCGCTCGGCCCCGCTGCCCGTGGGATCGGGCGCGGTGAGATGGTGCGCGTCGAGCGATCGACCAACACCCGTGATGGCCGATCGCGCATCGCCGCGCTCGTTCGAAAGCACGATCATCGCCGCACCTTCGCCGACCACGAAGCCGTCGCGCCGCACGTCGAAGGGCCTGGATACGCCCTTCTCGCTGAGCGCGCCGAGCAGGCCAAAGCCGATCATCATGAGCGGATCGGCGTCGGCGCCCACGCCCCCCGCGAGCGCGACGTCGCACTCGCCGAGCGCGATCGCGCGCGCGGCCTCGATGATCGCGGCGAGGCCCGACGCGCACGCGAGGCTCACGGTCGCGATGGGCCCTGAAGCGCCGGTGATCGCGGCGAGGTGCGACGCGATCGCGGCGGGCGAGATCACGTCCGCGCCCACGTGCGACGCGAGCGATCGCGCGCGCGATCCGAACGCCTCGTGATCGAAGCGGCGGCCTCCGCCCGCGGCGCGGCTCAACGCGACGAGCGTCGCGAACCGCGCGCGGCCCGACTCCGCGCCGAGGAAGACGCCGATGCGATCGGAGGGCGCGCGCACGTCCGCCTGCGCCCACGCTTCGCGCGCGGCGCGCTCGGCGAAGGCCCTCCTGCGATCTTCCCACCCGTCGTCCGCGCCTTGGATCACCGCGGCGACCACGCTCGGGAAGCCGCTCACGTCGAAGCTCGTGACGGGCGCGACGGCGCTCTCGCCGGCCGCGAGGCGCGCCACCGACGCGGGCCACGTGCTCGCGAGAGGCGTCACCGCGCCTTTGCCTCGCACGTAGATCGCGCCGCGCGATGCCCTCACGATCAGCCTCGGATTGATCCGTGGAGCCAGATGTCGAGCACCTCGCGCCGCTTCTCGAGGAGCTTCGGGTGCGTCACCACCGCGAACGCGTAGGTGAGCGTGGCCTCGGCCGCGACGTCGCCGTCGACGCGCGCGATCGCGGTCACGCGGCCTCCGTCTTCGGTCACGCTCACGCCGCGCGCTTCGAGATGGAGCTTGTCGCCGGGCCTCACCGCGCGACGGAACTTCGCGCGATCGGCCATCACGAGGAGCGCGTGCAGATCGTGCCGGCCGCGCTCGCGCATGGTCGCCTCGACGAGCACACCGCCGAGCTGCGCGAGCGCTTCGAGGATCAGCGCGCCCGGCATGATCGGGTGACCGGGGAAGTGATCTTCGAAGACGTCGTCCGAGAGCGACACGCACTTGACCGCGGTCGCGCGCTCGGGCGGGACAAGCTCGTCAATCCGATCGATCAGGAAATAGCGCATGACGCTCTCTCCGATCGGTCGTACACGGGCAGGGCGATCATCACAAGCGATCGAAACCTTCGTTGACGGGCGCGCGCTCCTCGGGTGTCCTGCCACGAGGAGGCGAAGATGGATTGCTCAGGCTGTGCGCCCACGGTGCCTGCGCGACAGGACAAGCCGCACACGTTTTTGCTCCATGAGCGCGGCGCGTGCGCCGGCTGCGGAGCGAGCGTGGAGGGCCGCGTCGTGCTGCGCGAGGGCAAGGTCGTGATGCTCTGCTTCTGCACGGCGTGCGGAGAGACGGAGCAGCCCGTCGCCGACGACGCGGACGCGTACGTCAAAGCGCTTGTCGCCAAGGCGAACGTGCCCGAAGGCGCGACGGGCGACCACCCCTTCAAGCGGACGACGTCGACGTGCCCGACGTGCCTCGCGCTGGTCGAGGCCGAGGTGGTGATCCGCGACGGCAAAGTGATCTTCAAGAAGCGCTGCGCCGCGTGCGGGCCTTCGGAGGCGCTCGTCTCGGAGGACGCCGCGTATTACGCGCGCGCGTACGCGTTCGCGCGGGCCGGCACCGAGCCCTTGCGCTTCGCGACCGAGGTCGTCCACGGGTGCCCGACCGACTGCGGCACCTGCAACGATCACGAGCAGCACACGTGTCTGCCCATCGTCGAGGTGACCGATCACTGCAACCTCGAGTGCCCGATCTGCATCGTCGACAACCACTACGCGAACCACATCGAGCTCGACGCGTTCCGGCGCATCGTCGACGCGCTGGTGCTGAACGAGGGCGTGTGTGAGTCGATCGCGCTCTCGGGCGGCGAGCCCACGAGCCACCCCGCGATCTTGGACTTGATCGACCTCGCGACGCGCCCCGAAATCGGCCGCGTCGTGGTGATCACCAACGGTCTTCGGCTGGGCAAAGATCGCAAATTCGCCGAGGCGCTCAAGGCTCGCGGCGCGTACGTGGGGCTCCAGCTCGACGGCTTCACCGCCGACACGCACGAGAAGATCCGCGGCCGTGATCTGGTCAAAGAGAAGGACAGTGCGCTCGCCGTTTTGCGCGAGCTCCAGATCCCGACGCAGCTCATCTTCGTCGCGACACGCGGCGTGAACGAGCACCAGATCGGCCAAGTGGTCGAGCTCTTCTTGCGCGAGGATCACATCCTCTCGCTCAACTTCCAGCCCGCGGCCTACACCGGCCACGGCGGCGGCGCGTTCGCGCACGATCCGATGGATAGGCTCACGATCCCCGGCGTGATCCGGCGCATCGAGGAGCAGACGGGCGGCAAGCTCCGCGCGAGCGACTTTTATCCGCTGCCGTGCTCGCACCCTCAATGCGTCTCGCTCTCGTACGTGCTGCGCATGAACGACGGGAGCTACCTGCCGTTCGCGCGCTTCGTGGACTTCACGCGTTATGGCACCTTGCTCCGGTCGAGCGCGACGTTGCCGGCGTCGCCCGAGATCCACGACGCGCTCCACGAGGTCATCCACGAGGTGTATGCCAATCAGGACGAGATCGAGCGGGGGCCCGAGATTTTGGCGGCGCTCCGGCGCACGCTCGACGTGATGTTCCCTTCGCGCGGGCTCGGCCCCAAAGAGCAGGTGGTGGCGGGCGAGCGCCAGGCCAAATCGATCTTCCTCCATCACTACATGGATCGGCACGACTTCGACCTGGAGCGCCTCCGCAAGTGTTGCCACCATTATCCGCAGATCGATGGGCGGGTGATGCCGGCGTGCGGCTTCAACATGTTTCATCGCGGCGCGGCCAAAGGCCCCGAGACGGCGACGCCCGCGTGGGGCAAAGGCCCTTGGACGCCCGCCGGCTCCAATGACGGGGGCGCGCGGGTACGGCTCCCGCTCATCGGATAATGGGGCTCCTCGAAGGGCGCACGGCCATCGTGACGGGCGGATCGCGCGGCCTCGGCCGGGCGATCGCGCTCGCGCTCGCGCGGGAGGGCGCCAAGGTGGCCTTCAATTACGCGCGATCGACCGAGGAGGCCGAGCGGGCGCGCGCGGCCATCGCCGAGCACGGTCATTGGGTCAAAGCGTTCCAATGTTCGGTGCTCGACAAAGCGGGGCTCACGGCGATGGTGCGCGAGGTCGTGGCCGAGGCGGGGAGCGTCGACATCGTCGTGAACAACGCGGGCGTCGGGCAGGTGGTGCCGCTCGCGCTGATGGAAGAGGAGGATTGGGACAAGCTCATGGACGTGAACGTCAAGGGCGCTTTCCTCACCACGCAGGCCGCGCTCCGGCCGATGATCCGGCAAAAGCGCGGGCGGGTGCTCAACATCTCGTCGCTCGCGGGCGTGAAGATGATGGAGGCGCCGGTGCACTATTCGGCGGCCAAGGCGGCGCTCAAAGGGTTCACCGAGGCGCTCGCCAAGGAGGTGGGCCGTTATGGCATCACGGTCAACTGCCTCGCTCCCGGCGTGCTCGAAGACGGCGTAAGCGTGAATTTGCCCGAAAAGAGGCTCGAAGAGTACCTCCGCAACTGCGCGCTCAAGCGGGTCGGCACGCTCGCCGAGGTGGCCGAGGTCGCCGCGTTTTTGGTGTCGGACCGTAACTCCTACATGAACGGGGCGACGATCGTCCTCGACGGAGCCGTCTAATCGCGCGATAATGGCGTGCTATGGACCTTGTCCAAGACCGTGGTTGGATCGGGGGGCGCGTCTTCGATCTGGTGGTGTTCTTTGGGGGGAGCGCTCTTGCGGTGGTCGTGGGGCTCGCGCTCCTCGCGCGCCCGGCGTGGACGGTCGCGGCGTGGTGGGGCTTTACGCTCCTCGCGGACGGGCCTCATCTGGTGGTGACGCTGGCGCGCTCGTACCTCGATCCGAAGGATCGGGCGCGGCTCGGGAGGCTCCTTTACATCGTGCCCTTGTGGGTGCTCGTCGGGCCTTTGTCGCTGCTCGTCTCCAAGGTCATCGGCTCGTACGGGCCTTGGCAGCTCTTTTTGTTCGTGGCGCTGATGTGGAGTTATTACCACGCGATTCGGCAGCACTACGGGGTGATGGCCATTTACGCGCGGCACGACGGGGTCGACGCGAAGACGGCTAAATTCGACGGGTTCTTCTTGCAAGCTGCCTTGTGGGTCATCACGGCGCTCTTCATCTTCACGCACCCGACGACGCGCGCGAACGTCGGTCGTCCTGCGGCGCTCGCGTTGCCGGAGCGGGTCGTGGTGGGGGTGGTGCTCGCGGCGATGATCGGTGTCGGGCTCGTGTGGATCGCGCGATGGGCAGGGAGGGCGAGGCGGGGAGCGAGCCTGCGTCCGGCCTTGTTCTTGGCGGGTCCGGTGGTGGGTTTGCACGCGTTCAACCTGTTCGTGGTGGGCCAGCGCGAGCCGCTCGTGCCCAACGCGCCCACGCCGGAGCTGGCCTTTTTGGCGGTGGCCACGGTGGGTGGGATGGTGCATGGGATTCAATACGTGGGCATCGTGGCGGCGACCAATCGGCGGAGGTACGCGGACAAGGGCGATGGTTTTACGGCGAGGCTCGGGCGTGCTCCTGTTCTCCTGTACGTTGGCGCGGTGGTCATCTCGGTGGTGGCGTATGGGCTCTTGAACGGGGCGCGGGGGGCGCCCAGCTTGGCGTTCTTCGGCTTCGAGACCGACGCGGCGAGGCTCTTCTTGGGCATCTATTGGGGGCTCTTCTTCGCGCATTACCATCTCGATCAGCACATCTGGCACCCTTCGCGCGACCCTGGGCTCCGCGAGGATTTGGGGCTCGTGGCGCCCAAGGCGAGCGCTTGAGGGTCCCTGCCCCCGGGCCTGCCCTCACCCCCCGGCCCCCTCTCCCGCGTGCGGGAGAGGGGGAGTCAGAGAGGGAGCCACGGGGCGAGGATCACAAGCTCCCGCGGTGGCTCGGTGTCGTGGTGCTTGTGGCCTTTTTTGTGATGGTGATTGATAAACACCGAGAGGGGCTCTTGCCCGAGGTGCTCTGGTCGTGTCATCCGGCGGCGCTCCTCGTGGGGTTTGGGCTCTTGCTCGGGTGGTCGCGCGGGGTCGAGGTGGGCGGGCTCTTCCTGGCCGGGCCGGGGCTCGTGGGGTACGTCATCGAGCTTGCGGTGGCGCGGACGACCGCCTGGCCATCGTTCGTCGTTCACGCGCTCGGGCCTTTGGTCTTCGTGATGTACGTGAGGCGAGCGGGGCTCCGGCCCTCGGCCAAATACCTCGCGGGCGGGTATTATTATGGGATGTTGGGTATCGCTCGGCTCGTGACGCCGCCCGCGCTCAACATCAACATGGCGTTTGGGCCGTACAAAGCGGTGGCGCCGTATTACGGGGCGTGGCCGTGGCTTCACCACGTGGTCAACTTCGCGATCTTGGTGGCCGTGCTCCTTACGGTGGAGGCGGCGGCCCGAAGGTGGGGGAAGGCCGCTACGACGGCATAGGCGTCAAAACTGGATGCTCCAAGAGGGGTAAATGCCCTTCGCTCGCCCAAACACCTCTTGCAGCGTAAGCACCTTGTGCTCCCGCGTCCGAATGTTGACGAAGACGAAGCGGTAGCGCTCTCCGAGGTTCTGCGCGGCG
>CAYTJL010000133.1:0-2964 GCA_964437785.1 uncultured Polyangiaceae bacterium
GAGCGCCTCGATCGCGCCCCGCGCGAGCTCCTCTTCTTCGCTGCGCTGCTTCGTCAAACGCAGCTTCGCGGCGAGCAAGGCGCCTTTGACGAGGAGCGCGCTCGGCATACGAGGGTTGATGGCGAGCGCCTTGTGAACCATCGAGAGGCCCTGTTCGATCGCGGCGAGCGCGCTTTTGTCCTCGCCGAGCCACGTCGCTTTGAGCAACAGGATCTCGGCCATGACGCGATAGAGGCGCGGGAACACCTTCTCTTCGCGGAGCAGCGGCGCGAGGATGGCCTCGGCCGCGTCGAACGCCTCGGCCCGCGCCGCGCGCCGCCGCACGTCCCAACGAAGGTGGATGAGCTCCACCTCGGCCCGCCGGACCTGATACCCCACGTCCCACGGGGTGATCGCGAGCGCGCGCCGAAACGCAGCCCGCGCCTCCTCGACAGCCGGTGTTGGATCCACGCCCCGCGCAGCGAGGCTCGCTGCCTCGACCAAACGGAGCTTGCCCATGGCCTCGTGAGGCTCCGGGGACGCGGGCGCGCTCTTCGCTTGAGCCTCCGCCGCCGTGATGCCTCGTGCGATGATCGCGCTCGGATCTCCGCCTTTGTCGAGCTCATGGCGCGCCTCGATCCAAAGCGCGTACGCGCGCCAATAGCCGACGAGCGGCAGATCCGGGCTGAGCTTGGCCGCTGCCTCGGCCGCCTGTCGCAGCGCGGTCAGCGTCTCGCCGGGGTCGCGGCCCACGTCGACGAGATGCTCCGCCTTGCCGAGCTGGAGGATGACCTCCGTGCTGTACCCGTAGACGAGCTCGGGGTCGATCACCTGCGCTCGCCAACTGCGCTCGATCGCCCGATCGAACCAAGGGAACGGATCACCGCCGCGGAGGCCCTCGCTCCACGCCCGGATCGAGAGCGCCACGCTCGAGTCGTTGAGCGCCCAAAGGAAGCTCGGGTCGATCGCGAGGGCGTATTCGTAATACGCGAGCGCGCGGTCCACCGCGGGGCGGTCGTCGGCGCCTTTGTTCGCGAGGTAATACGCCTCCGCGCGGGCGGCGTGCGCCATGGAGTAATACGCCATCGGCTCCCCCGGGCTCTTCGCCAGCACCTCTTCTGCCCGCTTGATCGCGCGCGCGATCGCCTCCTTCGGATCCTCCTTCAAGACGCCTGTGCTCGCGAGCCACGCATAGCTCGCGTTGGCCTGCGCGAGCTTGAGCGCGGCGCCGTGGCCCTTGGAGCTCGCGGTGATCGCTTTGCCGCAAGCCGCCTGCGCCGCGTCGAAGCTCCGGCGGAGCGCGCCTTCGTCGGACGTGGAGGCGTTCATGATCTGAATGTGGAGATCACACACCACCTCGTACACCGACGGATCGCTGCTCGCGATCGCGCTCGCCCGCTCGTACGCCGCCGCCGCGCGCGCGAAGCTCGCCACCATCTTGTCGCGATCGAACGCGCGATCGTGCTTGAACCGGCTCCCGGCGGCGTAGCACGCGTCCCCTTCGAGCTTCTTGGCCTCGTAGAGCCACGGCCGCTCCTCAAAGGCCTTTTGCGCGCTCGCGAGCGCGTCCTCGGGCTTGCCCTCGTAGAGCGCGATGAGCCCCTCTACGTATGCGGGCGACTCGACTCGGGCCCCGCGCGCCTTCTTGAGATGGGATAAGAGCCTGTCTCCATACTCGATCTTCAACGCCTCGACGCGCGCGCTCCTCCGCGCGGGGTTGTCGATCTTCTTCGCCTCTTCGAGCGCCTTTTCGTAGCGGGCGGCGAGCGCGAGGCCCATGGCGTAGTCGAGCTCGGCGGACGAATACCCGGCTCTGCTCGCCTGCTCCAAACGTGCGATCGCCTCATCGATCTCGCGGAGCGCGAGATGCCCTCTGCCGATCGCATAGAAGAGCGGCCCCGCGTTCGTGCCTTGGGTCGCGCGCGCCCTCGCCTCGATGGATTGGAGGCGCGCCCTCACCACGTCTCGCTCCCGCTCGACGTCATGGAGCGGGAGCGCGTAGGCCGTCCTCATGAAGAGCTCCATCTCTTTGACGTCCTCCCCCACGTCCCGCGCGATGGCCGCCTGCTCCGCCGCGAGCCGGCGCACGCGGACCACGTATCCTGTCACCAGCAGCGCTGTGACGAGGAGCGCCCCTGTGAGCGCCGCGAGTCGCTTATTCTTGCGCGCTTTGCGCCCGAGGACATACACCCACGAGAGGCGGCGAGCCTCCACCGGATCACCGTCGAGGAAGCGTTGGAGATCGTCCGCGAGCGCCTTGGCCGACGGATAGCGCTGCGCCGGGTCCTTCTCCAAACACTTGATGAGGATCGCCTCGATGTCCAAAGGCACAGACGGCTTCACCCTTCGGATCGGCGGCGCTTCGTCGTGCATGATGTGTTGGAGCAGCTCGAGCACGTTGGCTCCCTCGAACGGCGGGCGCCCTGCGAGGAGGTCATAGAGCGTCGCGCCGAGGCTATATACATCGGTCCTTCGATCGAGCGACCGGACCTCGCCGCGCGCCTGCTCCGGGGCCATGAACGCGGGTGTGCCCGCGATGGCCCCTGTCATCGTTTGACCCTGCTCCCCCACCTCGCGCGCGATGCCAAAGTCAACCACATAAGGATGAAAGGAGCCGTCCTCGGCCTTTGTCACGAGGACGTTGCTCGGCTTCACGTCCCGGTGAATGAGCCCGATCCGGTGCGCCTCGTGGAGCGCCGACGCGACCTTCCGTACCACGCGGACGATCGCCTCCACGTTCATCGTGGCTTTGGCCCGATCGAGCGGCGCGCCCTCGATGAGCTGCATCGCGATGTAACACGTCCCGCCGTCGACGCCGGCCTCATACACCTTGCAGATGTTCTCGTGATCGACGCGCGCCTGCGCGCGCGCCTCGCGCAATAACCTCTCTGCCTGCGCCGGATCGTCGCCGAGCAGGAATTTGAGCGCGACGCTCCGGTTGAGCTGGCTATCGTGCGCGCGGTAGACGGCGCCCATGCCGCCTCG
>CAYTJL010000133.1:3064-26627 GCA_964437785.1 uncultured Polyangiaceae bacterium
GCGGGCGCGCGCCATCGCGGCTCCGGCGGTGGTGCGCCGTAGCCACGATGGCACGCTCGATGCGATGAGTCGGGCCGCGCCCTGCGATCTAACACTCGGCATCAAAGCACGAGTGATATCGGCGCGGCGGCGCGATATCCCACGACGGTTAACGAGGAGGCTACGATTATGTCTATCGGCGACGAAATCGCAAATCTCAACTTCGACGCGATGATCGGTGGCCCGCTGGTCGCGGTCATCAAGGCGCAGGCTTTGGCGGCGAAGACCTCGGTGGACTTCATCAAAGAGGTCGGCTTCGATGATGACGATCAGCCTGTGATGGTGACCTTCACCTACAAAAAGCCGATCGTCACCAAAGACGCCAACAACAACCCCGTCATCACGCCGACCGATTATATGCTCTCGGTCCCGCTCCTCACGATGGTGCCGATCCCGTTCCTCCGCGTCGAGGAGACGACGGTCGACTTCAACGCGAAGATCAAGAGCGTCAAAGAGGCGTCCTCCACCACCGAGACCAACGTCAACATTTCGGCCAAGACCAAGGCCTGGTTGCCGATCCCGGTCGACATGCAAGGGAGCTTCTCGCTCAAGAACACGACCACGAGCGGGTCGAAGATCGAACGCAAGTACTCGATCGCGGTGCACGTGAAGGCCGTGCAAGACGAGCTCCCGGCGGGGACCGAGCACCTGCTCAACATCCTGGAGAGCAGCATCAAGGAGGTGCCGGCTCCCTGACGGCCCTTTGAACGATGGTCGCCCGCGATCCGGCGCCCCACGGGGCTCGGAGCGCGGGCGCATCATCGAGGCATTACCCCTCATACAAGGAGAGATATCGTCATGTCTGAGCTGGGAGAGTTGCTCGGTACGCTGTTGGTGAGCTTGTCCAAGGCGCGCCAAATGGCCGACTCGGAGGCCGCTATCATGGCTGAGTGGTACAGGAGCCATCCGTTGCTCGAAGGGCTCGCCGTGCCCCGGGTGCGCGTCCCGGAGATGGTGCTCGACCTCCCCATCCTCCTCGAAGCGTCCGAGCCGGGTGAGCCCAATCAGATCGCGGACACAAGGGTGATCGTCGCCGCTGTCGAAGAAGCGCTCACCTCGTCCGCCAAGCGCAATGGCCTGGAGCTCTCGAGAGATGTCGCCGCCGCCGCATCGTCGAGGCTCATCTCAGCCATCGCGGAGCTCAAAGCGTCCTCCCAAGGGGCTCCTCGCTTCATCCCGCGTGAGGCGGTGGCGCGGATCGCGGAGACGGCGGTCGTTCAGGCCCTCTCCGATGCTCGTGAAGGCGAGCGGATCGCCGGTGACAAGCTCCGCGCGGTGGTCGCGGACGTGCGCCTGCGCGTCTTTGAGGTCGCCGAGGTCAAGGCAGGGATCCCCCCGCGGATCCGCGCTACGCTCATGACGAGCGAGGTTAAAGAGAGGGCGGATCCGAGCTCGGTCACGCGCGTGAAGCTGACGCTGCGCGAGGAGGGGCTCGAGTGGAACATCAACGTCGCGTCCGATGGGACGTCGAAGCGCAGTTTGTCCCCCGAGTGAGCGAGGTCTCCAATGTTCGTCGCAACCCGGGAGATGTTGATGGAACACTTGCTCTTGCTGCCCGCGGTGATGGATAAGTACGCCGCCCGTGATCCACGCTTCATCGCGGCAGCGGTGGAGTGGCTCTCCGCGGGCGAGCAGATCCTCGCGCGGCTCCGCAACCCGCTCACGAGCATGCTCGCCACCGAGCGCTCCAAGATCGTCGCGGCGCAGGACGGCTATCAAGAGCCCGGCGGGCGCAGGCAGGTGCCTGCGCACAAGGCCGCGCGCATCGCTGCCTCTCAAGCGCTGTCTCGCGCGGAGGCGGAGTTGCGCGCGGTCGTGATCGACATCGACGCTCGCCTCGCTCCGCTCCGCGACAAGATGGCGCAGCTCTTGGCGGTCGCTTCGACATCACAGCCAATCCCGGTGCGAGGAGACGCGCCTCACGACGAATGGGTACACGGCGTTTGGATGATCCTCAAGCAGAGCTACGAAGGTCGCAGCCTCGCCGCGTACCTCAGCAGCGCTCTCGCGCCGTCCGATCTGCGCTCGGTGCTCGGAGAGACCTTGGACAACCTCCTCGCGCAGGTGGGTTGATGCTCGATGTTGGGCAATAACGAGGTCTGTGCGACCGCGCCCCCGCGGGTGAAGGGCCGATAACGACGTCTCGGGATCCTCTCTCGTCGAAGAACTTTTGAGCGCTTCAAACGTTCAGTATCTTCGAGAGAGGGGACCCGACGATGCCGACCAATCCAAGCAATCGACCTGCGCTCGCGCTCTTTTACACGACCGACGGAGGCTCGACCTCCGGGACCGACGATGTCGTCACGATGACTGTCTATTACGACGGCGGCGCCTCAGAGGCGTTCGACGTCGATCTCCCGAGCTACGACATGCGCGCGCCCGGCCGCACGGACATGTGCGTCTTTTCGCTCGCCTCGCCGCTGCGGAGCTTCGAGGACATCACCAAGGTGGAGCTGAAGCTCACCGGGACCGACGGTTGGAAGATCGCCAATCTGTGGGTCGTGTGGCTCGGCAACGGCGCGGACAAAAGGCTCCTCCTCGCCGCCCCCGGCGTGGGCCATTGGCTCGATGACGCCGCGGGCCGATCGCGCACCAAATCGTGGAACGTGCCGTATTTCCACCCGCAGCCCGCCGGCCAAGAGCCGCTCGTGTGGCTCGTCCACCGCACCGCCGACGTGACCGACGCGGGCACCGACAGCGAGGTGTATTTCGATCTCCGCACCAAGGCCGGTCAGCTCCGGGCCAAGCTCGATCTCCCCCACGACGATCGGCAGCGGCTGCGGTCGGATGAATACGTGTTCTCCCACCCGGAGCTCGGCGCCATGCTCGACACGCTCCAGCCCGGAGAGGCGTGCATCGATAACCGCGGTACGGACGGTTGGCTCCCGGATTACGTGTTCCTGATCGGCTGGAAATCCGGCTGGGCGAGCGAAGACGGGGGCTTTCGGCTCCTCGGGTGCCCGGATCGGTGGGCGCCGGCGGCCAC
This sequence comes from uncultured Polyangiaceae bacterium, assembly GCA_964437785.1. Classification (GTDB taxonomy): domain Bacteria; phylum Myxococcota_A; class Polyangia; order Polyangiales; family Polyangiaceae; genus CAYTJL01. The sequence goes on from CAYTJL010000133.1 coordinate 6,090, forward strand.
CTGGGAATATGGAGCTTGGTTCGACCGCCAAGGCTGCGCGGCGCACTCCATCAACTGGATCGGTGACGCGCGCCTCCTCGCCGGCCCGGCGATGACGCGGCTCGTCCAGACCGCGAATGGCCTCTCCGCCGACGTGTGGATGTGGTCCGTGCCTCTGCGTGAGCCCAACGCGACGTTCGAGATCGTGCGCAGCGACGGCACCAAGAAGTCGTTGACCGCGACGATCCAACAGGACGATTCGAACGCAGGTTACGGGTGGATCCGCGTCTATCGCGTGAGCGGGCTCGAACCGGGCGCCCAGCAGACCCTTCGAACGAGCTTGTTCGGCGCCACCATCGATCTTCGGATCGCGCCGCCGGCCGCCGACAAGGCGCGCCTCGTGTTCGTCTCGTGCTGCGACACGGCGCGGTCCCCGCACCCGGCGGAGGCGCTGCACCGGATGGGCGCCTCGATGCCCGACGCGGCGATCTTCGGGGGAGACAACGTGTATTTCGTGAGCGGCGACAGCACGAGCGGGCCTATCGACACAAGCGATTGGCTGAACGAGAGCACCAAGACGCGGCGTCACCTGGACGGCCGGAGCCGGCCCGAGGCCATCCGGCTGATGAGGACCGCGCCTATTTATGCGACGTGGGATGACCACGACTTCGACGCCAACGACAGCTCCGGGCTCGACCTGAACGGCGATGTCGTGCTGCGCGACGGCGCGCCGCTGCGAGACGTCTCGGCGCGCGCGTTTCGGAGGGCGTGGCCCGGCCCTTATCAAGTGGCCGGCGCGACGAAGGCGATCCACGGCTCGTTCCGCCACGGCCCCGTGGAGGTCTTTTTGACGGACGGCCGCTATGATCGGCGCGCGGGCGGAAGCGCGACCGTGATCTTCGGCGCCACGCAGGTCGATGAGTGGCTGTTGCCCGCGCTCTCGGCCAGCACGGCCCCGGTGATGGTGCTCGTGTCATCGAGTCAGTTCCTCCAAGAGCACTCCGGCGCAGCGCACGAGTCGACCTCCCAAGAGCGCAAGAAGATCTTGGAGAGGCTCAACAGCATCATGGCGCAGAGCCCGTCGCGCCGCGCGCTGGTGCTCTCGGGCGATCCGCACTTCTCCGAGCTCATGACCCTCTCGGGCGCCGAGGTGACCACGTATCCCGCGCTCGTCACCGCCGGCGGTCCTTACCATCTGATGGAGGCGACCTCGTCGCCGGGTCGCAGGAAGGATGACGGGTCCTCGTCGCCGAGCGGCAGCGCCGGGCGCATCCAAAACGTCGTTTATTCGAAGAACGGATACGTCCAAATCGACGTCGACACCACGGGGAGCGCCCCGAAGATCACCCTGACGTTCTACAGCGTGTCGAGCGCCTCGCAGAGCACCGTCGAGGCGATGGTCACGTGGTCCGAGAGCGGCGGCGTCGCCCGATCGGTGTAAGCAGGTGAAGGGCCCGCCGCCCGCACCTCACTTGGCCTTCAAGTCATAACGATCGATCAGCCGGTGAAGGAGCTGCCGTGAGATCCTCATGGCGTCCGCGGCCTTCGAGATGTTGCCTTTGTGCTGATCGAGCTTCTCCGCCAGATAACGGCGCTCGAACTCCTCGACAACCAGCTCGCGCGCGGGGAGCAGCGGCATCGCGAGCAGCTCCTTCAAGCGCTCATCCCCGCCCGCGCCCGGCGCCTTCGCCGGGGCGCTCGCCGTCATCTCGTGCGCGAGCTCGGGGAACAACACGAGCCGCGCCACGATGTTCCGCAGCTCGCGGACGTTGCCTGGATACGTGTGCGCGGTGAGCATCGCGAGCGCGTGAGGGGGCAAGTCCGAGGGCGCGCGCGGCGGATCATACGCTTTGAGGAAGTGCTCCACGAGGAGCGGGACATCCTCTCTGCGCTCGCGGAGCGCGGGCAAGCGGGCCTCGACCACGGCGAGCCTGTAATAAAGGTCCTCCCGGAACTTGCCCTCGGCGATGCGCGCGCGGAGATCACGATGGGTGGCGGCGACGATCCGCGCGTCGAACGGCCGCCACTCGGTCTCACCGATCCTCCGAATCTTCTTCTCGGCCAAGGCGCGGAGCAGCTTGGGTTGAAGATCGATGGGGAGCTCGCCGAGCTCGTCGACGAACAACGTGCCTCGATGGGCCTCTTCGAGCAGGCCGACGCGCGCGCTCTGCGCCCCGGTGAACGCGCCCCGGGCGTGGCCGAACAGCTCGGCCTCGACGAGGCTCGGCGAGATCGCGCCGCAGTCCAAGACCACGAACGGCCCCTCCCTCCTTGGGCTGTGATCGTGAATGGCCTTGGCGAGCACCTCTTTGCCCGTCCCGGACTCGCCCAAGAGCAAGATGCCATGATCGCTCGCCGCGGCGCGTTCGAGCTTGGAGAAGAGCGCGCGCATGGCGAGGCTCTGCCCCACCGCTCCGCCAAAGCTGCTCGACGGCGACACAGGCACCACGATGGGCGCGCCCCGCGGCTTGACCGTGAGCTCCGAGCCGCCGATCGTCACCCGCGTGTGCGGCGGGAGCAGGGCCTCCATCACGGGGACGTCGCCGATGAGCGTGTGGTTTTTGCTGCCGAGATCGCGGAGCACGACTCCGTGCTTCGTGAGATGGAGCGAGCAATGCCGGCGTGAAATCCGCGGATCGTCGACGACAAGATGGCACTCCGCGCCCGAGCCCACCACGAGCGGATCGAGCCCGAGCGGCGCCTCCGCGGTCCTCCCGCGCTCGTCTTTCACCGTCACGACGGCGTCGGGGAAGGTGAGCGAGCGGCCTCGCTCCACGAGGGTCATCGTCGCTTGCTCGGGCGGCTCGTTGGGCATGGTCCCTCTGAATGAGCTTTATAGCAGGAGGATCCCCTGTCCCCGAAGAGGCAAAAAGGAAGACCCCAACCGGGGTAAAGCCCGGTTGGGGTCCGATCAGGAGCGATGAGGGGATATGCGAGAGGAGATCGCGATCAGAACGGGACGAGGCGCGAGGTGAAGAAGATCTTCACGGTGCCGGCCTCGGCGCGCGCGCCCGTGAGGTTGAAGGGCACTTTGCGCGTCTCGTTGCCGGTGCGAATCGTGAGCTCGCCGCGCACAGGAGATCCAGAGTCTCCGCCCGACGCGCGCGACACCTCGATGACGTAGCTGCCTTGAGGCAGGTTGGAGATGGCGAGCGACTCGCGCTGCGTGCTCGCCGCGTCGCGCGACGCGATACCCACCTTGAGCGGGGAGCCGAGCCAGGAGGTGCGAGCGCCCTTGTTGTCGACGAGCGCGATGTCCACGTCGGTGCCGCCCGTCCATTCGCCGGTGATCTGGACGTCGCCCAGCATCGGTTTATCGGCCTTGATCTGCGCGTTCGCGAGGATCTTGTCGACCTCTTGCCGGACCTTCTCCCCCGCGTCCAAGAGCACCACGCTCGCGAGATCGCCGAACCCCTGCGCCCTCGCGCACGAGACCGCGTCGGCGATGAGCTTCGCCTCGTTGGAGGCGATGTCCGCGAGCGCCACGCGGTGCTCGCAGGCGAGCGCGCGGTTGCCCGCCGCCTCGTGCAGCTCGGCGAGGCGCGTCTGGATGGCGCGATCGTTCGGGCGCACGTCGGTGAGGCCGCTCAAGATGCGGATCGCGCGGGCGCGATCGCCTTGCCTCGCCGCGAGATCCGCGCGCGCCGTGAGCGCGTCGGGATCGAGCGCGTCGCGCCCGCTCCACTTGGCCGTCAGCTCCTGCGCCTCCCCGAGCCGGCCGCTCGTCGCGTAGAGCGAGTAGAGCTCCACGGTCTTGTCGCGGCTGTCGGGCGTGGCCGAGAGCTTGGCCTCGGCGGCCGCGATCTTCGCGATGTTCTGCGAGAGGAACGTGTTCTGCGCGTCGAAGCTCACGTTCCTGTCGAAGACCCTGCGCATCGGCACGAGCCTGCGGCGGCCGCGCCAACCACCACCGCCGCCGCCGTTCCAGTCGCGAGGCCGCGCGGCAGGTTGCTTCGCAGGCGAGCGCAGATCGTCGGCGAAGGGATCGCCGGACACCATGCTGGGCTTCGGCGCGGGGGCGGGCGCCATGGGCACGGCGGTGGCCATGGGCGGGCCCGCGAAGCCGCCCAAACCTGCGCCGTCGCCGTCGCCGTCGAAGCTCCTCGTGCTCTTTTTCCCCTTGGAAACAGGCGCGTCCGCGCGCATGGCGCCCATGTCTTTGTCGCCGGCCTTCGCCTCTTCTTCGGGCGCCTCGCCGCCGCCCTCGACGCCGGTGCTGCGGCTGTCGGCGCCGACCTCGCCGGTGAACGCGCTCGCGTTCTTGTTTTGATCGAGCCCGAACGCCTTGAACATGGCCTCGCTCTCGAGCACGAGCAGCGAGGTGAAGCGGCTCGCGACCGCGAAGCGCTTCGAGAGCTCGATCGCCATGGGCTTGGCGCCTTCGCCGCCCACGCGCTCCAGCTCGGCGATCTTCGCCGCCGCGTAGAGCCGCGGGACGAACGCGTTGCCCGAGCTCTGGCTCGCGACGAGCTCGACCGGGTAGCTCTGCTCGAAGCGCTCGTTCGCGACCTTGCCCTTGAGCTTGAGCGTGCCCTTGATCTCGCGGCCGCTCATGCGCGCGACGAGGATCGTCTCGCCGCCCGCGCGCACCGGATCGATCTGCGCGGGCGTGACCTGCGTGAGCCCGCTCGGCAGCTCGACCTCGATGTCGCGCAGCGCGACGCCGTACGCCGCGGAGAGCACCTCGATCGCCGCGGTCGACACCTTCTGGCCGGGCGTGTAGGGCACGAGCACGCCGCCGCCGCCGCGCGCGAGCGCCTTGAGCGACGTCGTGTCCGCGTCGCTGCCGAGCGCGACCGCGATGACCTGCGTGTCGAAGGCGCGGCCCGCGTTGAAGAGCGCGCTCTTCACGGCCGCCTCGATGTGTGAGGGCTTGGTCGGCCCGACGCTCGGCGTGCCGTCGCCGAGGTAGATCACGCGGAGCTCCTTGTTGTCGACGACGCCCGCGAGCGCGCGCGCCGCGCTCATCGCCGCGGCGAGATCGCTGCCGCCGTCGGGCTCGATCGCGCCGAGGAATTTGTCGACCTTGGCCGACGCCGCGGCGCCGGGCGCCTCGGGCTTGGGCGCGCCGCCCGCCTCGTCGGTCATGGGCTTGCACGTGGTGTCGCACGCGAGGATGAGGAACGAGTCGCGGCGATCCATCTCGCGCACCATGCTCGACGCGAGCCGGCTCGCGCGGGCGAAGCGCTCGCCGAACATCGATCGGCTCGAGTCCACGACGATCACGTGCGTGCGCTCCTTGGCCTCTTGCCAGCGCGGGAGCTTGGGCCGGATCGCGAGCGCGACGTACGGCGATGCGTCCTGCGCGATGGCCTTGGCCGCGTCGAGCCCCGCTTGCTCTTCCTTCGAGAGAGGCTTGGTCGGCTTCTGCGCGGGCGCCTCGGGCGCGGCCGCGGGGGGCGCCTCGTACGCCCACGCGGTCACCTCTTTGTCGCGGTTCGGGAGCGAATATTCGATGTTGAGATCGCCCGCGGGGACGAAGCCGTTCGCGTGGAACGTGCGGCGATCGTCGCCTGCGCTCGCGAGCTCGTAGCCGCGCGCGTTCATGCCGCTCGTCTTGTCCGCGCCGAGCACCTGCACGTCCATGTCGAAGGCGTCGATCTTGGTGGTGCCGCTCGCGTCGTGCGCGAGCGGGTACGAGTAGCGCCGCGTCCCGCCGCTCTGCTCGACGAGCTGCGTGTATGCGAGCACCACGCGCCGCGATCCCTTCTTGGGGATGGGGAAGATGCGCAGCTCGAAGCGCCCGCCGCGCTGCCACTCGAGCAGCGCCGGATCGCGCCACGGGCCGGGCACCCAGACGATCTCTTCGCGCGGCTTCGGCGCTTTGGGCGCCGCGTTTTGGATCACGCCGCGCCAGATCGCGGCGCCGCGATCGCGATCGACGAACGCGCCTTCCATCAGCTTGCCGTCGACCTCGAGCGCGAGCCGCTCGATCTGCGCGCCGGGCGGCAGCGGAAAGCGGTAGATGCCCTCGAGCTCCTCGTCGGTCTCGTTGGTGAAGGTCTCGTCGATCTCGGTGCGCGCGACCACGTCGACGACGCGCACCTTGACCGAATGCTTGGTGAGCTTGACCGCCTGGTCCTTCTCCTTGGTCTGTCCGGGTTTACGCGCGCGCAGCTCGCCGATGCCGCGCAGCGTGGGCGAATCGACCTCTTCAGGCTTCTGATCGCTCCACTCCATCACGTCGGCGAGCGATGACGTGCTCGCGACGACGGGGTCCGACGAGCCCACGATCGTCGCCTCTTCGCCCGCGCGGACATCGACGGATTTGCCGTTCGATCCGGTGACGCGCACGAGGCCGCGCGCGACCTCGACCGACGCGCGCTCGTCCGACGCGGAGACCGAGAGCTTGGTGCCGAGCACCTCGACCTCGCCGCGCGGGAAGGTCACCTTCGCGGTCTTGCCGTCGACGTGCGCGACGTCGGTGACGATGGTGCCTTTGCGGAGCTTCGCGACGCGATCTTTGCCGCTCGCGATCTCGATCTCGGTCGCGCGATCGAGCGCCATCACGGTGCCGTCGGCGAGCGTGACGTGGGCGCGCGTGCGAGCGTCGGTGCGGAGCACCGAGCCCGCCTTGACGGCGCCGCCTTCGGCCGCGGGCGCGCACGCGCCCTTGGTGTCGCAGAGCTCAAAACCGCCGGATTTGTCGGCCGACGCGCGCGACACCTTGGCGATCGAGCCGGACCAAGGATCATCGGCGAGCACCGAGAGCGGGCCCGGGCCCTTGCCTTTGACGAACATCATCGCGCCCGCGGCGACCGCGAGCGTGGCCGCGATCGCGCCGCCGATGAGCCACGTGCGCTTGCCCGCGCTGGGCTTCTTCGCAAGGGGTTTGTGGATCGGAACGACGTTCGATTCGCCCTCGGGCGCGGCCGTCGGCGACGCGATGGCCGTCTCGCCCGCGGCCTTGGAGGGCGCAGGCTCGTGGTGCGTGCTCGCCTCGACCTGCTCGGGCGCGTGCGTCGATTCGGGCTTCGCGTGCGCGGGCTCGGCCGCGATCGTCTCTTTGATCTCCTTGATGGAGGGCGACGATTGGGCGCTCGGCTGCGTGTGATGGATCGGCTCGCCTGGGGGGTTTGGGGGGAGGTCCCCCCGAACGTGATGCTCGTTTTCGCCTGCTTTTGCGGCGGCGAGCGGGTCGAACGTGGTCTTCGCGTCGAGCGGCTCGCTCGCCCCTTCGGCCTCCGCCTTGGCAGCGGCGAGCGGATCGAACGTGGTCTTCGCCTCGTCGATGACGCTGATCGCGGTCTTCGACGCTGACGTCGCGGCGCGCTCTCCCGAAGAGACCGCGACCTTGGTGGACGAGACGGTCGCGCCCGATCGGGGCGCGGGCTCAGCGATGCTCGTCTGCGTGGCGCTCGGCCTGTTGAGAGGGCCGCTCGGGCGAGCCTCGTCGAGCTTCGCGAGGAGCCGCTCGGCGAAGCCCTCGGGCGCGCGAAAGTCTGCGCCGCTCGCGGCGACGCGCTCGCCGACGCCGTCGGCCTCGTGGCGGAGATCGCGGCACGCGTCGCACTCGGCGGCGTGATCGAAGAGCCGCGCGGACGCGGTTCCATCGAGGATCGAGGTCAGGTTCTCCTCGACCTCGGCGCACAAACCTTGTCGTTCACCCGTGCTCATGGCTCACTCCTCACCCAGCTCGGAACGGAGCCGCACGAGGGCGCGGCTCACTCGTTTGCGCGCGGCGGCCTCATCCACGCCGCACGCGATCCCCACCTCGCGGAACGACAGCTCCGCTTCGAAGCGCAGCACCACGGCCTCGCGCTCGCTCGGCTTGAGCTTGGCGAGCGCGGCGCGCGCGCGTTCGGCGCGTTCGCGTTCGAGCGCGAGCTCGCCCGCGTCGCGGCCTCGGCTCGTGTCGTGGACGAGCCGGAGCTTGGACGTCTGGCGCGATCGCAGCTCGACGTGGCGCCCCGCGATGCGGCGCGCGATGCCGAAGAGCCACGCGCGCACGCTGCCTTCGCCGCGGTATTGCGGCATGGCGTCGAAGGCCGCGATCAAGGTCTCTTGGACGAGCTCCTCGCTCTCGCTCTGCGAGCCTGTAAAGGCCATGCAGAGCTTGCCGACCGCCGCCGCGTGCGCGCTCGCGCAGCGCGCGATGGCCTCGCGATAATCGCCCAGCGCGATCAGCTCCTCGATGGAGTCGCCGCCACCGATTTCGGTTTTCTGTGCTGCCGCCGTCATGGGTCCCTCATCGCCCGCCATGTGTCGTGATCCCCTCTTTTTGTGACCGAGCCGGGTCGTCTTTTTTTTCTGGGTGACCGCCGCCCCGAGGATAGAACCACGCTCAACGTAGCCCGCGCGGGCCGCTTACATCACGTGGTGTTTTCTTTTATGGGGGTGCTGGCTCGTGGAGCGCCTGGTCACGTGGGCGGTTCAGACGGCCGATGCGGAGAGACGATCCAAAGACGTTCGTGAAGGGGCTCCGGCGCTCACCACGACCCGTTGAGCTCACCTTGGTTCTCGGGCGGCGCCGGGTCCGTGGCGCGATAGGAGAGATCCACGTCCAGCGTTTGAGCCTCGCGCACCGCGATCGGTTTTGTCTTCTTGCCGTAACGAGCGTGCCAGATCTCGAGCGTGTAAGAGCCCACCGGGACGCCGCTGAGCTGAAAGGCGCCGTCCTCCCCGGTGACCGCGAAGAAGGGGTGATCGGTGGCGATCACGAACGCGCGCATCCACGGGTGGACATCACATGTGATCGTGAGGATGTCTGCATCTCCGATGTCGAGGTCCAAAGCGCCTGCGCCCTTCACCTGCGCTTTGTTCCAAGCGGTCTCCACGCCGCGATATCCATGTGCGTTGTGGAGCGTAGGGTCGCTGTTCCAGATCTGAAGCGCCTGTCCGACCCGTGCGCCTTGGATACGCGGAGAGTACATGCACCCTGTTTGATCGAGCCTCACGGGCTCTTCGGGGACAGGAAATGGCTTTGACACTTGGCCGCGGCCGATCCGCACGAGCGCGTCCGCGAGCTTGCCGTCGCGGACGATGACGGCGTCGCTCGGGATCGGCTGATCTTTGCAAAACTCCGCTTCACCGCGCTTCGCCGGGACCTTCATCTCGGGGGCTCGACCCTCGAAGCGGATGACCCCTCGAATCACCCCCTCTCCCGGGCCTGGCGGCGTGCCTCCCGAGGACGCCGGTCTCCCCGTCGTCCACGCGATCCAACCCACCACCATCGCGCCGGCCAAGCTCGTCGCTTCAACGCGCCTCCAATTCTTTTGTGTCTCGACGACAACGAGCCTTGTCCCGGGTTGGATTCGGAGCACCACGGGCGAATCAGGATCGGGCGACGCGTGGAGCGGCGTGCCGCGGTGGCCGGCGTCGGGCAGAGACGCGACGGGCGAAGCGGTGGGGGACGGCGTGGGGCGAGGGGAAGGCGCGGTGCGTTTGCGGCGCGGCGGCGGGCTGGGCGCTTCGGTCGCGTCGTCCTCCGACTCTGTCTCTGAAGGCGCGGGCGCCGCGGTGGAGACGGGCGTCACGCTGCTCCGCCCGAGCCAATACCCGGCAAGGAAAACTCCACCAACACCCACTGTTGCGGCGATCCCCATCGCGACGTGAATCGGCTTTGCCATCGACCAGCAAAGATGGGCTATCTGCGGGTAAGCGCAAGGGCTTTACGAAAATAACGAGGGCGGGCTCGCAGCGTCGTGGTAGGAGCTAATGCGCCGCGGAGGCGGGGAGGGGCGGGAGAGTGATGCCTTTGGCCGCGAGCCGAGCGACGATTTTGTCGAAGGGGATGCCTTGGTTGTATTTGGGGTCATGGCGATCCGGATCGCCCCAATGATGGAGGGCGACGAGCTCCCAATTGGCGTTGAAGCAGGGTGAGCCGGAGGATCCGCCTTTGGTGTTGGTGACGTAACGAACGCGGGTGCCGTTCGTGTTGACGCTCAAGATAGCGTTTGTGTCGAGCGCTACCTTGATGGGCTCTGCCTTGGGGTGTTGCACGATGAAGAGCGGATCTCCCTTTTCGAGGGGTCTCTTTACGTTCTTGTAGACGACCCAACGGCGGTGGGGCGCGCCCGGCTCCGGCGCTTCGCCCACAGGGGACTCTCCCGGCTTTCCTGCCACGCGCACGAGCGCATAATCGAGCTCGTCTTCGCTGGGGACTCCGCTCCCGACGTCGGCGTTGGAGAAGGGGCTCGAATCAACGTTCCAAATGGGGGCGAGCGCGAAGCATGTGCCCTGGCTCACCACTTGACCGCTCCCGAGCCGCTTGTAATCGAACCGCAGCGTCACGTCGGAGGGTGGAACGTCACCGTCGATCACAGGCTTGAGCACGTGATAGTTGGTGATCACCAGATCGGGCCCGACCAAAAATCCAGTCCCGTACTCCGTGGGTCCGGGGAGCTTCACCTCGATGCGGCACACTTGCGCTTCGACCTCACCGAGGCGAGATCGGAGCAGGTCCACGTCGAGGAAGTCATTGGCGCTTCGGAGGAAGCTTTGGAGCCCGTTCAGCTCCTCACTCGAGGGCAAGCCGGGGGCGAGCCCGACGTGTTGGCAAAACTCGATGAGTTGATGGTTATTGCTCGACGCGCGGGCCGCCTTGACGAGATCGAGGAGCCATCCATCGGCCTTCGCTGCCTCGATGAGCTCGAAGGCGGCTTGGGTCGCTCCGACGTTCTCGGCGACGATGTTGTTGAGCTGCTTGCCGAGTCGGTGCATGAGCATCATCCGCAGCTTGGCTCGCTCTGGGTACGCGGCGGAGAGCGCGTCCGTGAGCATTTTGTGCTCCTCTTTGACGATGGTGCGTGGGAATTGGCTCACGGGGATGCTCACCGTAGGTTGCAAGGCCTTTTGAAGAGACTCAGCGCCGCTGGCAAAATGGAGCGGAGCGTCAGGCGGGTTGTCGCGCGCCGGCGGCGGAGGTGCTGGAGGAGCCGCGGCGAGAGGAGCAGTCTCTCCTGCTTTGGCCTTCACCTTGGCGAGCGCGTCTTTGAGGGCCGCGACCTCGGAGTCTTGCGCGGAGGACCGGAGCCTCAGCGCGGAGGAGAGCCAGATTTTGAGCGGGATGCTGCCGTCCTTGAGGCGCTCCTTCTTGGCCATGACCCCGAGATCGACCAAGAGTTGCTCCGATGGGTTTGCAACGGTGGGCAGCTCATCGATGAAAGAGGGATCGATCCCTTCGAGCAGCGCGGTGCGGGACCGCGCGAGCCGGAGATCAATGGCTGCCTTGTGGACCTCTTCGACCTCTTCATGGGACAGATAGCGAAAAGAAGATTCCATGGGTGAATAGCCTCCTTAGGTGTGGATGATAATTGAATGCCCTGTGCTTCTGATTTCCTGCTCGACGTCGTGGACGAGAAAATGCGAAGCTGGTCCGGCGCTGCTCCTCAACCGAGACCTCCGAGTCTTTCTCGATGACCAACGCCGCTGCGGCGTACTCTGCGAGCTCCCGAGTCGGTGGCGGAGATCGAAGCACCTCTGCGACCTCGATGCGTTGGGAACTCGTCTTTCGATCGCGATAGTAGCCCCACGGGAGGAGGTCTCTAGGCTTGGTCTCTGTCAATTCTCGTAACTCTCTCGTCATCGTGGCTTATCTCCGCGCTCTGTCGTTGGCCTTTTTCTTCGTCTCTTTGCGTGCCCCTTTGCCCTTGGGCACCTTCCTGCTCACCTTGGGGGCTCTGCCATCCTCCTCTTCAGCGAGCTGCGCATAGAGCTCTTGGAGCTTGCGGCGGAGCAGCGCCTTGGGCGGGAGCACCGTTTGATATTCAGCGACGAGGGTGGGTGATGTGGTGCGGGCGAGGGCGTATTCGACCACCTCGTTGTCTTTGGTCGCGCAGAGCAGGACCCCGATCGAAGGGCGCTCGTGAGGCTTCTTTACGTCGCGGTCGAGCGCCTCGACATAAAAGCTCAGCTTGCCGATGTCCTCCGGCCGGAGCTCGCGGACCTTCAGCTCGAACGCCACGAGGCACGTGAGCCCGCGGTGGAAGAACACGAGATCGATGGAGAAGTCTTGGCCGCCTACCTGCACTGGATATTCCGAGCCGACAAAGCAGAAATCGGGGCCGAGCTCGGTGATGAAGCGGCCCAGGTTACGGAGGAGCGCGCCATGGAGATCGGCCTCGGAGTGGACCTCTTGAATGCCGAGAAATTCGAGGCTGTATGCGTTCTTGAAGCGCTCGATCGCGCTCGGGTGAATCCGGGAGAGCGCCGGTGAGGCCCGCTTGAGGCTCCTCTCGTCCCTCTGGAACGCTTTGGTGTGAATCTGACGCTCCAGCTCGCGCTTGGACCAGCGGCCTTGGATCGTCGCGAGGATGTAGAATTCGCGCTCCTCGGGCGACGCCGCTTGGCTCATAATGATGAGATGGTGAGTCCAAGGTAATTGTGTCACCAGTGGTGACACTTTAACCGCATCTCGGTACGCTTCATAAAATTGCCGCATGCGGAACAGGTTTCGCTGGGTATACCCCCGCATGCCGGGGTACTCCTCAGCGATCGCGAAGGCGAGCTCGGCGACCACGCCGTCGCCCCACTCGGCGGTCGCGAGCTTCGTGCTGATGTACGCGCCGAGCTCCCAATACAACCCGACGAGCTCCGTGTTGACAGCCTGGTATGCGCGCCGCCTCGCCGCCTCGATGAGCGTGAGGACCTCGTCGAACCTCCCTCCCGGCGCGACAGGCGCAGGCGGACGCTTCTTCAGCGAGGCCTTCCCCCTCTTGGGCGCCGCGAGCTTCTTCGATCGAGCCTGCATGACAGGTGCAAGAGACTAGCCCAGCGCGCCGCCCAAGAGAGAGAATTTTAGGTCACGCCGCCCCAAATTATGGTCCACTAGGCGCGTGCGACGCGCCCTCCTCCCCCTCTCGACGCTCCTCTTCTTCTCTGCCTTCGGGTGCGCGGACCCCCTCGCGCCGCCGGCCCCCCAAGGCACCTCGATCAAGCTCGATTTCACGCTCGCAGACGGCTTCTACAGCGCTCCTTTTCCGAGCGACGCGCGCCGCCGCGAGGACGGGCGGCCGAGCGTGGCGGGCTTCCCCAACCCCTCCAACGTCGATCTGGTCAATCGCATCGTCACCATGCTCGACGAGGACGCGGACGGCTTCGGGCGGAGCGCCGGTGTGTTCTTCCCCTTCGACGGCGCGCTCGACCCGAGCGCGCTGCCCGACCTCTTCACGAGCGTGACCGAGGCCTCGCCCGTCACGCTCATCAGCGTGGATCCGAGCGCGCCTGATTACCTCACACGATATCCGGTCCAAACGTCCTTCGAAGAGGACGCAGGCCCCTTTGGCACAACCAACCTGCTCGTGCTCCTGCCGCTCCAAGGCGTGCCGCTCCGTTCGAATACACGCTACGCCGCCGTCGTCCAAAAGAGCCTCGGCGACGCGTCGAAGAGGCCGCTCGGCGCCCCGCCCGCGCTCTCCCAAATCATCGCAGGCGTCAAGCCCGATGGCCTCACCGATGCGGTCTTTGCCTCGTACCAAAGCGCGCTCACCTCGCTCGCCGAAGCCGGCATCGCGGCGCAGGACATCGCCGCGCTCACCGTTTATACGACCGGCGCCCCCGAGGCCGCGCTCGGCCGCGTCGCCGAGCGGATGCGCGCGATCGCGCCCGCGCCGAGCGCGGCGTTCGCGCCCAATGAGGTGTTCCCCACCTTCTGTGTTTATTCGACGACGATCCCCATGCCTGTCTATCAAGCCGGGGAGCCGCCGTTCACGAGCGAGGGCGGCGCATGGGCCTTTGACGCGTTCGGAGAGCCTATTTTGCAAGGGTGGGAGGAGGCCAATCTGGTCGTCACCGTCCCTCGATCCCCCATGCCCGTAAAGGGATATCCGCTCGTCGTCTTGAGCCGAACCGGCGCGGGCGGCGAACGGCCGCTCGTGGATCGCGGCGCGGAGGCGACGCACGGCGGGCCGCCGCTCGTGCCCGGCACCGGCCCCGCGTTCACCTACGCCTCCGCCGGCTTCGCGGGCGCCAGCGTCGACGGCCCCCACGGTGGTTTGCGCAACATCACCCACGCGGATGAGCAGTTCCTCGTCTACAACTTCGGCAACCCGCCCGCGCTCCGCGACAACGTACGTCAATCCGCGGCCGAAATCGCGCTCGCCGCGCACGTCTTGCCCGACGTGGCGATCGACGTCTCGGGCTGTCCGGGAGCAGAGGCGCCGCTCGGGCTCGCGCGCTTCGACGCCTCGATGCTCGTCACCATGGGCCACTCGATGGGAGGCGTCATCGTGCCTATCGCCGCCTCGGTCGAGCCGCGTTATCGGGGGGTCCTCTTGAGCGGCGCCGGCGGGAGCTTCCTCGAGAACGTGATTTGGAAGCAAAAGCCCCTCGCGGTCAAAGGCATCGCCGAGACGTTGATCGGATATGCCTCCATGGGCCGCGAGCTCACCGAGCACGATCCGCTCCTCTCGATGCTCCAATGGGCCGGCGAGCCCGCGGATCCGCCGATGTACGGCCCGCTCCTCACCGGCCCGGACGCGGTCTCGCCGCGGCACGTGCTCATGATGCAAGGCATCGTCGATCATTACATCATGCCTCCTATCGCCAACGCGACCAGCCTCTCGCTCGGCCTCGATCTGGCGGGGGACGCGCTCGACGAGACGTCGGCGGAGCTCTCCGCCCTCACGCCCATCAGCGCGCTGCTCGGCTTCGCGGGCAGAGGCCGCGTCGCGCTCCCCGCCTCGGAGAACAAAGAGAACAGCGATGGATCGTTCATCACCGCGATCCTCACCCAACACCCCGAGGACGGCATCGAGGATGGGCACGAGGTGGTGTTTCAAACGAGCGCGCCCAAACATCAATATCAATGTTTCTTGATGAGCCTCCTCTCCGGCTCTCCCCGTGTCCCGGGCCCCGGCAACGAGGGCGACCCCTGTGAATGACGACGGCCTCGACGCGCTCTATGAGCGTTACAAGTCCGCGACGCGCGGGGAGGGGACGCCGTTCGCGATGGTGGATCTCGACGCGCTCGATCACAACGTGCGCACGATCGTGGGCCAGCTCCGCGGCAACAAGACGCTTCGAATCGCGTCCAAGTCCGTGCGATCGCCGGCGCTGCTCCGCGCCATCGCGGCGCGCGGCGGCCCCTCGATCGCGGGCGTGATGGCGTATTGTCCTGCCGAAGCTGCGTTCCTCGCGGAGCAGGGCTTCACCGATCTGCTGGTCGCGTATCCCTCGGCCTCACCGCCGAACGTGAAGCGCGCGGCCGAAGCGGCGCGCGCGGGCGTCACGCTGCGCCTCGCCGCCGACGATCCGGTTCACCTCGACGTCGCGTCCGCCGCGGCCAAAGCGGCGGGCGTCACGCTCCCGATCGTGATCGACGTCGACGTCGCGTACCGCCCGCTCCGATCCAACATGCATCTCGGCGTGCGGCGCAGCCCGCTGCGCGAGCCCCGCGCCGTCGCCGATCTCGCGGAGCGCGCCGCGAGCATGCCCGGCCTCTCGTTCGGAGGGATCCTCGCGTACGAGGCGCACATCGCGGGCCTGCCCGATCGCGATCCCTCTTCGTCCGCGGCCGAGGCGCTGCGGCGCGGGCTCAAGCGCGTCGCGCGCGGGCCGCTCCTCGCGCAGCGCGCGGCCATCGTCGCCGAGCTCAACAAACGCGGGCTCGCTCCTCCGCTCGTCAATGGAGGCGGCACCGGCAGCGTCGCGTTCTCGTCCGACGATCCGAGCTTGACCGAGGTCGCTGCAGGATCGGGCTTCCTCGACAGCCACCTCTTCGATCGCTTCGACGCGCTCGCGCTCACGCCGGCCGCGTTCTTCGCGTGCGAGGTCACGCGGAGGCCGGGCCCCGGCTTCGTCACGTGCCAAGGCGGAGGCCTCGTGGCCTCGGGCGCCATGGGCCCCGATCGCCTCCCCATCCCCTATCTCCCTCCGGGCCTCTCACTCACCACGATGGAAGGCGCGGGTGAGGTGCAGACTCCGCTCAACATCCCTTCGAATACGTCCCTCTCGATCGGCGAGCCCGTCTTCTTCCGTCACGCCAAAGCGGGTGAGCTTGCGGAGCACATCCCCCACTATTTGCTCGTTCGCGGAGACCGCGTGGAGGGCTATGCGGAGACGTACCGCGGGCTCGGCCGGTGCTTTGGATAACAACCAAACAAAAATGACCCCTTGGGCAAAATCGTTGAAGGTCTAGGGCCGCCCCGGAGAAGGGGTGAGTGAGATGATTGACTGCAGCGATTGGCCCTCCCTCGAAGTGATCCGAGTCCGCTACATCCGCCAAGCTCTCGAGCATGTCCGCGGGAACAAGACCCGCGCTGCCGAGCTGCTCGGCATCGACAGGCGCACGCTCAATCGCATCCTCGCGCGTGAGCGTGCGCGCGCAGCCCGGGCCCAAGCGGCCCCCAAAGCGCTCGCCGCTGCGCCGAGCTGATCGGAGCGCTCCGCAGCAGACCTGCGGTGCGCTTTTCTTCGAGAGCGATCAACGCTCTCTAGCCGTACGCGTTTGATGCGTCCGGCATCGCGTCGCGCAGAGCTTCGCGCGCGGCCTCGGCGTCGCGCGCGATCTGCGCTTTGAGGGCGTCGAGCCCATCGAAGCGCTGCTCTGCGCGAAGGCGCTCAATCACGTGGACGCGCAGCCGCGCGCCGTAGAGATCCATCGCGACGTCGAAGAGATGGACCTCTACGCTCGGCGCTGCGCTCGCGTCCTTCACCGTCGGCCGCACGCCGACGTTCGCGACGCCCTTCGCGAGCGCGGTCGCGCGGCCTTCGCCGTCCTCGCGATCGACGAGCACGGCGTACACACCGAAGGGCGGGAGCGCCTCTTCGACGCCGGCGAGGTTGCACGTCGGGAAGCCGATGGTGCGCCCGCGTTGATCGCCCTTGATCACCGAGCCGGAGATCATGTGCGGCCGGCCGAGGATGCGCGACGCTTCAGCGAGCTCGCCCGCCGCGATCGCCGCGCGCACGCGCGAGCTCGACCATGGTCCGCCCTCGTCGCCCGCGAGCGCGTGCGAGCGCGTCGAGAAGCCGAGCTTCTCCCCGAGCGACGAGAGCGTGTCGAAGCCGCCCGCGCGACCTCGGCCAAAGCGAAAGTTTTGTCCGACGACCACGACCTTCGCCCCGAGCTGGTACGCGAGCACGTCGCGCGCGAACGCCTCGGGGGACTGCGCCGCGAACGCCGCGTCGAAGCGCTCGACGATCGGCTCGATCGCGTAGGACACGCGCGCGATGAGCTCGATCTTGCGCCGCAGCTTGGTGAGCGCCGGCGGCACGGGACGGCCGAGCACCGAGAGCGGGTGCGGCGAGAACGTGAGCACCGATGGAATGAGGTCGCGGCGCCTCGCCTCCTCGACGGTGTGCTCGAGCACCTGGCGATGTCCGCGGTGGACGCCGTCGAAGTTGCCGATCGCAACGATGCGCCGGATCGGATCGGAAGAGGAATCGGATCCGCTCGGCGGTGGCCGTTCGTGAAGCTCCACGCCGGCTTACGTAGACGCAGGCGAGGCCCGATGTAAACACGCCTTCGACAGGAGCCGCTCAGCGCTCGGCCTTGACCTCGCTATGGTCGGCTGTTAAGTCGCGCGCCCTCGGCAGAGAGCGATCTCGGCGCCGAGGTGGAGGCGCCATGTTCAAGCGGGTCAGCATCTTCTCCGGCAACGCGAACATGGCTCTGACGCAGGAGATCTGCGTCGCGCTGGAGCTCCCGGTGGGCAAATCGCGGGTCTCGCGCTTCTCCGACGGCGAGACCTTCTGCGAGATCCAAGAGAACGTGCGCGGCGTCGACACCTACGTGGTGCAGCCCACGTGCTCGCCGGTGAACGACAGCGTGATGGAGCTGCTCATCATGGTGGACGCGCTCCGCCGCGCCTCGGCGGGGTCCATCACCGCGGTGATGCCGTATTACGGCTACGCGCGGCAAGATCGCAAGGTCGCGCCCCGCACGCCCATCACGTCCAAGCTGGTCGCGGACCTCATCGTCGCCGCGGGGGTCGATCGCATCGTGTCGGTCGATCTGCACGCCGCGCAGATCCAGGGCTTCTTCAACATCCCGTTCGACCACCTCTTCGCGATGCCGGCGCTGCTCGATAACCACCTGCGCATGCACTACGGCAAGGACTCGGTCATCGTCTCGCCCGACGCGGGCGGCGTGGAGCGCGCGCGCGCATACGCCAAGCGCCTCGGCGCGGCGCTCGCGATCATCGACAAACGCCGCGAGCGCGCGAACGAGAGCGAGGTGATGAACATCATCGGCGAGGTCGAGGGGCGCCGCTGCCTCCTGCTCGATGACATGATCGACACCGCGGGCACGCTCGTGAACGCGGCGAACGCGCTCTCGCGCGCGGGCGCCAAGAGCGTGGCCGCGTGCGCGACGCACCCCGTGCTCTCGGGGCCTGCGGTGCAGCGCATCCGCGAGTCGACGCTCACCGAGGTCGTCGTCACGAACACCATCCCCCTCTCGGAGGACGCCAAGGCTTCGGGCAAGTTCCGCGTCGTCTCCATCGCGCGCCTGCTCGCCGAGGCCATCCGTCGCATCCATCACTCCGACTCGGTGAGCTCGCTCTTCGTTTGACTGCCTATTTGGCGCCGACCCCACCGCAGGTCGAGGCCATCCTCGCGCGCGCGGGGGGCGGAGGCGCGCGCACCGTAGGCGCGATGATCGAGGAGGCCGCGACAGCGTCGACGGCGTCGGTGCGCCTCGCGCCCGAGGCCGCGACGCGCCTCATCACGCGCGAGGCGCTGATCGCGCTCGGGGACCCGCACCTCTGCTGCCCCGAGGAGCCCGCCGCGCGCGCGGCGCTCGCGCACGCGATCGATCACGCGCTCGGGCGGCTCCGGCGCGCGGGCACCACGCCCGAGGCGCTCCGATCGGCCGGCACCGACTACGCCGCGGCGCTCGCGTCGCTGCTCGAAGACACGAGCGCGCGGCTCGCGCGCGCGAAGCTCTGCGACGCGCGCGAGGCGCGCTGGATCGCGGCCTCGCGCGTCGCGCGCGCGGAGGTGGTCGTGCGTGAGATCGCGGCCTCGCGCGTCGCGCTCTCCGGGCTCTACGCGTTCGAGCCGGACGAGCTCGCGTGGATCGAGGCGCTGCACGCGGCGTCGCGCCGCGTGGGCGGCGCCGGCGTCGCGATCGAGCTGCCGCGCCTGCCCATGCACCTCGCGCGCTTGCCCGAAGATCCGATCGAGGCCTCCGCGTCCGCGATCGAGCAGCGCTTCGCGAGCCTCACCGATCCGCCCGAGATCGCGTGGGTCTCGTGCGGCGCCGCGAGGCCCGTCGAGATCGTCGCCGCGCGCAACGTCGACGGCGAGGCGCGCGCCGCGGCCCGGGCCGTGATCGACGCGCTCGTGCGAGGCGCCTCGCCGGAGCGCGTGGCGATCGTCGTCCCCGACCTCGACGAAGATCTGCTCGCGCCGCTGCGCGCGGCCCTCGCCGACGCGGAGATCCCCTTCGCCGAGCCGCGCGGCAAGCCCGCGTCGAGCTCGCCCGAGGGGCGCATCGCGCTCGGCCTGCTCGCGGTCGCCGCGGGCCCCGTCACGCGCGAGATCGTGATGGAGCTGCTCCGCGCGCCGGGCGTCGATCCGGGCATCTGGATCGATCGCGGCGGCGACGTCGCGCAGCGCGCCGCGCTCGTCGCGCATCGCCTCCGCGAGATCCCGGTCGAGATCGATCGCACGGGGTGGCTCTTGTACGAGGCCCTCGGCGCGTCGCTCGATCAAGGCGATTTGTGGATGCAGCGCGCGCTCGGCAAGCTCCTCGCGAGCGCGCGCTGGATCGGCGGCGACGAAGAGGGCGCGGCGCCCGCGCTCACGCGGCGCGAGATCGGCGCGCGCCTCCTCGATCTGATGGATCGGCTGCGCCTCGGCGTGCCGAGCGCGGGCGAGCTCGCGGCGCTGCTCCGCGCGGGCAGCTCACCGGGCGTCCGCGCGATCGGCGAAGGCGCGGCCGCGGTGCGCGCGATCCGCGCCGCGGTGCGATCGATCGTCGACGGCGCGGCGATCGCTGGCCTCGGCGGCGCGCACGTGACGCTCGCGGATTTCGCCGCGGAGCTCGGCCTCACCGCGGGCGAGCTCGGCGCGGGCCTCGGCGTCGCGCGCACGAGCGCCGTGCAGATCGGCAGGCCCGAGGAGCTCGGCGGCGTGGATCGCGATCTCGTCGTGGTGATGGGCCTCTCCGAAGGCGCGTACGGCGGCGCCGCGGTCGATCTCGCGATCGTCGACGAGCGCCTCCGCCGCCGCCTCCCCAAGACCGCGCGCCCGCCGTCGGCGCGCGAGCGCGAGATCTTCCGCCGCGCCGAGCTCGTCGCGACGATCGCGCACGCGGGGGCGATCGCGCTCACGCTCACGTCGGGCGACGATCGCGAGCCCGCGGCGCCGCACCCGCTCGTGCGGTGGGCCGAGTCGTTCGGGCTCGCGCCTCGCACCGAGCCCGCGTCGCGCGTCTCGGTCCACGCGTCGCGGCTCGACGCGCGCGGCGCCGAGCTGCGCGCGCTCGCGCTCGGCGCTCCTCCGCGCGGCGACGTCGCGGAGCGCGCGATCGTTGAGCGCGGGCGCACGGCCTTCTTCCTCGATCCGCGCGCGCCCGCCGACGCGTGGAGCGGCCTCGTGTTCACGGGCGACGAGCGCGTGCGCCGCCGCCTCGTCGAGGGGGTCGGCGGCGACGGGCCCGAGCGCACCGTC
>CAYTJL010000134.1:0-9612 GCA_964437785.1 uncultured Polyangiaceae bacterium
GCGCTGTACTTCGGCTCGGCCGCAGTAACGACGCTCTTCGCCACGCGCGCGCTCGTGGCGTCGACCAAATGAGCGATTGACCGCTCAACCAATGAGAGGCGCTCTCCGGGCCCATCAATCGATGATGGGTCGGGGGAGGGGAGTGCGTATCCATTGGGGAAAAATAGGCAATTGGGGGGCACTGTGTTCGCAGGAGTGCTCATTCATGGAGAAATTTCTGAACCGGCGCGTGTTCGATCAGCTTACCACGTGGGGTAAAGACGTCCCCCACTTCAAGGTCTCTCACGCGATCGACGGCCTCTTCATTACACAAGGGTATCTCGAAGAGAAGGCCCACACTGATCACGATCAGCTCTTTGCGCTCGCGCTCACCCTAACGTTCTGGTTCTGGCTCGACGACCGCAGTGACGATAACCTCAAGACGGATCGTCCGCTCGACTGGCCTGCGCTCCTCCTCTCGCTGGGATCGATGACGCACGAGGTCCCTTGGGCGGCCCCGGAGTCGCTCGAGGTGAGCGTCCTGAACAAGCTCGCTTCGCACATGCGCGGGATGACGGAGAGCAAGAAAGATTACGAGTGGTGGCTCGCCTCGTTGGGGTACACCGTCCGCAATCTCCTCATCGAAGAGCGCATCTCACGCGCTCACAGCAAGGTGTCGTACGCTGATTACCTGGAGATCGGTTTGTGGACATCGGCCGTCCCAAACCTCATGGCGACGACGTCACTGCTTTACAAGCATGACATCGCCACGCGTCGTGAGGGCCACGAGGTGGCTCAGATCGAGCGTATGCTCTCGATCGTCGCGCGGCTCGAAAATGACACGTTTGGAGTCGAAAAAGAGCGCGGAGAAGGGACGACGAACGCGCTGCTCATCCTCGAAGCGATCACGACTCAAGAGAAGGCTCGCGCCTTTGTCGAGGACGACAAACGATCATACGAACGGAGGCTTCGAGAGGCCATGCGGTCTCTCGGGCCATCCGATCCCATCGTGAAGCTCGCGAGCGCCATGTTGGCGTCTCACAGGAAATATTATGAGGCTCGTCCGACTAGGACGGACCGTGGCCGTGCGGTCGCCAACGCCTTCGCCGACTAGTATCCTGGAATTGAAGTGCCATCAAGATCGCCCGCGTGCGCTTCGGTCGTTGCCTGCGCGCCCCGCTGACGCTCTGGTCGTTGGCCCTCGCTATAAAGTACGTCTGAGATCCTCGACGGTGCGCTCGACCAGAGGAGCGGAGATATCAGCGATGCCGAGATGCTTCATGGCGGTGCCGATCTCTGAGAGGGAGAAAGACTTGATGTCGACTCCCAGCCAAGAGACCGCCGTTACGATGCCGCGAACGAGGCGCTCGTCCGTCACCACCGCGACCGGAATCTTTTGCTGGCTCAGAAGATCGGAGATCACCTTTCTCTGGACGCTGTTGATGCTCGGTGAGCCGAACGCGACCGACAGGTAACGGCCGACTCGCTTACTCCGCATCGCGGCGATGAAGGCATCCCAAGGTGCCTGCGGCACGTCTCCGGTCGTCGCGACCGTGATCATGACGTCGTCGACGACCTCCCATTTGAACGTGGATCCCTTCATGGGTGACCTCTTCCCCTCTCGTAGAGCAGTGCCCCGGAACCTGCGAGCAAAGAGAATCGTCGTGCAGGATGCCCGCGGTTGTCAAGACCCGCTCATGGAATGAGACGCCGGTATTGGCCTACTTTGCCCTTGCCTCGGTGGATTAATTTGGTGCGGTCGGATTTGTGTAGGGAGCTGCGCGCGGACTGACCCGCGAATAGGTCTGGAAGTCCGACGCGCTACGAGCTCGCTACGAGCGCCCGACCGAGAGAAGGGCGTCGGGCTTCACGTACCTCTCGGGGTTCTCGTGCCTAGACACGGTGGCCTTGTTAACGAGCTGAAGGAGGAATTGTCCAAGTCGGCGCAACTTCGTCGTCGATTCAGGCCCGACGAGCTCGTTGATAGCGTTCGACAAGCCGGTGTGTGCTTCGGCGCGCATTTGATCGATCTTCAGCGCCGCATCTTCGAGCAAGATACCCTGCTCGTCCCGAAGCAGGCAGACCAAGTTTGGCTCGCCCTTGGCTGCGTCACGCCTAAAGGAGTAGAGATCATTGCCGAAGAAATAAAAGGTGGTGACCAGCCGGACAGCCTCGGCGAGCGCTCGACTTCCCCGCTCCTCAGGAGAGAGCTGGAAGTTCCCCAACAGCAGCCACATCTCGAACCATTGATAGACGTAGATCGTTACGAGGCGACATTCCATGTATCGGGAGAAGCTGACGCTGGTGCCCCCACGCATCACTCGATTTCTCAACCGATATTCACCGATCAACTGCTTTCGAGTGCTGATGAAGCTATCCACGGAACCACCCAGCTCGCGAAACCTGCGGAGCAGGTCGGCGTGCGCCAAGACAGTGCGGCGCTCCGTCTTTGTCTTCATGCCAGCGAGGTTGCGCTCGAATTCGTCGAAAACCTCTGGATAGTCTTCCTCCTGATAATCATCAAGATAGAAGAAAGAGACTGCCAAATCCATGCAGGCAAGAGAGAGTTGCTCCGGCGTCGCCTCTGGCGGCGAGCAGTGCTTTACCCAGGTGGCGACCGTATAACAGATGGGCGCGATTTCGGTCTCGATGCCGAATGCGCGCACCCACTGCTCGAATCCCTCGGGTACGCGATCGCGATGTTGCCGAACGATGTCATCGAAGATACGAGTAGTCACGGTGGTTAGCGCTTCCTGTCGAGACCCTCAACGGGTGTATTTAGCCTTCATGCGCAGGATAGCATCCGCCGCCTTTTGCTGCTGAGCTCCGGTCACCTTCAGGTGCTCCAATGCTTTGGCGAGATCGGGCCAATCGAACGCTTTGATGTCGACGCCAAGCCAGGAGACGGCTGTCACGATTCCCCTGACCAAGCCGGCGTCCGTAACGACCGCCACCGGGATCCTACGGGCTTTGAACAACGCTGCAGCCTCCTTGCGTTGGACGCTGCTGGCTTCGGTTGCGCCGACGCTCGCCCCGAGGTACTTGACGACAGCGGGCATCTTAACGAAGTCGATGAAAGTCGTCCAATCCTGATCGCTGATTGGACCGGCTGTGGCAAACGAGACCAACAAGTCCCCCACCAACTCGCATTTGTAAACCGATTCTTTCATGCTCGCTCAGGGATGCACGCTCGCTCCAATTGGCGGCGTTGTTGATGCCCCATATGAAATGGGAGCCGCAGCTAGCCAAGTGCCAGCCGCATGTTTGCTTTCCAACAAGTCATGATCGCTACAATCCCTTGTGGGCGTCAGGAAAGCTATTACCTTACCTTCACCCACTTTACTTGATACCGGCTCGGCTCATCTGTATCACCCACCAACACCTCCCCTTCGAGCAGCCCCTTGTTCACCCGCTTGAGCGTGTAGCGAAGCGGCATGGTCGAGTCCGGCGAGAGTAGCTCGACCCGCAGCTCGTTGCCATCGAGCAGGACCGCCTGCGTCACGTACGGCTTCTTGGTGTTGCAGTCGGCGCTCTTCACCGTGAGCCCGCCGCCCTGACGCATCACCACGATCTCGTCCGAGCACCCGGCGCGACCCGAGAACTCCTCGCGCCACTTGCCGACGAGCGAGTCCGCGGAGTCGTTCTCGGCCGCCTTCCCATCCGCGGGCGGCGCGTCCGGCGTCGCCGACGCAGAGGCCGGCGGCGGGATCACCACCACGACCACCGGAACCCCGCGTGCCCCCGCGCACGCAACGCCGATGAGAGTCGCCACTGCAAACGTCCCCAAGAGAGCCCGCCGAACCATGCGACCACTATGGTAGGTGGGTTTGGCCCGCCGCGTAAGCTATTTGAGCGGGGTCGGGAGGAACCCGGGTGACAGCAGCGCGAGCACCAACGCGCCGGCCGCAAACATCGCCGCTGCAAAGAGAAGCCCGAGCGCGAGGGACGCCCCCCACGACCGCTTCGCAACGCCGATGGACGCGAGTGTCGCGAGCCCGTAGCCAAGCGGGACCGCGACCGCGAGCCCCAGGAGAGGCGAGGCCGACTCTCCCTTCGAGATGGGCGTCACCACGGAGGCGATGAGCAGATAGGCCGCGAAGAGCCAAATGGTCGGCCCAAAGAGACGCGCGCGGACGAGCCCCGCGCGACCCTCGCGAACGCCCCGCACCCCGCCCGCGATCGCAGACGCGATCGCGAGCGCCAACATCGCAAGGCAAACAGCGAGGGCTCCACGCGACACGGGCCTCCACGCGTAGCCGTTTATGGCGGCCGCCGCATCGGCTATGAAGCACCATGCTCGTCTCCTCGGTTCGAAGGTTCGGGGTCATCGGCGCTGGACAAATGGGGCGCGGCATCGCGCAGGTCGCGGCCGCCGCCGGCTACGAGGTGGTGCTCTGCGACGTGTCCACCGTCGTCGTCGAGAGCGCCAAGTCGCACATCGGAGCGGCCCTCGCGAAGCTCGTCGACAAAGGGAAGATGCAGGCCGAAGAGAGGCAAGCGCTCCTCGATCGCATCCACCCGGAGGGCAACTTCGACGCGCTCAGCACCGCCGACATCGCCGTCGAGGCCGCGACCGAGAACCTCGACCTCAAGCTCCGCATCTTCCACGACGTCGATCGCGCGCTGCCCAAAGACGCGATCTTGGCCTCGAACACGTCGTCGATCTCGATCACGCGGCTCGCGTCGGCCACCTCGCGCCCCGACCGCGTGATCGGCATGCACTTCATGAACCCCGTGCCGCTCATGAAGCTCGTCGAGATCGTGAGGGGCATCCAGACCTCCGACGTCACCTACGATCTGGTGCGCGACCTCGCGCTCAAGATGGGCAAGACCGTGATCACGTCGAAGGACGCGCCCGGCTTCCTCGTGAACCGCATCTTGATCCCGCTGCTCAACGAGGCTTGTTTTGCCCTGGAACAAGGAGTCGGCGGCCCCGAGGACATCGACACGGGCGCGCGCCTCGGCTTGAACCATCCCATGGGCCCGCTCGAGCTCGCGGACCTCATCGGGCTCGACACCGTCCTCGCCATCGCCGAGGTGCTCCACCGCGAATTCGGCGACTCGAAGTACCGCCCCGCCACCGTGCTGCGCAACCTCGTCGCCGCGGGTTGGTACGGCAAGAAGACCGGCCGCGGGTTCTACGTGTACGACGACCGAGGCCAGAAGGTGGGCCGCTCGTTTGGGTGACCCGGCGGCGCGGCGGATCGCGTGAAGCTCGTCCGCCTCCGCGTCCGCGGCCTCCGATCGTTCACGCGCGAGACCGAGATCGATCTCGCGCGCTTGGGCGAGCTCGGGCTCTTCGCCGTCGTGGGCCCGACGGGCGCGGGCAAGTCGACCATCCTCGACGGCATCTTCCTCGCGCTGTTCGGCAAGTGCCCCCGCGGCGCGCCGAGCGAGTGCCTGTCGACGGGCGCGACCGAGCTCTCGGTGAGGCTCGAGCTCGTGGTCGATCCCAACGGCGACGCGCGCGAGATCGCGGTCGAGCGACGCTGGCGCGGGACGCGGCGGCGCGAGGCGGAGACCGCGGGCGACGAGGGAGAGAGGCTCCTCCTCCGCCACCAACCCGTCCGCATCGAGGAGCGCCGCGACGGCGCGTGGATCCCCGCCGACCTCGGAGGCGAGAAGCCCGAGACGTACCTTTCTCAGTACATCGTGCGTGTAGGGCTCGACGATTTTCAACAGGCGGTCGTGCTCCCGCAGGGCGAGCTCGACGCGCTCCTGCGCGCCCAGCCGGGGAACCGGCGGAAGCTCGTCGCGAGCCTGTTTCGCACGGAGCACCTGGGCCAGCCGCTCTCCGACGTGCTGCGCGCGCGCGAGGACGAGGCGCGCGGCGAGATCGACCGCCTGCGCGAAGCCGAGCGCGAGGTGATGATCACGGAGGAGGATCTCGCGTCCGCCGAGGCGCGCGCGGTCGCCGATCGCGTCGAGGCCGCCGAGCGCGCGGGCGCGCTGATCACGGCGAGCCGTCGCGCGGAGGAGATCAGCGCCGCGCGCAGGCGGTGCGAGGCCAAGGAGGCCGCCGAGGCCGCGCTGATCGATGCCAAGAGCGCGCTCGCCGAGCGCGAGCCGGATCGCTCCCGCGTCGCCCGCGGCAAGCGCGCCGAGGCCGCGTTCACCGCGGTGAGCGAGCTCGAGCGCACGGACAAAGCGCTCGTGGAGGCGCTCGCCGACGCGACGAGGCTCGACGCCGCGAACCGCGACGCGGAGGAGGCCGTCGCGATCGCGTCGAAGGCGCTCGCGCAGGCGATCGAGGCGCGATCCTCCACGCTCCCCGCCGTGATCGCGAAGCTCGAACGCGCGACGCTCGCGGCGGAGCGCGCGCACGATCTCGAAGCGCTGGCGGCGGAGCGCGCGGCGAGCCTCGACGCGCTCCATCGCGCCACGGCCGATCGCGCGGTCGCGCGCGACAACGCCGCGCGCGCGGACGCTCTCGCGAAGGATCGCGCGGCCCACGTCGCGCGGGCGTCGGAGGGCCTCGACGCGCTCCGTGTCGACGAGGACGAGCGCGCGGAGGCGCTCGCGATCGTCGCGATCGCGGAGGCCGAGGCCGCCGCGCATCGCGTGATCGAGGCGCGGGCGATCGAGCGTGATGCGCGCAGCGCGCGCGTGCTCGAGATCACGTCCGCGTTCACCGCGGCGGAGGCGTCCGCGCGCGTCGCCGAAGCCGCGCTCGCCGCCGCGCAGCGCGAGCACAAACGGCTCGCGACCGACGCCGCGCGATCGAAGCGCGAGGTCGAGCGCTCAGCGCGCGAGCTCGACGCCGCGCGGCGCGCCGAGGCAGCGGCGTCGCTTGCCATCTACCTCCGCGCGGGCGACGCGTGCCCGGTGTGCGGATCGCGCGAGCACCCCGGCGCGGATCACGCGCGCGGCGGGCTCTCGATAAGCCTCGCGGAGCGGGCGCTCGACGCCGCGCAGAGGCTCGCGCGATCGGCCGAGCAGATCACGTCGGAGGCGGAGCGCGACGCCGCGGCCCGCGCCGAAGAGGCGCGGATCGAGGCCGCGCGCATCGAGACGTTGAACGCGGATCTGAGGCGCGCGTCCGACGCCCTCGCGAGCCTCGATCGCGGGGAGGACAAGCCCCGCGCGGTGATCGACGCCGAGGCCGAGGCGCAGCGCACCGCCGAGAAGGCGAGCTCCGCGATCGATCACGTCTCCGTGGATCGGCGCGAAGAGGTGCGTCGATCGGCGATCGCCGGATCGCTGCGCGACGCCGAGGCGCGCGTCGCCGCGCTGAGCCGAAGGGCGCGCGAGGCCGAGGAGCAAAGGCGATCCGTGGAGGCCGCGCGCGAAGAGGAGATCCGCGCGCGCGAGGCGTTCGCCTCCGCTGCCCGCGAGGTCGAGGCCGCCGAGCGCGCGTTCGCGAGCGCCGAGCGCGCCGCCGCCGAGATCTCGTCGCGCGCCCGCGCACGTGAGGCCGAGGTGCGCGACCTCGTCGCGAGCATCGACGATCCGATCGACAAGGGCGACGCGCGTAGAAGTCGCGGCAAGCGCGTGCCCGAGCAGCGAGGGCTCTTCGACGGGATCGACGTGAGCCGATCGCAGCGATCCCCGGCGGATTACGTCGCGGAGCTGAGCGCGCGGCGCGACGCGATCGCGCGCGCCGAGGCGACGGCGACCGCGGCGATGGACCGCGCGAGGGACGACCTCGCGACGATCGCGCTCGAAGCGCGCGAGGCGGTGACGAGGCGCGACGAGGCGAAGAAGGCCCGCGCGCGCGCAGATCGCGCCGCGGCGCGCGCGATCGCCGAGGCGGGCTTCTCGGACCGCGAAGAGCTCCTCGCCGCGCGCATGGATCCGATCGAGATCGCGCGGATCTCCGGGGAGATCGAGCGGCTCGATCGCGCGCTCGCGGAGCGCACGGCGGTCTACGAAGAGCGCGCCCGCGACGTCACGACGTGGGTCTCCGAGGCCGAGGCCAAGGCCGCGGTCGAGGCGCGCGACGACGCGCTCGGCGCGGCGCGCGAGGCGGACGTCCGCGCGGCGCAGGCCGAAGAGCGGCTCACCGAGGCGAGGCGCAGGCGGGCGCGCACCATCGAGATCGGCGCGCGGATCGCCGCGATCGAGCCCCGCGCGCGGCGCCTCGCGGACATCCGCAGGGTCGTGTCGTCGAACCAGCTCGCGGAGCTCGCGGCCGAGCGGCACCTGGAGGTGGTGACCCTCGGCGCGGCCGAGATCTTGAGGACGCTCTCGTCGGATCGCTACGCGCTCGTGCGCGCGTCCGACGGATCGTTCGCGATCGCGGACGCGGCGCACGGCGGCATCATCCGCCCGCCGTCGACGCTGTCGGGCGGCGAGACGTTCCTCGTCTCGCTCTCGCTCGCGCTGTCGCTCTCCGAGCGGATCCAGCTCGCGGGCCGCACGCGGTTCGACTTCTTCTTCCTCGACGAGGGCTTCGGATCGCTCGACGCGATCACGCTCGACGTCGCGCTCGAAGCGCTCGCGAGGCTGCGCGGCCCGAGCCGCGTGATCGGGATGATCTCGCACGTCGGCGCGGTGGAGGAGCGGATGCCGCGCAAGCTCCGCGTCCGGCCCGCGCGGCCCGGCGGCACCGCGACCGTGCGCCACGAGCCGAGCATCGGCGCAGGCGAGAACGGATAACCCGCCGCGCCCTCGGCCTGATACCGTCGCGCTCTCATGACCACTTCGAAGAAATCCTCGATGCGCGAGCGGAAGATCGGCTTCGTCGGCGGCGGCAACATGGCCGGCGCGCTCATCCGCGGGCTCATCTGCTCCGAGACGGTCGCGCCCGATCAGATCCGCGCGAGCGACGTGAGCGCCGCCCGCTTGAGCGAGCTCTCGGAGCGCTTTCACATCCAGACGACCAACGACAACGAGGCGCTCTCGCGCTGGGCCGACGTCATCGTGATCGCGGTCAAGCCGCAGATCGTCGATCGGATCCTCGCGCCCGTCGGCGCGTCGCTCAACGAGGGCGATCTCGTGATCTCGATCGCGGCGGGCGTGCCGATCGAGGCGTTCGAGACGCGGCTCCCCGCCGGCGCGAAGGTCGTGCGATCGATGCCGAACACCGCGGCGATCGCCCTCGCGGGCGCCACCGCGATCGCGCCGGGGACGCACGCGACGCCGTCCGATCTCGAGATCGCCAAGGAGCTCTTCGAGGCGGTCGGCCGCTGCGTCGTGCTCGACGAGGCGCTGCTCGACGCGGTGACGGGGCTCTCGGGCAGCGGCCCCGCGTACGTGATGTTGATGATCGAGGCGCTCGCCGACGGCGGGGTCAAGGTGGGCCTCGGGCGCGACACCGCGCTGCTCCTCGCCGCGCAGACCGTCTACGGCGCGGCCAAGCTCCAGCTCGAGACCGGCGAGCACCCCGGCCGCTTGAAGGACATGGTCACGAGCCCCGGCGGCACCGCGATCGCCGGGCTCCACACGCTCGAAGCAGGCGGGCTTCGACGCACGCTCATCGATGCTGTCGAGGCCGCTTCGGCCCGATCCGTCGAGCTCGGCGAGCAAATGGCCAAAAAGCTCCGCGGCGCTTGAGCTCGAGCGCACACACCCACGCGCTGAAATAGAGCTGAAATCGAGGGGCCGCTCGAAAGGCCGGAAATCCCGGTGTATGATGGGATCCCGACATGTCGAGCGCGCGCGAATTCACCGGCTTGATGCTGCGTCCCGGTG
>CAYTJL010000134.1:9712-16372 GCA_964437785.1 uncultured Polyangiaceae bacterium
GATCCCGACATGTCGAGCGCGCGCGAATTCACCGGCTTGATGCTGCGTCCCGGTGATGTCGTGTCCGATCGCTACGAGATCGAAGGGCTGCTCGGCAAAGGCGGGATGGGCGCTGTCTTTGCCGCGAAGGACATCGAGACGGGCGCCGACGTCGCGATGAAGTGCCTCTTACCCGAGCTGATAAACGACGCGCACGTGGTGGCGCGCTTTCAGCGTGAGGCGCGCGCGACCTTCCGGCTCAAGAGCCGTCACGTGGTGCAGGTGCTCGACACCGGCGTGGTCGGCGGCGACACGCCGTACATCGTGATGGAGCTGCTCCGCGGGCAAGACCTCAAGTCGCTCGTGCGCGGGCTCGGGCCGCTCTCGTTCGCCGAGGCGACCGGCTTCGTCATGGAGGCGTGCGAGGCGATCTCCGAGGCGCACGCGATCGGCATCGTCCACCGCGATCTCAAGCCCGCGAACCTCTTCTTGGCCGAGCAGGACGACGGCCCGCAGATCATCAAGGTGCTCGACTTCGGCATCGCGAAGTTCACGAGCCCCAACGTGGCCGGCGATCATCTCGAGATGACCAGGACCGAGGCCGTGCTCGGATCGCGCGCGTACATGTCGCCGGAGCAGATGTTGAGCCCCAAAGACGTGGACGCGCGCGCCGACATTTGGGCGCTCGGCGTGATTCTTTATTTCCTCGTGACCGGCAAGAACCCGTTCGCCGCGGACACGACCGAGGGCCTGATCCTCCGCGTGGTGAGCGGCAAACCTCAGCCGCTCGCGGTCGCGCGGCCCGACCTCCCCGACGGCTTCGAGGACGTGGTCATGCGCTGCCTCGAAAAGTCACGCGACCATCGTTGGGTCAACGTCGTGGCGTTGATGCGCGCGCTCGAGCCGTTCCTCGAAGGGGCGCCGCGCTCGCGCCCGGTGCAGATTCGAACCGCGCCTCCGCCCGCGCCGTCCACCCGCGCAGAGGCGACGACGGTCGACCTGGGCCCGGTCGACTCTGCACCGACGTCGACCGGCGTCACGCGCCTCCCTATCCTGCCGCCCGAAGAGCTGACCGAGAGTCATCAGCCCACGCAGGTGATGGTCCGGCCATCCCCCCCGCCACCCCCGGTGAGCGAGGCCTCCGTGAGCACGCGCGCCGGCAATCGCGGGCGAGCGTGGGTGGGCGCCATCGCGTTCGCCGCGGCGGCCGCGCTCGTCCTCGCCATGACCACCCAAAAGCGCCCGCCTCTCACGCAGGAGGAGGCTCCAAAACAAGCGTTTGCACAAGAGAGCGCCGATCCTCCGAGCGCCGCGCCGATCAACCCCTCTCCGCCGTCCATCGTCAACAGCGTCAACGAAAACACGTTGACAGCGCCGACCGCTTCGCCGAGCGTCTCGTTTGGGACCTCCCTCCAAACCCCCCAACAGAGCCTCAGCGCATCCGCGGCAAAACCCGCTCCGGCGCCGCCCAAAGCACGTTCGTCCGCCGCGGCAAAGCCGCCTCCGGCGCCGCCCAGACCCAAGGCCTCAGACTCCCCCTGGTGACCGTCATGCGAACCGAGCTCGCGACCCTCTCCACCACGATCGCCTTGGTGGTGAGCTTCGCGAGCGCGGCACCGATCTACGCGCAGCCGAAGGGCAAAGACAAAGAGGCTGTCGTCTATTTTTACGAGCAGGGCAAGACGCTGCTCGACGCGGGCAAGACGGCCGAGGCGTGCGTCGCGTTCGAGAAGGCCAAGGCGCTCGATCAGAGCACCATCAACCTGCGCCTTCGCTTGGCGGACTGTTACGAGAAGCTCGGGCGCACCGCGACCGCGCACGCCGAGCTGCTCGCGGTCGCCTCGCTCGCCGCGACGGCGCGCGATCCCCGCGAGGCGACCGCGCGTGATCGGGCGCGCGCGATGGAGCCTTCGCTCGCGCGCCTCGTGATCCACCTGCCGCCGCTCAGCGACGCGCGCGGGCTCGAGGTGCGGCTCGCGGGCAACGCGCTCGCGCGCGCGAGCTTCGGCAAGACCGAGCCCATCGATCCGGGGAGCTACAAGGTCGAAGCCTCCGCGCCCGGCAAAAAGTCGTGGAGCGCGACGTACGAGGTGAAGGCGGGCGCGCGGGTGGACGTCACCATCCCCGTGCTCGACGACCTCGTCGTCAAGCCGCACGACGACAGCCCTCCGCCTGCGCCGCGCCCCGACACGGGTCGCACCGCGCGCCGCGCCGCGGGCATCGCGCTCGCGGGGCTCGGCGCCGTCGGGCTCGGTATCGGCGTGGGGTTCGGCGTCAAGGCCATCCGCGACAACGACGCTTCGAACGACGGCTGCAACGGCAACAACGTGTGCAGCGATCCGAGCTTCGATCTGCGGCAGAGCGCGCGGCGCGCGGGCGACGTCTCGACCGCGGGCTTCGTCGCGGGCGCCGTGCTCGCGACCGCCGGCATCGTGCTGATCGCGTGGCCCTCGCGTGGTGAGCCCGTGCGCACGGGCGTGTCGTTCGCGCCGCACGGAGGCTTTGGATCGCTCGTCGTGTCGGGGAGGTTTTAGCCATGCGCCGCACCGTGATCGCCGCGTCCTCGATGGTGCTCTTGGGGCTCGGCTGCAACGCGCTCTTCAGCATCGAGCCGCCCTCGCGATCGCGGTGCGGCGACGGCGTCGTCTGGAACGGCGAGGGGTGCGACGACGGCAACACGGAGAGCGGCGACGGCTGCTCGTCGGACTGCGTCATGGAGCATGGGTTCTTGTGTGAGGGTGAGCCGAGCACGTGCGTGAGCCGTTGCGGGGACGGGTTCAAGGCCTCGGACGAGGCGTGTGACGACAAGAACGATCGCGACGGGGACGGGTGCGACAGCGGTTGCTCGATGGAAGAGGGATATGCGTGCGAGGTCGAAGGCGAGCCTTGCCATACCGTATGCGGCGATGGTTTGGTGGTCGGGGAAGAGGTGTGTGACGACAAAGGCCTTACGGACGGCGACGGCTGCTCATCGAGCTGTGTTGAAGAACATGGCTTTACGTGCGAGGGAGCGCCGAGCGTCTGCAAGAGCACGTGTGGAGATGGGAAGAAGGCCTCGGGCGAGGCGTGCGACGACGGGAACACGGTAGGCGGCGACGGGTGCCAGGCCGACTGCGCCGCCGAGGAGCCCGGATACACGTGCTTGGAGGACCCTAACGACCCTGATCATCCGAGCGATTGTTCGCTCGAATGCGGCCTCGCGACCGAGGGTTGTGAGGCGGAGCCCAACGGCATCCTCGCCGGGGCGAACGCGATGGGGCTCTCGGGCTCCAAGCTCGCCGAGATCGACCCCGCAGACGACGCGGACATCTTCTGGTTCACGCTCCCCGCACCAACGGTGATGCGCGCCGAGACGTTCGACTCCACCGGGCAGAGCTGTAGTGGGCTAAACACCACGCTCCTGCTGCTGCTCGACGGCGTCGACTCGCTCCTCGACGATGACAGCGGGGTTGGCCAATGCGCCATGCTCACGGCGCCGCTCCCGTCCGGGAAGCACTACTTCAAGGTCACTGGGGACGGCGCCAACAAGATGGGGCCTTATCTCTTTGGCCTCAAGGCCCTCACCGCGACGATCCCCGAGCTGAGCGAGCCTAACGACATGACGGCGACTCCGCTCGTGGGGGAGGACATCGTCGTCACCGGCAGCATCGGCGCGCCGGGAGATGTGGATACGTTCAGCCTCTCCGTCTTGGAGGGACAGTCGATCCGGGCGGAGATCATCGAGGGGCAAGGCAACGGGGTAGGGGCGTGCGACGCGGGCCTCCTCCAAAGCCGGCTCGAGCTCTCGCAGGGCCAACCGCTCGTGGCTGTCGACAAAGGCGGCCGGGGGGAGTGCTCGCGCATCGATGGCTTTGGGTCGCCCCCTACCCACGCGCCCGCTCATGGGCTCGGCGTCGGGGCTTACACCCTTCGCGTGTCCGCATCGAGCAACGCGCAGAGCGCGACCTTCGCGTATCGGCTCGTGGTCACGATTCGTTGAGAGGAGCGGTTATTGCGGCTCGCCGCGCCGCTCGGGCACGGGCGGCCGCCGCGCGAGCAGCTCGCTCGCGGCGGCGCGCACCACGTTGGGCACGTCCTCGGCGCGGAGCACCGCGCGCAGCTCGGGCCGGATGAGCAGGCGCACGAGCGGCACCGCGAGCTCGGGCGGCGTCGCCGGGTTCTGCACGAGCGCGAGGCGCACGCGCGCGCGTTGCGGCCAGCTCGGGTGCCGGACGATCTCGGCGATCACGTCGGGGTACGCGGGCCTCTGCGCGGCCATGCGGACCACGTCGTCCTCGGTCAAGCGCGGGTGATCGAGCACGCGCCGGATCACCATCGGGTGCGGATCGCGGAGCAACTTGTCGAGCGCCGCGCGCGTCGGCCTCCGCGCGAGCGAGCGACGCTCGCCGAGCGTGAGCGCGCGGCCGCTCTCTGCGCGCACCGGGCCGCGCTCCTCGACGGGCACCGGCTCGATCGTCGCGCCGCGCTTCTTTTTGCGGAGCAATCGCGCGAGCGCGAGGAGCGACTCCTGCGCGGCGATCCTCCGCAGCGCGTCGAGCGTCCTCTTGCGCGCGGGCTCGGCGACGACGGGGATCATCGCGCCCAAGACGTCGCGCGCGCGCGGATCCGCCTGCTCGGCGCGCGAGCAGACCACGTCGAGCGCCCGCGCGACGTCGAGCGGCGCGCGCTGATCGATCTCGGCCCCCATGTACGCGGCGCGGAGCGCGCTCTCGCGGAGCGAAGGCACCGCACGCATCCAGCGCTCCGCGAGCGCGCTCATGCCTCCCGCTCCGCGCGATCGATCGACGCGGGTCGATCGATGAACCCGTCGAGCACCTCGAGCGCCATCTCGTAGCGGCCGAGCGGCGGCATCACGTACGCGCCCGCGACGCGCGACTTTACGGCCGCGAGCATCTCGCGCGCGATCGCGACGCCCTCGCGCCGCGCGTCGGGCCCGCTGCCCGCGGCCTTCATGCGCGCGCGCACGTCCTCGGGGATCTGCATGCCCGGCACCTCGTTGTGCAAAAACTCCGCGTTTTTGTGGCTCGCGAGCGGCAAGATACCCACGAGCACGGGCAGCCCGAGCGGCGCGACGTCGGCGAGGAACCGCTCGAGCACCTTGGGATCGTAGACCGGCTGGGTCATCACGAGCTCTGCGCCCGCGCGCTTCTTGAGGTAGAGCCGCTCGATCTCGCGCTTGTAGTTGAGCGCCGCCGGCTCCGCGCCCGTCGCGCAGTGGAACGCGGTCGGCGCGCCGAGCGGCTTGCCGCCCGGATCGATGCCCTTGTTGAGCCTGCTCACGAGCCGCAGGATGCCGATCGAGTCGAGATCGTAGACCGCCGTCGCGTCCGGGAAATCGCCCATTTTGGGCGGGTCTCCCGTGATGATGACGAGGTTCTTGATGCCGAGCGCGTGCGCGCCGAGGAGGTGCGCGACCTGGCCGAGCAGGTTGCGATCGCGCCCGCACACGTGGAGCAGAGGCTCGATCCCGATCTCGAGCATCTTGAGCGCGAGCGCGAGGTTGCTCATGCGCGCCTGCGCGCGCGCGCCGTCCGCGATGTTGATCACGTCGACGCCGCCCGCGGTGAGCATCTTCGCGGCGCGGAGCGCGCTCGACGCGTCGAGCCCGACCGGCGGGTTGACCTCGACCGACACGACGAACTTCTTGCCGATCTTCGCCGCAAAAGCGCTCTTTTCGGCCGTGGCGACGGGAGGGAAGCTCCCGGGCGTCCGCTCGTTGAGCGACGGATCGTCGTCGAGCGCGCCGATCCACAAGGGGCCGTCGATGATCTCGACCGACGACGACGCGACCGCGCTCCCCTCCATGCGCGCCGCCGCCGCGATGCGCTTGATGTGCTCGGGCGTGGTGCCGCAACAGCCGCCGATGAGCTTGACGCCGAGCTTGCACAAACGGCGCGCGAACACGCCGAAATATTCGGGCGTCGAGACGTAGATGAAGCGATCGTCGACGCGCCTCGGGAGCCCCGCGTTGGGCACCGCCGAGAGCGGCACAGAGAGCGGCAAGAGCTGCTCGATCGCCGCGAGCACGACCTGCGGCCCGTCCGAGCAGTTGACCCCGATCACGTCGCAGCCGAGGTCCTTGAGCCGCTGCCCCATCGCCGCGACGCCCGTGCCGTCCGCGAGCGTGAGGCTCTCGTCCACCGACACCTGCGCGATGATCGGCAGCCGCGATCCGACGGCCTTGCGCACGCCCTCGATCGCGAGCTCGATCTCCTCGGGCTGGCGCATCGTCTCGATCATCAGCGCGTCGGCGCCGCCTTCGGCGAGGGCCGCGGCCTGCTCTTCGAAGGCCGATCGGATCTTCTCGCGCTCGTCGTCCGAGTACCCCGCGAGCACCGATCCGCTCGGGCCGATCGCGCCCGCGACGAGCGCGCGATCGCCCGCGACGGTCCGCGCGAGCTCGGCCGCGCGCCGGTTGAGCAGCGCGACGCGATCGTCGATGCCGTGCCGCGCGAGCCGCACGCGGTTGCCGCCGAAGCTGTTCGTCTCGATGAGCTGCGCGCCCGCGCGCACGTAGTCCTCGTGGATGCGCGAGACCAGCTCGGGCCGCGTGATGACGAGCTCT
Source organism: uncultured Polyangiaceae bacterium (assembly GCA_964437785.1). Classification (GTDB taxonomy): domain Bacteria; phylum Myxococcota_A; class Polyangia; order Polyangiales; family Polyangiaceae; genus CAYTJL01. The sequence continues at coordinate 16,257 of CAYTJL010000134.1, forward strand.
TCGTAGTTGATGTTGAAGAGCACGCCGCGCTCGTAGAGCTGCGTGCCCATGCCCCCGTCCACCGTCACGACCCCGCGTTGGATCGCGTCGAGGAGGGAGCGGGCGGCGGGAGGGCT
>CAYTJL010000134.1:16472-26568 GCA_964437785.1 uncultured Polyangiaceae bacterium
CGATCGGTCGCTCGCCGCGGGAGCGATGCCCGATTTGCTCGCGGCGTGGGCCCCGCTCGACAAGCGTCTTGCGGCCGATAAAAAGGCCCTCTCGACCATGATCATCTCCCTCAGCGACGCCGCGAAGGAGCTCTATGACGAGCGGCAGCGCGGCTTGGCCGGGTGGCACAAGATCGCGCGCAAGCTCAAACGCATCTCGCTCGACGACGAGGTCTGCCTCCGCATCGCCGAGATGCTCATCGAGGACGGGAGGCTCGATGTCACCCTCCCCGTGCGGCTCTATTGCGCGTTCGCCGACGACGACGCCGCCCATCGCGTCACGTTCGAAAAGCACCTCTCGCGCGCCCGATGGATCCACGTGTGGCACCGCGGCCGCATCGAAGCGGGCGCCTCGGTCGAGGAGACGTGGCGAAATGAGCTGGATCACGCCGACGTGGTCGTGCCGCTCCTCAGCGTCGACATGATCGGGGTCGCCGCGATCGGCGCGCCCAAGCTCGCGCGCGAGGTGGAGTACGAGCGTATCCGCGAGATCGCCGGCGAGGGGACCGCGTGCGTGGCGGGCGTGGTGCTCCGCGCGTGTGATTGGGAGGGTGACGGGATCGACGCGCTGCCCAAGAATGGCAAACCCATCTACGGTGAGCCCGGGGCCAAGAGCGTAGACACCTTGTGGAAAGAGGTGATCGACGCGCTCCAGCTCCACATCTGCGATCACCTCTTTCGGCAGGAGGGCCCTTGATCACCGTTCGGAGGCTCGATCCGCAGCACCCTTATCCGGGGCTCGCCTCGTTCGAAGAGGAGGACGCGTCGTTCTTCCGCGGGCGGGCGCGCCCCATCCACGATTTGACCACGTTGGTGGAGCTCCAAAGGCTCACCGTGCTCTACAGCAAATCGGGCCTCGGCAAGACGTCGCTGCTCCAAGCAGGGGTGTTCCCGAGGCTCCGTCAAGACGGCATCGTCCCGATCCGCATCCGGCTGAGCTTCGAGCGCGAAGAGGACACCAGGGCGCTGCAGAAGAACTTCGTCGATCAGGTCAAACAATGGATCTCCGAGGCCATCGGCCGGGGTGATCTCGACGGGCCGAGGCCCGCCGCCGAGGAGTCGCTCGCGGGGTATTTCCGTGAGGTCGGGCACTGCGACGCGGACGGCCGCCCGGTGACTCCGGTGCTCGTCTTCGATCAGCTCGAAGAGCTCTTTACGCTCGGCAAGGAGCACCCCAAAGAGAGGGTTCACCTCATCGAGGAGCTCTCGGACCTGGTCGAGAACCGTATGCCGCTCGGCGAGGGGGCGCCCGCCGAGGCGCCGCGCGCCAAGGTGCTGATCTCGCTCCGCGAGGAGTTCTTGGCCGATTTAGACGATCACCGCAGGATCATGCCCTCGCTCGCGACGGGGCGATATCGGCTCATGCCGCTCGACGGCGCGTCCGCGCGTGAGGCCGTCATCGAGCCTGGGCGAGAGGTGGTGAACGAGGACGTCGCCGAGGGCATCGTCAAGGCGGTCGCGGGCGTGCCGGAGACGGCCGACATCAAGGACATTCAAGAGGTCGACTCGGCCCTCCTCGCGTTCTATTGCGCCGAGCTGAACCAAAAGCGCAAAGAGGGGCACAAGATCGACAAAGAGCTCGTCCAGATCAACAAGGACAAGCTCTTCGACGACTTCTACGATGGTTGCATCGAGGGGGTGCCGGAGGACGTCCGCACGCTCATCGAAGATCAGCTGCTCACGCCCGAGGGCCGGCGGGACACCATCGCCGAAGATCGCGTCCCCGATCATCAACGCTCCTTCGTGGGCGAGCTCATCGACAAACGGCTGCTCCGGCGCGAGCAGCGGCTCAGCCAACTGTACGTCGAGATCGTCCATGACGTGCTCACGCGGCCCATCGCCAAACGCAGGAGCCAACGGCAAGAGGAGATCGAGAAGCGCAACCTCAAGGAGCAGGCGAGGCAGGCCCAAGCGAGGCTCCTCGAAGAGGAGAAGAAGCGGATCGAGCAGGACGAGAAGCTCGAACAAGCGAAGAAGCTCTCGCGGACCCGGCGGCAGGTCACGGCGACCACCGCGGCGCTGGTGACCGTGACGGTGCTCTTTGGAGGGGTGTATGCCTATCGCGAGGTCACCGCCAGGAGGCAAGAGGACACCGCCAAGAGGCAAGAGGTGCAAGGGCGCTTGGTCGCGCAGATCAAGGCCAATGAGGCGCGCGCCGAGGTGCTCTCGGAGCTCGCGTGGCGGGCGACGTCGGACAAGCGATGGGACGACGCCGCGCGCGCGCTGACGCCTGCGTTCGAGGCGATCGCCGACGCAAACACGCAATCTGCCCTCCTCCCGAAGGAGGACCAAAGGCCCCTCTTGCCGCAGCCGCTCCTCGGGATCGTGGGGTGTCGCTTCGAGGCGACCATCGGTCGCGTCGAGCCCCTCCTCCTCGCCGCCAACGGGATCAGCACCTATCGTGTCTTCGCGGACGGGCGCTATGCGGCGGTGTTGAGCGCCAATGGATCGAGCGTCCGATTCGTCGACGTCGACAACGGCCGATGGTGGCCGGCCGACTCGCCCGGGCGCGCCTCGGATGACAGGCCTCCTCTCCACGATCAAGCGTTCGAGGAGATAAAGGGGCTCGTGGGAGAGCTCCGATCGTTCACCGCGAGCGGCGATGGGAGCGTGGTCGTGGGGCAGGGGGACGACGGTCAAGCCGTGGTGTGGCGCCTGGCCGACGGGACCAAGCTCATGAGCTTTCGCGTTCGGATCGGGCAATTCAAGCTCTCGCTCAACGGGGACGGCACGCGCGCGCTCTTCTGGGACAACGACGAGGCCATGGTCCTCGCGCTCGACATGAGCGAGAAGAAGGTGAAGCTCGTCACGCGCTCGCTCGAAAAACCGCCCGCCGACAGCGGGTCGAAAGCAGAAGGGGCGTCGTTCTCGACCGTGACCCCGGGGTTCTCCTCGCTCCAGATCACGAGGGATGGATCGCGCGTGGTCGGGGCGTACGTGAAGAGCATCGATCCTCCCGACTCCGTCGTTCTGGTCTGGGACGCTACAGGCGCGAAGGAGCCCTTTGGCTTCTCCGCCCGCGCCGTCGTGCGCAAAGGGGTCTTGGCGCCGAACGAGGCCTCGTTGGCGATCGCGATGAGCGACGGGGGCTTCTACGTCCATGCCATCGACACCGACGAAAAGCGCTTCAAGGTGCCGACCCTCGAGATCAAACGAAGCTCCGCGGAGGAGTGGTTCGGGTTCCATGACGCGACCGGGGCCGTCCTCGTGGAGTCCGAGCGCACGCTCTCGCTCTATGAGCCGGGCAAGAGCGCGGCGACGTGGGAGATCCCGCTCGGGGGCACGATGCGCGACGCCAAGCTCTCTCCGAAGGGGGAGGAGGTGTTGATTTGGTTCGGGGAGGAGGCGCGCCTCTACCGCGTGAGCGACAGGTCGCTCCGCGAGATGCGCCAGATCCCCGAGGCGGTCCCTCGTTATCCGTTCATCCCTAAGCCGGTGACGCTGCGGATGCGCGGCGATCGATGGCAAATCGTCACCGCGACCGACGACGTCCTGCGGGTCCGGTCGCTCGGCGAGGAGGCGACGCTCGACAAGCAGGTCGCGAGCCCGAACGCGGGCCCGAAGCCCAGCATCTCGGTCACGCTCCGGCAAACGGGGTTCGTCACGGACACGGCCGCGAGCGCGTCGACGCTCGCCATCATCGCCGGTGGGAGCCCTTATATCCTCGGCGGGCTCTGGCAGGTCGCGGCGGGCGACAAGAGCGCTCCTATCGAGTCTCACGCGTGGACCAAGCCGGGCTCGACGCCGATCCGCGCGTTCACCATCCGCGGCGGCAAGGTCGCGGCGCTCGACGACGTCGGCTTCGTCTATTTCGGAGATGAGAAGAGCGCTCAACGACAGACGCTCGTCCCCGGGCTCAGCCGATCCGACGCGGGCCGCGCGGCCGTCCTCGCGCTCAGCGAAGGTGGGGAGTCGGCCGCGGTGGGCTTCGGGTCGACCCTGCGTTATTGGGACTCGGGCGCCTCCAAATTCACGTGGTCGGTCGACCTCCGGCGCGGAAAGAGCGGCGCCCCTGCGAACCTGCCGAGCGCGCCTGTCTCGGCGCTCGCCGTGCTCAAGACCCCTGACACCAAGGACCTTCCGCGCATCGTGGTGGGGGACAAGGCCGGAGGGCTCAGCGTCGTTTCCTCCGAGATCCGCGCGGTCGTCGCCGTCAAGCGCGTCGAGGTCGCGGTCGGCAACACGTCGCAGAGGAGCTTCGCCATCCCTCCTCTCCCGCAGAGGCTCACCAATGAGCCCAAGCGCAAGGTCGATCTCCCCAAGGAGGAGGCCGCGTGGTCGTCGGAGCGCCTGGGCCAAAGCCCCCATCGCGATGAGGTCACGGTCATCCAAGCGATTCACCACGACAGAGTCGTGACCGGCTCGGCGGATGGCTCGATGGGCCTCTTCGACGTCAAAGAGGGGAAGCTCGTGCCGGCGCGCGGCTGGCTCTCGCCCAAGCACCAAGGCGCGGTGTACGCGATCGCCGTCCCGCCCAAAGCTACGTTCATCGTCAGCGGCGGCGCCGATCGCAGCGTGCGTGTGTGGCGGCCCGACGGAGCGCCTTATTGCGACTCCAAAGACACCCACGCGCACGCGGTCGTGTCGGTCGACGTGGACGCCGAAGGGCCGCGCGCGCTCAGCGTGGATCAGAACGGCACGGCGATCGTGTGGGATCTGTCGGACACCGCGCGCTGCAAGCGACTCCGCACCTTCCGCAACGTGGCCCACGCGAGCTTCGTGGGAGACGCGGCGCAACGAGGGGTCGTCACGGTCAAGCCGAGCGGCCTCGTCGAGGTGTGGAGCGCCAAGACGACGGACAGCGACGATCTGTCGGGCAACAGCGTTTGGGGCGTCTTCGCGGGCAAGAGGCTTTACACCGGCAAGGATCTCGGCGCCTTGATCCGGTGGGAGAGCGGCGCGACGAGGACCTTTCAAGGGCGATCCATCAAAGCGGTGTCCTCCGCGATCGCGAGCGATCACGCCGTCGCGATCGCCCCCGACGGCGCGCTGTTGTCCTTCGCCGACGCGGGGCCGGACGAGGGCTCGCAGGGGAAGATCCCTTTGGAGGATGGATTCACGGTCCGCGCGGCGGCGCTCCTCTCCGTGAAGAGGGTCGGACAAAGAGGGGCGGCCCCGCCGAGCGAAGATGGATCCGAGATCGTCACGATTGAAGAGAAGGGCTCCTCGCTCCGCGCGAGGGTCTTTGGGTGGAGCGAGCTCGACGCGCCGCTGCGCGCGGCCACCCTCGACGGAAGCGGGTGCGCCGCGCCCAAGCAGAGCGGCGAAGAGAGCCTGTTCGCGGCCGCGTACATCAATCGTTCTCTCCATGTCTTGGGCGCCGACGTGAGAGGGTGTGTCCGGTTCTGGCGCGGGCAGATCGAAGATGGGGAGACCGTGGGCGGCAAACCGCTCATCGCCGAGGTGGGGACGAGCGGGCTCAGCGGATCGATCGCGACCGCGGCGGGGATCTCTCCGCTCGGAGATCGGGTGATCGTGGGCGGCGCCGAAGGGACGGTGTCGCTCTGGGAGCCCCTCGCAACAGGGCTCAGGTCCATCGCGCAGAGGCCTCGTTTCCACGCGAGCCGCGTGCGCGCCATCGCGTTTCACCCCGGCGGGCGGTTCGCGATCACCGCTGGAGACGACGGGCAAGTGTGGTTGTGGGACATCACCGATGGGTACCCGATCGCGCGGCTCGGCGCGCACCCGGCGCCTATCCAATGGGCCGCCTTTCGGCCCGACGGCGATGAGGTCGTGACGGGCGGCGCCGACGGTTGGGTGCGCGCGTGGGCCACCAAGACGAGCCTCGACGATCCCCAACACACGCTCGGCATCCTGCGCGCGTGGATCCCAAGCCCGCGGGAGAGATGAAGTGATCGACACACGAGGGTCGATGGAGTAGCGTGATCGCGATGGAATTCGAGCGCCTGCAAGAGCTGTATAACCTCTGTAACCCGGACGAGCCGCTCTCGCCCAAAGACGCTCGCAACGTCGACATCGACAAGCACGGCGTGCGCGGGCAAAACTGGGCGAACAAGCTCGCGAAGACCATCGAGCTCTCCAAAGCGCCTACGTGCCTGCTCTTTACGGGGCTCCGGGGCACCGGCAAGAGCACCGAGATTAACCGTTTGATGGCGCGGCTCAGCGATCTCAAGCGCAAGAACCTGCTCACCGTCTTGATCGACGCGGACGACGTCCTCGACCTCACGGTCGAGATCGACATCTCGGATCTCCTCTCGCTCGTGCTCCTCCACACGGAGCGCGCGGTGGTCGCGCTCGAAGGGGGCGACGCCGAAGAGGCCATGAAGGACGGGCCTTTTCGGAGGTTGTGGGGTTGGCTCTCCAAGACCGATGTCGAGATGAGCAAAGCGAGCATCGGGATCGACGCGGGCGTCAAATTGGGGGTCGATCTCAACTTCAAGACCAACATCAAGCTGCGGGAGCGCGTGCGCAACGTCGTCGCGGAGCAGCCGACCACGTTCATCAACATGGTTCACGAGGAGCTCCGGCAGCTCGATCTGCGCGCGCGCAAGGCGAACAGAGGCGGCATCGCGGTGCTCTTCGACTCGCTGGAGAAGCTCCGCGGCACGAGCCTCACGTGGAGGGAGGTGCTCGAGAGCGCCGAGCGCATCTTCACGAGCGGCGCGCCTCACCTCGCGCTTCCGATCCACGTGCTTTATACGGTGCCGCCCGCGCTCTCCCGCCGGATGAGCACCCCCGTCTCGTTTTTACCCATGATCAAGGTCCGTAACAAAGAGGGCGTGCTCTACCCGGAGGGGGTAGAGGTCGTGTCGAGCCTCATCGCGCAGCGCCTCGGCAAAGATGGTATGAACGAGATCTTCGGCGAACAGACCGTCGCCGAGCGCGTCCGCGCCATCGCGCTCTGGTCGGGCGGATACCCGCGCGAGATCGTCCGGCTCCTCCAGAGCCTCCTGACGATCGAGGACTTCCCGGTGAGCCACGAGGCGCTCGAGAAGGAGCTGCGATATGCGGGCAACACCTATCGGGCCATCGTCTATGACAGCGGCGCGATCCCGCTGCTCGCGATGGTCAACCACACGAAGAAGCTCATCGTCTCGAACGATCAAGATCGCGAGGCCGCGGACAGGCTCCTCCAGAACAACGTGATCCTGCGTTACCTCAACGATGAAGAGTGGATGGATGTCCACCCTTCGGTCGCCGGGATGAAGGAGCTCGCCGCGCCGCCCGAGCCGCCCCCTCCCTCGCTCGCGGAGAAGGCGTGACAGCCTCCGGGGAGCGCACGGACGACGAGCGGCGCCTCCTCAAAGCCCTCGCGCTCTCCAATCGCTTTCATCTCTATCTCTGCCGCTGCGAGAGCCCGCGCGCGGCGGACGCTTTTTTGGGGCTCATCGAGCGCGAGCTGCCGGGCATGCGCAAATCCGCGGTGAAGCTCGTGCGCCTCAACCCGTATCAAGATCGCACGACCGACGCGCCGCTCGAACGTGACGATTTGATCGAGGCGGTGCTCGCGCCGATCCTCCGCCCCACGGAGGCAAACCTCCCTCACGGCGTGATTCACGTGCTCGACGCGAGCAGGGCGCCGCCCGCGGACAAGGAGGTTTGGGGGCGGGTCTTCGCGCGGTGGAACGAGAAGCGCAACGCCATGTACAAGCTCGGCGGCGAGGTGCTCGTCCTCTTGCCCAAGCTCCTCGATGAGATGTTCCCCTACGCGGCGCCCGACGTGTGGTCGATCCGGAGCAGCATTTATGAGATCACCGAGCCCAAGCATCCTCCCGAGGCCCAGGTGCTCAAGGAGCCGCCCCCGGCGCCTCCTCACGCCGCGGCGGCGCCGCCCGCTCTCCCCGCCGCTCCCGGGGCGCCGCCCCCTCCTCCTTTGTCCGCGAAGCAAAGTGGCTATGAGGTGCTCACGTCGAGCGATGAAGATGAAGACGCCTCGCCCCAAGAGCCCACGCCGGCGGCTCAGGCCATCCCGGAGGTGTTGTGGGGTTGGCGCTTCGAGGTCTTGGCGAAGCGGCTCATCCAAGCTGTCCCCCCGCTCTCTCTCTTTGGCGGTGACGTGATCGTGTGGCCGTGGATCGAGAGCCTCGCAGCGGGCGGGCGCGACGCGGCGCAAAGGGCCCTCGCGGAGCGCCGCTTCCCCGAGGCGGAGCGCCTCTTTCGCGGCGCGATCGAAGAGAGCGCCGAGGACACCGAGGCGATGATCCTCGCGCACGTAGGGCTCGCGATCGCGCTCGCCGCGCAGGACAAAACGGCCGAGGCGCTGGATCGTTTGCAGAGCGCTCCTTCGTTGATGCTCCTCGCGCCTCCGGTGCCTACCACGTTGATCGATCGGCTCATCGAGGCGAGCGCCTTCGTCTCGTGGTGTTGTGGTCATTTGGATGACGCGACCGCGGGGGACATCGTCGTGGAGCGCTCGTATCGGCCGGCGGCCCCTATCCGCCGCTCGCGCGTCCTCCGGCTCATCGAGCGCGGGGACATCGCCCCTCTCGGGCTCGAGATCGCTGCGCTCCGTTATCCGGGGCCGGCGTTGGTCCCCACCAAGGGCGGCGGGGCCAAACGCATCTCTCAAGACACCTCCGTGGCGGACCTGCTCGCGGCCGAGGTCGCGCTGCTCTCGCGCGAGCTCGACAGCGCGCTCTCCATGCTCTCGAACGCCGGCCGCGGTTGGCCTTGGTATCACCGTGCCTTCATGGCCTATCCCCCTTTGATGGCCGCGCTCGTCGAGGTCGCGCGCGGCAACCCCGATCGCGCGTCGCTCCTGCTCGCGGACGACGTCCCCGCGCCGGGCGAGGGCGAAGACGACACGCCGCCCGAGGGGCGTTTGCGCGCGCGGGCGCACCACGCGTATGCCCGCGGCGTGCTCGCGGCGGTGAAGGGCGACAAGGGCGCTGCGGAGGAGCGCCTCGATGATGCTTTGGATCTCATCGACGCGTGGGGCAAGACAGGGTTCGACCGGCGCTCACGCAGGCGCGCGAGGCTCATGGCCGGTCTCTTCCGCGCCATGGTGGAGGACGACGCGGCGGCGGCGGTGCGTGCTCTGGAGCCGCTCGTGTCCGAGGCGGACGCGCTCCTCGGTGACACCGCCGAGGACATGATGAGTCGGGTGATCGCGGTGGAGGTCTATCGCGCGCTCGCGGAGACGCTCTCGCTGTGCGGGCGGCCTTACGAGGGCGCGCGCGAACGTGCGGAGTCGCTCGCCGAGCCCCTCGCGTCATGTGCGGTTCCGGCCTGGCGCGAGGTCGCGGCCGCGCTATCCTCGCGCCCGTGAAGAAGAAGAATCGATTCCACAACAAGCTCGCGCTCGTCACCGGAGCGGGCAGCGGTATTGGTCGCGCCACCGCGCTCGCGCTCGCCGGGGAGGGCGCAAACCTCGTCCTTTGCGACGTCAACCACGATAACCTCGAAGGCGCGGCGGCGGAGGCGCGCGCGCGCGGGGGCGACGTGATGGCGCGCGTGGTCGACGTCTCCAAGCGCGACGCCGTCCGCGCCTTCGCCGAGGAGGTCCACGCCACGTTGGGCCCGCTCGACGTGCTCGTCAACAACGCGGGTGTGGCGCTCGTCGGATCCATCGCGGACACATCGCTCGATGATTGGGAGTGGATCTTATCGATCAACCTCTGGGGCGTAATTCACGGCGTTCATTTCTTCGTCCCTCCGATGGCGGCGCGGGGCAGCGGTCACGTGGTCAACGTCTCTTCGGCCGCGGGGCTCGTCGCCGCGATGCCGCTCGGCGCGTACAGCACCACCAAGTTTGCGGTGGTGGGTTTGTCCGAGGCGCTGCGCGATGAGCTGTCGCAAAAGGGGGTTGGGGTCACCGTCATTTGTCCGGGCGTCATCAACACGCCTATCGTGTCGGCGTCGCGCAACCGCGGCAGCTACGCGGGCGAGACGTACCGCGCGCGGACGTCGAAGCTCTATCAGCAGCGCGGTTATGGCCCCGAGAAGGTGGCCGCCGCCATCCTCGACGCCATCGAGCACAACCGTGGGATCGTGCCTGTCTCGCCCGAGGCGTGGGCGCTCTGGGCCGCGCAGCGCGTCTCTCCGGCGCTCGCGGTCAAGGCGGTGCGGGCGCTCAACAAGCGCATGACGCAATAAC
>CAYTJL010000135.1:0-26460 GCA_964437785.1 uncultured Polyangiaceae bacterium
TGCAGTCGACGAAGTCCTTCACCATGCCGGTGCCGAGCGGGCCCGGCCGGTAGAGCGCCACGGCCGCGACGATGTCCTCGAACGCGTCGGGGCGCAGGCCCTTGAAGAGCTCCTGCATGCCGCTCGACTCGAGCTGGAACACGCCCGTGGTCTCGCCCGATTGGAGCAGCAGGAACGTCGGCTTGTCGTCGAGCGGGATCGCCGCAGGGTCGAACGTCTTGCCCGCCGCGCGGAGATCGGGCCTCTGGTTGATGAGGCGCACCGCGATGTCGACGACCGTCAGCGTCTTGAGGCCGAGGAAGTCGAACTTGACGAGGCCCGCGAGCTCGACGTCGTCCTTGTAATACTGCGTGACGAGCTGCTCGCCGTTCTTGAAGCACGGGACGTGATCCCAGAGCGGTCCCTCGCTGATGACGACGCCGGCGGCGTGCATGCCCGCGTGCCGCGTGAGCCCTTCGAGCTTGAGCGCTTGCTTGAGCAGCTCGCCGACCGTCGGATCGCTCTCCTTCTGCGCCTTGAGCTTGGGCTCGACGTCGAGCGCCTCGCTCAGCGTGTACATCTGGCCCGGCCCTTTGGAGGGGACGAGGCTCGCGATCTTCTGCGATTCGTTCGCGGGGAAGCCCATGGCGCGTCCCACGTCTTTGATGACGCTGCGCGCCTTGAGCTCGTGGAAGGTCGCGATCTGACCGACGCTCGTCTTGCCATAACGATCGGCGACGTACGCGATGACCTCGTCGCGCCGGTCCATGCAGAAGTCGACGTCGAAGTCCGGCATGCTGACGCGCTCGGGGTTCAAGAAGCGCTCGAACAGGAGGTTATACGGGATGGGATCGAGGTCCGTGATGCGCATGGCCCACGCGACGATCGATCCGGCGCCCGATCCGCGCCCCGGCCCGACGGGCACGCCCTTCTCTTTGGCGTACCGAATGAAGTCCCAGACGATGAGGAAGTAGCCGGGGAACTTCATGCCGATGATCACGTCGAGCTCGATTTCGAGGCGCTTGCGATACGCGGCCTCGTCGATCGACGCGCGCCGATCGCCCATCTCGGCGAAGCGGCGGTCGAGCCCGTCGCGCGCGACCTTGCGAAAGTACTCGTTCGTGTCCTCGCCGAACTCGGGCGGCAGCTTGAACGTCGGCAACATGGGCGAGCCCAGCTTGAGCTTGAGCCCCGCGCACCGCTCCGCGATGGCCATCGTGTTCTGAATGGCCTCCGGCCGATCGCGGAAGAGGTACGCCATCTCGTCCGGGGGCTTCATGAACATCTCGAAGCTCCCGTGGTGCGCCTCCGAGGCCTCGGCGTAGCTCCGGCCGCCCGCGATGCACGAGAGGTAGAGCTGGCTCTCGCCGTCCTCGCGATCGCGGAAGTGGACGTCGTTCGTCGCGACGATGGGCAGGCCCATGTCGGCCGCCATGCCCGTGAGGATGCCGTTGACGACCGGCTGTTCCGGCAGGTTGTGCTCTTGGAGCTCGACGTACAGGCTCCCCGGCTCGAAGACCGATCGCAGCCGATCGAGCTCGGCGCGCCCCTCGACCTCGCCTTGCTCGAGCACGCGCTGCGCGAGCACGCCGCCGAGGCAGCCGGTGAGCGCGATGAGGCCCTTGTTGTGCGCGGCGATCGTGTCCATCGAGACGCTCGGCGCGAGGCTCGACACCGGGCTCACGTGGCCCTCGGACACGATGCGGATGAGGCTCCGGTAGCCCGCCTCGGAGGACGCGAGGAGCACCAGGTGATCGATCGCCTCCTCGGCGCCCGGCCCCGTGCGCCTCCGCGCGACGTTCACCTCGCAGCCCAAGATCGCGGAGACGCCCGCGTCTTTGCAGGCTTTGTAGTGCTGGATCGCGCCGAACATGTTGCCGTGATCGGTCAGCGCGACCGCTCGCATGCCGAGGGCCTTCGCTCTGCTCGCGAGGTCCTTGATCTTCAGCGCCCCGTCCAAGAGCGAGTACTGCGAGTGGACGTGCAAATGGACGAACTCGGCAGGCACGACCAAGGCCATACGGCCCTGCCCCTCCGACGTAAAGGGTGCTCATGGTCGCCTCGATGCCGCCCGGCCGAGATCGAGCTTGGCGCTTGAAGCGCTCCTCGGCCCTCCGCTAGAGTGTTCGGCCGTACGACGAGGCAGGCGCTCCCATCCTTCGCTTTCGGGCAGTACCGCTTGCACTCTCGGGTAAGAAAGTGAGGTTCGCAATGCTTCGAACGTATTGGATGCTCGCCGGGTTCACGGCGGCGATGCTTGGTATTTCGCTCGGATCCGGCGCGTGCGGCGGTGAGGCTACCGGCGGCTCCGGCGGCAGCGGCGCGAGCGGCGGCGGATCGAGCAGCTCCAGCGGCTCGAGCTCCAGCGGCAACTCCATCCAGCCGCCGATGCCCGGCCCGAACAAGCCCGGCGACGGCACGGGCAGCACCACCTTCGCCGTGAAGAAGCTCTACCTCGGCGACACCAAGCGCGACGGTACCCCCGACAAGGTCAACGGCTGGAAAGAGTACGGTTACGATCTCGACAACAAGATCTCGACCGCGAACGCCACCGATCTCTGCAAGCCGCGCAAGGGCGGCAACAAGACCAACGTCTACCCGGACGGCAACGGCGGCATCGATAACTCCTTCGGCAAGAACATCCTGCCGATCATCCTCGGCATCGCGACGGACGCCTCCGAGTCGATCAACCAAGGCATCGCGAGCGGCTCGTTCACGATCATGGTCGACATGGAGAAGCTCGGCTCGAGCGCGGACTACAACCCGCTCGTCGCGCGGCTCTACGCCGGCGCCGACCTCGGCCAAGCGCCGCTCTTCGACGGCACGGACGTTTGGGACGTGCGCCCCGAGCTGCTCAACGATCCGAACGACATCAAGTCGTCGAAGGTGCAGTTCGCGACGAGCTACCTCACGGGCAACACGTGGGTCTCGGGCTCCAAGGGCACCATCACGCTGAACCTCAGCGTGCAGGGCTTCTCGCTCAACCTCACCATCGCGAGCGCGCTCGTCGCCATGGATCTGTCGAGCGATCACAAGACGGCGACCAACGGGACCATCGCGGGCGTCATCCCGACCACCTCGCTCGTCTCCGAGATCCAGAAGATCGCCGGCTCCTTCGATCCGAGCTTCTGCGATCCGATGAACCCCACGCTCCAGAGCATCCTGACGCAGCTCGAGCAAGCATCTGACATCCTTCAGGACGGCTCGCAGGACCCGAGCAAGGAGTGCGACGGCATCTCGGTCGGTCTCGGCTTCGACGCTGCGACCGTGCAGCTTGGTGCGGTCGCGCCGCCCTCGATGCCCGGCCCCGATCCGTGCGCGCCTTAGTTGCGTCACGATGGGGGGACCGATTCCGGTCCCCCCCAAACCCCCGTCTCGCTCCGCATAACCGCTGAGCCTAGACGGGCGGGGTCCCCCAAAACCCCCCGTCTCGCTCCCGCATAACCGCGAAAACCTACTCTAGACCACGCCGTCGGTGCTCGCTCCAGGCCCTGAAGGGAAGCCCTGAGCGAACCGCGGAGTGAGCCATCTCGTCCATTCTGTGCGTCAAGGCAGGGGGGAAATTTCCCCGCTCTACCGTATACGGTGACAAGGCTCTGCTCCCGGCGAAGGAGAGCTTCGCCGGAGGGGGATGGCCGTCATCCATGCTCCCAAGCCATGGCGGCGGGAGTGTTTTGGCAAAGGTGTGCGACGTTGGGCTTCGTTTCTGTTTCGTTTCTTCCGGCTTTTGAGTAGAAAGGCGGCCGGTGTGAAGAAACCCGACGCACGCGCGTCGAAAGCGCGCGTCGGGCTCAATGCCGGTCGCTCCCTCCCGTGAGCCACCAAGAAAACGTTTGGGGCCCTGCCCCAAGCCCCGCGTCAACGAGCCCGCGCTCGTGCTTCCTCAGAGGAGAATACGTTCCATGCGTAAATACGTCGCTCCCATTCTCAGCGCCGTGATGCTGTTCGGTACCGGGGTCGTTGTCAGCGGCTGCACGGTGGAGACCAGGGTCATGGCCAAGCAGCCCCCTCCGGCGGCGCCCCCCCCAGCCCCGAAGCGCGCTCGCCGCACGCCCAAGGTCAAAGAGTTCAACATGGAGGGCGAGCGCATCAAGCTGCCGGGCAACATCGTCTTCGAGACGGGCAGCGATCAGCTCAAGCCCGAGAGCGAGCCCGTGCTCGAAATCGTTCAGGACTACCTCGGCCAGAAGACGCAGGTCACGCTCCTCCGCATCGAGGGGCACACCGACAGCGACGGCAACAAGGCCGGCAACCAAGCGCTCTCTGAGAAGCGCGCGATGGCCGTCGCGCGCTGGCTGGTGGCGCAGGGCGTCGAGTGCAGCCGTCTCATCCCCGTGGGCTTTGGCCAAGACAAGCCCATCGCCGACAACGCCACGCCCGATGGCAAGGCCCAAAACCGCCGCGTCGCCTTCGTGAACGCCGCGCTCAATGGCAAGCCCATCGGCGGGCTCGACGTCGGCGGCGGCGGCAAGGTCGCGGGCGACCCCTGCCGCTGATCTGACCCGGTCCTGCAACCTCGTAGGCTCGTAGGCGGCGCGGTCCTCCGCGCCGCTTTCGTTTTGTGCTAGACGCGCGCTCCACGCTCATGCGCGCCCTCTTCGTCCCCGCCCTCGTGCTGCTCCTTCTCCCTTCCTGCGATCGCGCGCGCGGCGACGCACGCGAATGGACCCCCGCCGATCACGACCAACCGGCGGGCCGCGAAGCGCCGGGGCAAACGACGGGAAAGACCCCGAGCGAAGGCGGCCCCGACCTCGTCGAGATCGCCTGGGCCAAAAACTGCGTCCCATGCCACGGCGCGCGCGGGCGAGGGGACGGGCCCCAGGGCGCGATGATGCGCGCCCCCGACCTCACCCGCGGCGACTGGCAAGACCGGGTCGACGATCGACAAATCGCCGAGGTCATCCAGAAGGGCAAAAACAAAATGCCCGCCTTCGACCTCCCGCCCGCCGTGCAGGCCGGCCTGGTGAAGAAAATTCGACAGCTCCGCGGCAAGTGAGCGCAGCTGTTCGCGCCCCTGCGTAAACTGCGTAACGTTGACTTTTCGAGGTCAACCCGTCAAAGCTCTCATCCTGATCATGAGGTGGTTTTTCGGCACCTTTGCGGTGGTCACCGCAGTCCTCTTTCTGAGCTTCGTCGCGTGGATCTTCACGCGCGTCACCCACGCGGACGCAGCCAACTACGTCGTCGGTCAGATCATGATCTACGACCTGTGCGCGGTCGCGTTGATCCTCGCTTACTCGGCGTTCGTTGGCGCATGGCACCTGTGGGAGAAGCTCACGGGGCGCATGGAGAACGAAGAGCCGGATCAAGCCGCGTCCCGCGGGGTCGCAGGTGACCCTTGATCCCCCTCCCGAAGTAGGCTCCTCCGCGCCAAAGGCTCCCAAGCGCGGCCCGCTCGCACGCTTTGCTCCACTGCTCCTCGTCGCCGCCGCCGGCATCGTTGTCGCGCGCGTGCTGCCCACGATGCCGCGCGAGCGCACGGTGAGGTACGAGCTAGGCGATGCCTCCGCCATCACGCGCGTGGACGTGGTCTGGATCTCCGCCCCCGCGCCGAGCAGCGCTGCGGCGGGGGCCGCATGGAGCTTCGAGCGCGGCGCCGCTCCTCGATCCCTCCGAAGCGTCATGAGCTTACCCGACGGTCACTACGCGCTCGACGCGGTGATCCATCGAGGGGACGAGCGCCAGAACGTGCGCCGCACGATCGAGCTCGGACAAAGCGCGAACGTCGTGATCACGCTCGCGCGCGATCCCTGACAACCGCCTCGCGAGCCACGCCAAAAAGCTTGCATGCTCCGCCGAGTTGCGCCGTGTCCCCTGAGACGGTCCCTGCGGGTTTTTGGCCACATGGTAGGACTTATATTTCACTCGAAGGACCCTCACTAACTCTCCGATAAAATTAACGATTGTTCAAATTCAAGAGGAACGTGAGACGGCTGGAACAGAACCTGGAAACGAATTCGCTTGATGCGTTCCCCAGTCACCCGCTACTTCTTGGCCCGGCGAAAGGGGTTGTGCCACTTTATCTTACATGGTCTTACTCGTTCGTGGCGGGAGGCGTTCGGCCTCGGTCGCGGGTGGGTACGGCGGCGGCTTGATGCTGCCCCAAGCGCAGATGGAGGACCGATGAAGATCACCCCCTGGTACTTGGCCGCTCTCGCACCGTTCGCGGCTATCGGTTGCAGCGGCGCCTATCTCGGCCACGCCGCCGTCGTCGTGTTGACGCTCGGCATCTTCCTGGGCACGCTGTCTCTCGGTCGCGCTGCGCCGAGCTCGCCAAGCCCGCCCACCATTTCCTGAGGTTCTCCTCGGCCGTTACCGACCAGATTCGATGGCGAGGTGGTGGAAATACCCCTAGCCTCACCCGCCAATCATGAGTGACGCCTCGATCGGAAGGCTCAAACGTCTCGACGAGCTCACCGTGATGGATCTCGAATCGCTGCAGCTCATCCTGCGCGGCGATTCCGTCATCGACTGGCACCGGCTCCACCTCCAGTCGCACGAAGACGCCGAGGCGATCCTCGAGACCCAAGAGTTCCGCCCGAACGAGCCCGCTGACCGGGCCCGCTTGGAGGCGCTCAAGAACGAGTCGATCGCCTACCTCCGCCGGCACTTCGAATTCCCCATCCCGCGGCCGGTCGAGCGCGCCTCCGTCGAGGAGGTCCTGCTGCTCGCCTCGAGTAAGGGCCACCGGCAGATGTGCGCCTGCACCATCCTCAAGGCGATGCACATCATCCATCACCTCGATGGACGCGAGCTGCTCTTCTCCATCCCCATGTCGGACCAGGACGTCTTCCACCTGGTCGAAGAGAAGGTCTATCGCGTCATCGGCGGGATGCTGGCGTCGGGCTTCCCGATCACCGAGTTCGTCGGCGGTCGCAAGAACAAGGACTCGCTCTACACGAAGCTCCTCTCGAAGAAGGACACGACCGCCGCCGCCATCTACGACAAGCTCCGCTTTCGGATCGTCACGCGCAGCTCGGACGACATCCTCCCGATCCTCCACTACCTCTCGGAGCGGCTCTTCCCGTTCAACTACGTGGTGCCGGGCGAGAGCATCAACACCATCTTCCACTTCCGAAGCTACTGCGAGGATAAGCCCGTCTTACGGCAGCTGCTCCGCGGGTTTCAGCTCGGCGTCGACGACGAGCTCACGCACAGCGGCAACTCGTTCAGCGCGGGGAGCTACCGGGTGATCCACTTCGTCGTCGATCTGCCGGTGCGCCTGCCGCCCGAGATCATGGAGATGGCCCCGCCCGCGGCGTGGGCGCTCGGACCGATTATCTTCGTGCTCTGCGAGTTCCAAATCGTCGACCGCGAGACCGAGGCCGCCAACGAGCTCGGCGACGCGAGCCACGCCAAATACAAAGAGCGCCAAAAGCACGCCGTCATGCGGCGGCTCAAGCTCGGGATGCGAGCGCCGAAACAAGAACAGCGCCGGAGCACACCGGCGCCGCGATCGGGCTCGAGCCCGCCCGCGCAACCGCCTGATGTCGAATCAACCCAAGAACCAGGGTGGAAGCGCACGCCGCCGCGTTGACAGGAGCGTAAAACGGCCCGTACCTTGGGCCATCCCTAACCACGGACCGGCCGTCGCCGATCCCATCTCCCCCATCTTTAAGGGCCGCACCGAGAGGATCCCGGATGCGTTTGTTTGCAGGCAAAATCGAGCCGATGAGCGCCGAGCTCGTCAAGGCCCTCGTCGACCACGAGCAGATCGAGTGCTCCTCCAAAAAAGAGGTCGCCTCGGATCTCGCGTCGGTCTTCACCAACTACCTGGACCTCGAACGGCAGGCGACCGAAAAGGCCAAGGACCTGCTCCAGTCGCGCGGGATGCCGCAGACCGAGCTGCCTAGGCTCCGCAAGCTCGCGGCCGAGCAGAAGGGCATCAAGATCGGCGACGAGATGCTCGACTACCTGCTCGACCAGCTCATCGAGATGTTGATGCACTCGGCGCACGTCGACGAGGTCTATGGCCAAGACCACGATCTGCGACGCGCGATGAGGCCCGTCTTGAAGAAGCACCTCGAGGTCGACGAGGCGCTCGAGGGCGAGGTGCGAGGCAAGCTCAAGCACCTCCAAGAAGGCTCGCGCCCGTGGGAGATCGAGTACCAGCGCTTGATGACCGACATCCAGCGGCGCAAGGGCCTGAGCTGAGGAGATCGCCATGGGCTACATGCCGAAGGTCGAGGAGAAGCGGCACTTCTGCCACAAGTGCAAGAACGAGATCGTGTTCGACGTGAAGCTCCAGCGCGCGGACACGTGCCCGCACTGCGGCGTCGACATGCACTGCTGCAAGAACTGCGAGCACTGGGACATCGCCGCGCACAACCAGTGCAAGGAGCACATCGCCGAGTACATCCCGGACCGCGAGAAGGCGAATCACTGCACCTTCTTCACCTTCAAGAACGGCGTCCCCGAGGACACCTCGAAGCGAATCTCCGACGCGCGCGGGAAGCTCGACGCGCTCTTCAAGAAGAAGTGAGCATGCAGAAGGTCCGTTACTTGGTCACGGGCGGAGCCGGCTTCATCGGCTCGAACATCATCGCCGCGCTCGCGGCCGCAGGTGAGCGCGTCCGCGCGTTCGACGATCTCTCCTCCGGGAGATGGGAGCACCTCGACGGCATCCCCGAGCAGTCGCTCGTCGAGCGAATCGAGGGCGACATCCGCGACGCCGAGGCCGTCGCGCGCGCGGCGGCGGGCGTCGAGGTGATCTTCCACGAGGGCGCGATCGGATCGGTGCCGCGCAGCGTGGACGAGCCCGTGCTCGCCGACGCGGTCAACGTGGGCGGCACCGTCACCGTGCTCGACGTCGCGCGGAGGCAAGGCGTCCGCCGCGTGATCTTCGCCGCGTCGAGCGCGGCGTACGGCGAGTCGCCCGAGCTGCCGAAGCGCGAGGACATGACCCCCTCCGCGCTCTCGCCCTACGCCGTCAGCAAGATCGCCGGCGAGAGCTACCTGAAGGTCTTCGCGAGCCTCTACGGCCTCGAGACCATGAACCTCCGCTACTTCAACATCTTCGGCCCAAACCAGACGCCCACCGGCGCGTACGCCGCGGCGATCCCGCGCTTCATCGACGCGGTCCTCGACGGCAGGCCCATCCGCATCTTCGGCGACGGCGAGCAGACCCGCGACTTCTGCTTCATTGACAACAACGTGCGCGCGAACCTCCTCGCCGCCGCGTCCCCCAAGAAGCTCACCGGCCAGATCGTGAACGTCGCGACCGGCACGCGCGTCACGCTGAACGAGCTGTGCAAGGCGATCGGCCGCGTGGTCGGGCGCGAGGTCGCCGTCGAGTACGGCCCCGAGCGCGCGGGCGACATCCGCCACTCGTACGCCGACATCACCGTCGCGCGCGAGCTGCTCGGCTACACGCCGCTCGTGGAGTGGGAGGCGGGCATCGCCCCGACGTACGGCTACCTCAAGGCGCTCCGCGAGGAGGGCCCGAGCGCGGCGTCGAAGCACGTCACCGCCGGACGCGTCCGCGCGACATGAGGAGCATGACGGGCTTCGGCGCCGGTGACGCGCCCCTCTCGGGGGGCCGCGTCCGCGCCGAGATCCGCTCGGTCAACCAGCGCTTCCTCGACGTTCGCGTGAAGCTCCCGCGCGAGCTCGCGGAGCTCGGCCTCTTCGCCGAGCAAGTCGTCCGCGAGCGGCTCCACCGCGGCCGCGTCGACCTCACGATCTACACCGAGGGCACGGTCACGGTGCCGATC
The DNA here is from genome assembly GCA_964437785.1 of uncultured Polyangiaceae bacterium. Taxonomy (GTDB): domain Bacteria; phylum Myxococcota_A; class Polyangia; order Polyangiales; family Polyangiaceae; genus CAYTJL01. The sequence goes on from CAYTJL010000135.1 coordinate 9,693, forward strand.
ATCCTCGACGTCGCGCGGGCGCGCGCCGCGTTCGAAGCGCTCGCCAAGCTCCGCGACGAGATCGCTCCAGGCGCGGAGGTGCCGCTCAGCCTGCTCGCCGCGGTGCCCGATCTGTTCACCGCCGCGCGCAGCGACTCGTGCGAGTCCGCGCGCTCCTCGGTCCGGGCCGCGATCGAGCGCGCGATCGAGGCGATGAACGTGATGCAGCGCCGCGAGGGCGAGGCGCTCCGCGCGGATCTGCGCGCGCGATCACGCGAGATCCGCGCGGCGCTCGCGCAGATCAAGGAGCGCGCGGCCCTCGCGATCGACGCGCTCCGGCGCAGGCTCTCGGAGCGCACCGCGCGCCTCTTCGACGGCGCCGACAGCGCGATCGATCCCGCGCGCCTGGCGACCGAGATCGTGCTCATCGCCGATCGCAGCGACGTCTCCGAGGAGATCACCAGGCTCGGGAGCCACCTCGATCAGCTCGCGTCCGCGATCGACGGCGAGGGCGAAGAGCCCGCGGGCAAGCGCATCGACTTCTTGCTCCAAGAGATGCTGCGCGAGACCTCGACGATCGGCAGCAAGGCCCAGGACGCCGCGATCGCCGCGCACGTCGTGACCATGAAGGTCGAGATCGAGCGCATGCGCGAGCAGATCCAGAACGTCGCTTGACGGGTATTGACCCCTCGCCGAGATCCCACCAAACGAGGCGAGCCCATGCACGAGCAACCCGACGACTTCCTCCTCCTCATCGTCTCGTCCCCCTCCGGCGCGGGCAAGACGACGCTCTGCAACCGGCTCCGCAGCGAGTTCCCGGACCTCCGCTTCTCCATCTCGCACACGACGCGCAAGCCTCGGCCCACCGAGGTCGACGGCCGCGAGTATCACTTCATCGACGCCGCCGCGTTCGAGCAGATGATCCGCATCAGCGCGTTCGCGGAGTGGGCGCGCGTGCACGACTACCTCTACGGAACGAGCCTCAAGGAGATCGAGGTCGCGCGCACCAAGGCCCACGGCGTCTTGTTCGACATCGACTACCAAGGCGCGCGCCAGATCAAGGCAACGTTCCCCGACGCGGTCGGCGTCTTCATCCTGCCGCCCTCGCTCGCCGAGCTCGAGCGCAGGCTCCGCGGCCGCGGCACCGAGGACGAGGCGTCCGCCGTGCGCCGCCTCCACAACGCGAAGGGCGAGATCGAGCACTACGGCATCTTCGATTACGTCATCGTCAACGACGAGATCAACCGCGCGTACGAGCAGCTCCGCGGCATCGTGTTCGCCGAGCGCTGCCGCCGCGCGCGGCACGCGTCGCTCTGCGAGCGCATGCTCGTCGAGGGCAAGGTGCACAAGTGATCGCGGACAAACACCCGACCCTCGCGGTCATCGGCGGCAGCGGCCTCTACGACGTCGAGATGTTCGACGAGGTCGAGACCCGCCGCGTCGCGACGCCGTTCGGCGCGCCGAGCGACGCCATCTTGTGCGGCAAGGTCAAGGGCGCGGACGCGCGCATGTTGTTCCTGCCGCGCCACGGCCGCGGCCACCGCGTGCCGCCGAGCGCCATCAATTACCGCGCGAACATCTGCGCGCTCAAGCTCCTCGGCGCGACGCACGTGCTCGCGGTGAGCGCCGTCGGATCGATGAAGGAGCACATCGCGCCCGGCGATCTCGTGGTCGTCGATCAGTTCATCGACCTCACGAAGCGCCGCGCCTCCACGTTCTTCGACGAGGGCATCGCCGCGCACGTGTCGTTCGCCGATCCCGTGTGCCCGATCATGAGCGCGGCGGTGTACGAGGCCGCGCAGAAGACGAGCGCCAAGGTCCACCGCGGCGGCACGTACGTGTGCATCGAGGGGCCGCAGTTCTCGACGCGCGCCGAGAGCCTCGTCTACCGGAGCTGGGGCGTCGACGTGATCGGCATGACGAACATGCCCGAGGCCAAGCTCGCGCGCGAGGCGGAGCTGCCGTTCGCGACGCTCGCGCTCTCGACCGACTACGACTGCTGGCACGCGTCCGAAGAGGCGGTCAGCGTCGAGGCCGTGATCGCGACGCTCCAGCGCAACGTCGGCCACGCCAAGGAGGTCGCGCAGCGGCTCGCGGCGTCGCTGCCCGACGTCTCCGCGAGCCCCGCGAGCGACGCGCTCCGCGGCGCGATCATGACGGCGCCGTCGCTCATCCCCGACGACGTACGGACGCGGCTCGATTGGCTGATCGGCCGCCACCTCCGCTGATCCGCGCGTCCGACAAACCCCTTTCGTTGAGCCTCGATCAACGCTAGAAGGCCGCTCGTGAGCCCTGCCCCCGTCCTCATCGTCGGCTCGATGGCGTTCGATGATCTTGAGCTCCCGAGCGAGGTCGCGCGCGACGTCGTCGGCGGCTCCGCGACCTACTCCGCGTTCGCGGCGTCGTCGTTCACCGAGGCGCGGCTCGTGGCCGTGGTCGGCGAGGACTTCCCCGACAAGACGCTCGCTGCCCTGCGCGCGCGCGGCGTGAGCACCGAGGGCGTCGAGCGCGCGAAGGGCCGCACGTTCCGGTGGGCCGGCCGCTACGACGCGGACCTCATCGGCAGGACCACGCTCGACACGCAGCTCAACGTGTTCGCGAGCTTCCGCCCCAAGATCCCGGCGGCCTACAAAAAGAGCCCGATCGTGCTCTTGGGCAACATCCACCCGGCGCTCCAGCTCGAGGTGCTCGAGCAGGACGACGCCCCCGAGGTCGTCATCGCCGACACGATGAACTTCTGGATCGAGGGCGAGCGCAAGGCGCTCGACGCGCTCCTCACGCGCATCGACACGCTCGTCGTCAACGACGAGGAGGCGCGCCTGCTCTCGGGCCGCCACAACATCCGCCGCGCGGCGCGCGAGATCCTCGCGATGGGCCCGCGGCGCCTCATCGTCAAGCGCGGCGAGCACGGCGCGCTGCTCTTCGACGAACGCGGCATCTTCGCGGCGCCCGGCTTCCCGCTCGAGGAGGTGATCGATCCGACGGGCGCGGGGGACTCGTTCGCGGGCGGCTTCGTGGGCTACCTCGCCCGTCACGTGACGGCAGGCAAATCGCCTGGCCCCATCGAGCTTCGAAGGGCCATGTTGCACGCGACCGCGACCGCGTCATTCTGCGTCGAGGCCGTCGGCACGCGCAGGATCTCACACGTGACCAAGTCCGACATCGACGCCCGCGTCACCGCGATCCGCGAGCTCTACGCGTACGGCGAGAGCACGATGTGACGCACGCTTACGGCTTTTTTTCCTGTTTCTTTGCGATCAACGTTTGCAAGTTTGGTTGAAGCGATGGGCTCCCTCACCTACGATGAGGGGCCTTCGTGCTTCGATGAGGAGGATGGAATGCGCTTTTCTACTGTGTTTCTTGGTGCGGTGACGGCGGCGGCGGGGATGATGTTCGCCTCGGGTATGGTCGCCTGTGACGGCGGCGGTACGGGCGGCACGGGTGGAGGCGCCGCCGGCGGCTCATCCACCTCCACGAGCACCTCGACGAGCAGCGGCAACCCGTGCGATCTGAAGCCGAGCTGCACCGCGGGCCACGAGTGCGTGAGCCTCACGGACAACTCGAGCTCGATGAAGCCCGGCCTCCGCATGTCGCAGCTCACCATCAGCAAGCCCCCGGTCCTGGCGAGCGGCACCGTCGCGACCATCGTGTCGGGCGCGGTCAACCCCAAGGTCCCCACCTGCGGGCTCAGCACGGGCGGCACCTTCAACTGGCTCCTCCAGTTCGATCTCGCGACGAACAAGCTCAAGACGGGCGGCGCCAAGCCGGTCTCCGATCCGACCGCGGGCTACAGCTTCGTCAACGAGATGATCCAAGGCAAGATGGTCGCGCCCGTCGACATCGACGTGACGGTGACCAACGGCATGTTCAGCGCGGCGATGGGCGTCGACGTGATCGTGCCCATCTACCTCGATGACGCCGCGACCATGTACGTGCTCCTGCCGCTCAAGAAGGGCCGCCTCTTCAACGGGCAGCTCTCGACCGACAACAACTGCATCGGCAAGTACAACGCGGCGGGCCTCGATCCGGCGAACAACTGCCTGCCCGACGCGATGCACCCGCTCTTCATCAACGGCGCCAAGCTCGACGGCCACATCACGCTCGAGGACGCCGACGCGGTCGACATCGGCACGCTCAGCCAATCGCTCTGCGTGCTCCTCTCGGGTGATTCGAGCACGTACGGTGACGGCGGCTCGCCCATCGAGCGTTGCAAGCGCACGAACGGCGTCATCGACTTCAAGGGTGATTGGTGCTCGACCACCAACATGCCCGCGGACGCCGCCTGCTTCGACGCCGTCTCGCTCGGCGCGGACTTCGCGGCTTCGGCGATCACGATCAACTAGTTTACGATGGGGGAATTCCCCCAAACCCCCTCTACGATGGGGGAATTCCCCCAAACCCCCTCTACGATGGGGGAATTCCCCCAAACCCCCCTCGAGGGGTGGATGAAGATCAAAAAAGCTCCCTCGGCCCAGGCCGAGGGAGCTTTTTTTATCGACCGCTCGATTCGGTGAAGCTCAGGCGGCCGTCGCGGCGGAGGCCTCTTTGACCGCGGCGGCGACCTCGTCAATCTGCGCGCCCGTCAGCTCGGCGAACATCGGGAGCGAGATCTCTTGTGCGGCGGCCTTCTCGGTGTGCGGGAATTGACCGGCCTTGTAGCCGAGCCCGGCGAAGCACGGTTGGAGGTGCACCGGGATCGGGTAGTGGAAGCCCGTGGCGATGCCCTTGTCGCCGAGGCGCTTTTGGAGCTCATCGCGCTTCGGGTGGAGCACCGCGAAGATGTGATAGACGTGCTTCGCATACGACATCTCGGCGGGCGCGGTCACGCCCGTGAGGATCTCGCGATAACGCGCGGCGTGGGCGCGGCGCGCCTCGGTCCACGCGGGCAGGTGACGGAGCTTGACCCGGAGCATCGCGCCTTGGATGCCGTCCATACGATAGTTGTAGCCTTCGAGGACGTGGTGATACCGCTTCTCTTGGCCCCAGTCGCGGAGCATCTTCACCTTCTTGGTGAATTCCTCGTTGTTGCTCACGAAGGCTCCGCCCTCGCCGCACGCCCCGAGGTTCTTGCCGGGATAGAAGCTGAACGCGGCCATGTCGCCCATCGAGCCGCAGCGACGGCCCTTGTATTCGGCGCCGTGCGCCTGGCACGCGTCCTCGATGAGGAGCACCTTGTGGCGCTTCGCGATGTCGAGCAGAGGATCCATGTCGGCGGGCTGACCATAGAGGTGCACCGGCATGATCGCTTTGGTCTTGGGCGTGATGGCCGCCTCGACGAGCTTGGGATCCATCGTGTAGCTCACGGGATCGACGTCGACGAACACGGGTGTCGCGCCCGCGTAACGGATCGACGAGACCGTCGCCATGAACGTGTGAGGGACCGTGATGACCTCATCGCCCGGACCGATGCCGCCGGCGAGCAACGCGAGGTGGAGCGCGCTCGTGCCGGTGTTGACGCCGAGCGCGTATTTGGCGTTGCAATACGCGGCGAACTCCTCCTCGAACGCAGCGACCTCGCTGCCGAGCGCGAACTGGCAGCTGTCGATGACGCGGCTCACCGCGTCCATGAGATCGGATTTGATCGCTTGGTGCTGCGCCTTCAGATCGAGAAACGGAATCGCCATAAACGACCTCGCGGGGGGCAAATGGGAGAACGGTTTGGGAGGGAGACTCAGATTTCGACGGGCGCGCCGCGCTTTTCGAGCGAGACGCAGGCGGCTTCGAGCACGCGTACGACGCGGAGGCCGAATTCACCGTCGGTGATGGGCTTCTTGCCCGCGCTGATGCTGGCCGCGAAGTGCCTCGCCGCGTCGCACAGCGCCTCGGTCTTGTCGAGCGCCGGCGCGGTGACGCCGCCTTGCCGATACGTAATCGAAGGAGCGGTCTTCCCAGGAGGAGGCGCTCCGAGATCAAACCCGCGGTCGTGGACGCGGATCTTCTCGACCGCCTCGTTGTCGTCATAGACCACCATCTTCTTGTCGCCCGCGACGATGGTTTGGCGGATCTTGATGGGCGTGAGCCAATCGACGTGGACGTGCGCGATGGCGTTGTCGCCCAGATACATGGTCAAGAACGCGGTGTTCTCGGGATACCCTTTGGCGTGCGCGCCGCCCGTGGCCGAGACCGCGAGGTACTTGGGCGCGATCGCGTAATCCATGATGGAGACGTCGTGGACCGCGAGATCCCACATCACGTTCACGTCGGGCCGGAACAAACCCAAGTTTGCGCGGACCGACGTGTAGCTCTGCACCGCGCCGAGCTCGCCGGAGGCCGCGATCTCGCGGAGCTTCCGCACCGCGCCCGTATAAACGAAGGTGTGATCCACGAAGAGCGTGAGACCGCGCTTGTCCGCGGCCTCGACGAGCCGCTTGGCCTCTTCGGAAGAGGCCGTGATGGGCTTCTCGATCCAAACGTGCTTGCCCGCTTCGAGCGCCGCCATCGCGAGCTTGTAGTGGGTCTCGACCGGGGTCACGATCGCGACGCACGAGACGCTCGCGTCGCCCAAGAGGTCGCTGAGCTGCGAGGTGGTGCCGACGTCCGGGTGGTCCTTCTTCACCCGTTCGAGCTGCGCGGGGAGCGCGTCGCACACCGTCTTGACGTCGAGCACGCCCGACGACTTGAAGTTGCGGACCACGTTGGGTCCCCAATAGCCATATCCGATGATGCCTGCGCCGATGCCGCTCATGGGGATATCCTCGCTCCTCAGGCCGTTGCGGCGGCGCCGTTGACGGGCGCGTCCTCGCGGGGGTCGATGGTCTCGATGAGCGGGGGCTTGGGGTTCAACGTGTATTTGACGAGGCCCTGCGCGAACCCGACCGCGTGCGAGAAGTGCAGCGTCGGGAAGATGGCCCACACCACCGGGATGGCCCAGATACCCACCTTGCTGCCGACGCGCATCGCCTCGAGCCCGGTCCCCGCGAGGTAGAGGCCAATCGCGGGCGGGAGCAGCGGTTGGAGCGGAGGCACGATGAGCATCGTTGTGCCCAGAGCGAGGCCGAGGAACGGGATGAGCGGCCGGATGACCGGGAATTTGCCGCGGAGGAGCAGGGTGCGGGCGCGGCCGTCACCGTACTTGAAATACTGCTTTGCCAAGAGGCGGAACGATTTACGCGGGTAATAGTGGACGACGACCTCATCGCTCAACCACACCTTGCCGCCCGCCTCCAGCACGCGTTGTTGGAGCTCGGCGTCCTCGTTGGTGACGGCGCGCACGTCATAGAGGCCCACCTTCTCGAGGATGGTGCGCTTGAACGAGCCGGGGAACACCGTATCGACCCAACCCTTCTTGGTGGCCGAGCGGTACGCCGCGCCGCCCACGCCGAGCGGGCTGTCGAGCGCCGCGCAGAGGGCCTTTTGAAACCACGTCTCGGCCTTGGCGCGCTGCGCGCCGCCCGCGACGTCGGCGCCCGTGGTGAGGAACGCCTCGACGAGCTTGGAGACGTAGTTATGCGCGTACTCCGCGTGAACGTCGGTGACGAGGATGTATTCGCCCTTCGACTCCTTGATGCACAGGTTCATTCCATACGATTGAATCTTGTGCTCGGAGTTATCGAGGAGCCGCACGCGGCTGTCCTCTTCCGCGATGCGGTTCACGATCTCACGGGTCCTGTCCGGGCTGCCGCCGTCCGCGACCAGGATCTCCATGCGATCCGCCGGATAATCCTGGGTGAGCAGGCTCCTGAGGCAGGTTTCGATATAATTCTCCTCGTTGTACGAGGGCATCGCGATCGTGACGAAGGGGAGAGAGGCGCTCATGATGCCTCGCCGTATACGCGTGCATCCGCCGCGATTCCAGCAAATTCCGCACGATTTTATGCGGGCATGATCGCATTCAGGACGTAGGCGCGAGCGCCCCAGCGTTCTTGTAGCGTTCTTGAGCGCGCTCACTTCGTAGGTGTGCGAACGCCCGTCACGTGTTTGTCCCCTTGGTCCCAGAAGAGCGTCGCGACCTCCCCCGAGGGGCCGCGCGCGAAGGTGAGCGTGGCGGGCTCGTCGAGCACGAAGAAGCGATCCATCGCCTCTGCGAACAGAGGGATGGTGCGAAGGTTCGAGACGGCGACCAGGCGCTCGCCCTCCATGCGGACGCGGATCACCCCTCCTTTGCCGAAGTCATAGTCGCCTTCGTAGGGCGCGATCACGGCGCGCGGGAGCTGCACCTCGTCGCGGAGGCGCGGCCCCGGATAGCCGGACCATCGGTATTCACCGGCGATCGCGCGCAACACCTCGCCTGCGAGCGCGGCGCCTCCATCGCCGTTGGTCATCACGATCGCGCCTTTGCCCGCGTGCACGTACGCGACGAGGCGCGCCTTGAAGCCCGGGTTGCTCCCGCTGTGCTCGAAGCGCGCGGCGTCCCCGCGGCCTCCGATGGAGACCCCGAGCCCTGCTCCGTTGATGTGCGGCGTGAGCATCTGCGCGGCCATCGGCGCGCCGAGCGCGCGGTGCGAGCGCATCAGATCGATCGCGAACGCAGCCAGATCCGAGGGCGTCGACCAGAGCCCCGCCGCGGCGAGCTCGGGGAACACGAACGCGCCGCCGTCGATCGCATTGCCTTTGCCCGTGTGACCGCGCGCCGCGACAGGCGCGAGCGACGGCGGCAGAGGCTGCGCGAACGTGGCGGTCGTCATGCCGCTCGGCGCGAGGACCATTTCGCGCGCGACGTCCGCGAACGGCCGCGCGGTCGTGTCCTCGATGAGGAGCTGCAGCACCGCGTAGCCGCCGCCCGAATAGCGCTGCTCCGCGCCCGGCGGGAAGACGAGCCGGATGGGATCGCTCTTCGCGGGCGGGCTTCCTTTGAGCACGTCGAGGAGCGAAGGCGCCGCGCTCCCCTGCGCGTACCCGGGGAAGCCGTGCACGTTGAAGCCCGCGCTGTGGCTCAAGATCCGCCGCAGCGTGACGCCGCTGGATCCTCCGGGGATCGACCACGATCGGAGCCTCGGACCCACGTCGCCGTCGAGATCGAGCGCGCCTCGCTCGACCAGCGCGAGCGCGACCGCCGCGGCCACGGGCTTGCTGATCGACGCGGCTTGAAAGAGCGTCTCGTCGGTCACCGGCGCGCCGCCCTTCGCGATCACGCCGAAGCCGCGCGCCCACGCGACGTGGTCGTCGTCGATCACCGCGACGCTCACGCCGGGCACGCGGTGGTGCTCCATCCGCGCGTCGAGCGTGTGGTGCGGGACGGCCGCGCCGCGCACCGCGACGGCCGTCACGAGGCCCGCGGTGATGCGCGCGATCGCGGCCTCGATCGCGCCTCGCTCCGCGGGTCGCGGCGGCGCCGCAGGCGACGCGGGCGAAGGCGCGATCACGTACGGCTGCTCCGCGCAGCCGGTCGCGGGCGCGAGCGCGAGGAGCGCGATGGGCACGACGGCAAAGACCGCTCGTCTCGCCGCGCGATCCGCGATCACGGCGGCGCTGCTTTTCTCGATCGATCGCACGACCGCGATCATGGTCGCGCGCGCTCGTCTCCTCAAGCTCCCTTGTTTTGACGAGCGGTTCGGATCTACCCTCGGCCTCTTCCGTGGCCCGTCGTCTCCGCGTCGTTCATCTGCTCAGCAGCTTGCTCCAAGGCGGCATGGAGCACTTCGTGGTGCGGCTCGCCGCGGCGCAGCGCGCCCGCGGGCACGACGCGCGCATCGCCGCGATTAAATCCGGCCCGCTCGTCGCAAAGGCCGAGGCCCTCGGGATCCCGACCACCGTGATCGACCGAGGAAAGAAGGCCGATCGCATCGTCCGCGCGGCCGGGTACTTCTTGCTCACGCGGCCGGACATCATCCACGCGCACAACCCGACCTCGCTCCACTACGCGATCCTCGCCCGCGCGGCGAGCCTCGGCCGCATCGTCTTCACCGATCACAACGGCATGGTGCGCGTGCCGCGCGCGATCGAGTGGCGCGTCCCGCACGCGATCGTCGGCGTCTCCAAGGCCACGGCCGACACCTGCGGCGCGCGGCGCGCGGGCCGCGAGGTGCTCGTGATCCACAACGGCATTGACGTCGCGGCGCCCAAGCGATCGCGCGACGAGGTGCGCCGCGAGCTGGGGCTCGGCGACGGCGTCACCGGCATCCACGTCGCGCGGCTCGTGGATCTCAAGGCGCAGGACGTGCTCATCCGCGCGATCGGCCTCCTGCGCGACCGCGGCGTGCTCGTCACCATGCTGCTCGTCGGCGACGGGCCCGAGCGACAAAAGCTCGAAGCCTTGTGCAAAGAGCTCAACCTCGGCCCGGATCGCGTGCGCTTCTTGGGCTTCCGCGACGACGTGAACGACCTCTACGCCGCGAGCGATTTCTTCTCGATCCAGTCGCGCACCGAGGGCCTCCCGCTCAGCGTGCTCGAGGCGATGGCGCAGAAGCTCCCCGTGGTCTCGACCAAGGTCGGCGGCATCGCCGAGGTGTGCCTGCCCGGCGCGCACGGGCTCTTCGTCGACGTCGACGACGCGCCGGCGCTCTCCTCCGCGATCGATGAGCTCGCCCGCGATCCCGCGCGCCGCGAGGTGATGGGCCGCGACGCCGAGGCGCACGTGCGATCGGGGCTCACGTTCGAGGGCATGACGAGCCGCTACGACGATCTCTACGAGCGCGTGCTCCGAGGCCGGATCGGATGAAGGCGCTCGTCCTCACGAACCACTACCCCGCGACCGACGCGCCCACGCGCGGCACGTACAACCACAACACGTTCCGCGCGCTCGCGCGCCACTGGGATCTGCGCGTCGTCGGACCCATCCCGTTCTGGACCCGCATCAAGAATCCGCGCTCGATCCTCGCGCTCCAGCGCGAGACGGCGTTCGGCCTCGACGCGTCGTTCCCGAGCTACTTCTCGATCCCGCGCGCGACGTTCCTCCACGGCGGCGCCGCGTTCGTCTCGCTCTACCCGCTCGTCCGCGCGATCCGCCGCGAATTTCCCTTCGATCTGATCCTCTCCACGTGGGCCTACCCCGACGCCTTCGCGGCCGCGTGCTTCGCCGAGGTGTCGAAGGTGCCGCTCATCACGACGGTGCTCGGCAGCGACGTGAACGAGCTGCCGAACCATCGCCTGCTCGGGCCGCAGATCCGCTGGTCGCTCCGGCGCGCGCGGCGCGTGGTCGCGGTGAGCCGCGCGATGGGCGAGCGCGTGATCGAGCTCGGCGTGCCCCGGCGCAACGTCGTCGTGCAGCACAACGGCGTCGAGGGCGATCGCTTCACGCTGCGCGATCGAAGGGCGGCGCGCGACGCGCTCGGCGTCGATCACGATCGGCCGATGGTGCTCTACGTCGGCAACGTGAAGGTGAGCAAAGGCTGCGAGGTGCTCGTCGAGGCGATGAGCCCGCTCGTGCGCGGCCACGGCAAGGGCGACGTCGAGCTCGTCGTGGTCGGGAGCGGCGACGCGGACGCGCTCCTCCAGCAGCGCGTGGCCGAGCTCGGGCTCGAGAAGAACGTGCGCCTCGCGGGCCGCAGGCTCCACACCGAGGTGCCGCTCTGGATGAGCGCGTGCGACGTGTTCTCGCTCCCGAGCTTCAACGAGGGCTGCCCCAACGTGGTGCTCGAAGCGCTCGCGTCGGGCAAGCCCGTCGTCGCCACCAACGTGGGCGGCATCCCCGAGCTCATCACCAAGGACAACGGCCTGCTCGTCCCGCCGGGCGACGCGCCCGCGCTCGCGCGCGCGCTCGACGAGGCGCTCGATCGCGCGTGGGATCCGGCCGCGCTGCGCGCGTCGGTCGAGTTCCTCTCGTGGGACGCGGTCGGCGAGCGCTACCGCGATCTCTGCGATGAGGTGATGGCCGAGGTGAGGGGCTGATCACATCCCGCGCGGGACTTTGTCGAGATCGACTTGGCTGAGCGCGTGGCGGATGAGCGCGCTGCGGTTCGCCTTGGTGATGCCGCGCGCCTTGAGCGCGTCGACCATGGAGTCGAGCTGCTCGAGATCGCTCGTGTACATCGAGATGCAGATCACCTTGTAGTGCGTCGGGCGCTCGTCCTGCTTGGCGCGCGCGCTCCTCGGGCTCGCCGGTGCAGGCTCGTAAAATGCGCCGGCGAGCACACCTTCCACCTCGTCGCGCTCGAGACGCGCAGCGCGCCCGAGATCGCCGTCCCTATCCATGATCCGATCTCCTCGTTGATTCAGGGCTAACTAAGAAAGGCTCGCGATCACGCGCTCGCGCTCGCGGCGTTCGCCGCGTTCGCCTTGCCGCTCTGGGGCTCGGGCGTGGCGGCGTCGTTCCGGCCGCGCGCGCGGCTCGCGAGGATGGTCTCGATCACGGCCGCGTAGTCCTCGGCGGCGTGCGTCCCCTCGGCATATTCGAAGATGGTCTGGCCCTGCGCGGGCGCCTCTTTGACCTTGATGGCCGCGCGCACGGGCGCGAGGCACCGATCGCCGAAGTGCGACTTGAGCGTCGCCACGGCCTCGCGACAGATCTTCGCGCGCGCGTCGTAGAACGTCGGGAGCACGCCCCAGATCTGCACGGGGTGATGGAGCAGCGCGTTCACGTTCTTGACGGTCTTGATCACCTGCCGCACGCCGACGAGCGAGAGGTAGTCGCACGCGACGGGGACGAGCACGCTGTCCGCGAAGACCAGCGCGTTTTGGTTCATGAGCGAGAGGCTCGGCGAGCAGTCCAAGATGACGAAGTCGTACGACGACGCCGCGGACGAGAGCCTGTCCGAGAGCACGCGATCGCGGTTCTGTCGGCCCGCGAGGTAGAGCTCGGCGGCGGCGAGGGTCTCGTTCGACGGGAGCAGATCGAGGTTGGGCCGCACGCTCGTGACGGCTTGATCGACGCGCAGGCCCATGACGAGCACGTGGTAGAGCGACCGCTCGACCTTCGCGCCGAGCGAGACCGCGACGTTGCCCTGCGAGTCGGTGTCGACCAACAGCACGCGCTTGCCCTTCTGCGCGAGGCCCGCGGCGACGCTGACCGCGCTCGTGGTCTTGCCCGTGCCGCCCTTGTGGTTGAACACCGCGAGCAGGCGCGGCACGCCGCTGTCGACCTTGCTCGAAGGCGGGCCCGCCGCGCGGATCGACGAGGACGACGAGTGACGCTTGGGACCCTGTGAGGACGGCGCGCTCGCGGGGCCCGCGCCGAACGAGGGCTTGCTCGCGGGGACGGGCGTGATTGAGCGACCCGCGGATGCGGAGTCGCGACCAACGTCAACCGGCACCGCGGTCGCGGCTTGGACCTCGACGCGAGGCGCGGGCGCACCGGGCGGCGCGACGTCCGCGGGCACGGCGACGACCTCGGGCTCGGCAGCCAGCTCGCCGAGGCGCGCGCCTCTGGCCTCGCGCAAAATCTGGTTGCGGCACGGCAGCGAGCACGCATGCCGTCGCTTGCCGCTCACGTAGAGGACCTGCGAGACGAGCTCGGGCGCGAAGCGCTTCGAGCACGCGTCGCACGTGACGAGCTCGCCCGCGCCGCCTTGTTGGCTCTTCTCCAGGCACTTCTGCGAGCAATAGAACGAGAACCCGCCGTCCCGCTCCTCCATCTGGTAGCGGAACTGCACGTCGAAGGTGCTGCTGCACACGCTGCAGGTCTCGCTGATAGACGCCACGTCGGTTCTCCTCGCAGGTTCGGTCGGGACCATCAGCCATGAAGCGTGGCTCATGGGCAAATTTTTTCCTTCGATTTTCTCGGGCGGGCAGCGAGTGATCCCGAGCACCACAAGATGTTGTGGCCCGTCAACGAGCGGACACAATGGATAGAGCCGGGCAACGATGGCTGTTCGGCGGGGACAACGGCCATCAATGGCGGAAGTGGCGCGCGCCGGTGAGGACCATGGCGGCGCCCGCGCGATCGGCGGCCTCGATGACGTCGGCGTCCTTGACGCTCCCGCCCGGCTGCGCCGCGGCGACCACGCCGTGCGACAGCGCGAGCTCGAGCCCGTCGGGGAACGGGAAGAACGCGTCCGACGCGAGCACGGCGCCACGCGCGCGATCACCCGCTTTTCCGCAGGCGATCTTGACGCTCTCGACGCGCGACATCTGGCCCGCGCCGACGCCCACCGTGACGAGCGGCTCGCCCGCGCGCCCTCCGCGCGCCAGCACGATCGCGTTCGACTTGACGTGCTTGGCGACGCGCCACGCGAAGTCGAGCGCCTCGATCTCGTCCGCGGTCGGCGCGCGGCGGGTCGCGACGCGCGCGCCCTTCACCTCGCCCGCGGCGGTCGCGTCGCGATCTTGGATCACGAGGCCGCCGCCGACGCGCTTCCACGTGAGCTCGCGCTCCCCGGCCGGAGGCACCACGCCCGCGGCGAGCAGGCGCAGGTTCTTCTTGGCGCGCAGGATCGCGAGCGCCTCTTCGTCGAACGACGGCGCGATGATGCACTCCAAGAACGTCTCCGCGAGCGCGCGCGCAGCGGTCGCGCCGACGCTCCGGTTGAGCGCGACGATGCCTCCGAACGCGCTCGTCGCGTCCGCGTCGCGCGCGAGCGTGTAGGCCGCGGTGATGTCGTCGGCGACGGCGACGCCGCACGGGTTCGTGTGCTTCACGACGACGGCGGCGGGCCGCTCGTGCTCGCGCACCGCCTCCCACGCCGCGTCGACGTCGACCACGTTGTTGAACGAGAGCTCTTTGCCGCCCGCGCCGAGCGACTCCGCCGCCGCGACCGATCCCGCGCGCGGGCTCCGATCGCTGTAGAAGGCGCCGGTTTGATGCGGGTTCTCGCCGTACCGAACGGTGTAGAGCCGCTCGAACGTGAGGCTCAAATACCGCGGGTAGCGCTCGTCGCGGCGCGGCTCGGCCTCGCCGTCGGCCGACGAGAGGTACGCCGCGACCATCCCGTCGTACGCGGCCGTGTGCGCGAACGCCTTGGCCGCGAGCCTCTTGCGCGTCGCGAGCGGCACCTCGCCCGAAGCCTCGACGGCGGCCATCACCTCGGCGTAGTCCGCGGGGTCGCACACCACGGTGACGCGCGCGTGGTTCTTCGCCGCCGATCGCACCATCGAGGGCCCGCCGATGTCGATGTTCTCGACGATGTCATCGTGCGACGACGACGCGCGCGCGACCGTCTCCGCGAACGGGTACAGGTTGACGACCACGAGATCGATCGGCTTTCCTCCGAGGCGATCGAGGTCCGCGTCGTCCACCGCGCCGCGCATCAAGATGCCGCCGTGGACGCGCGGATGGAGCGTCTTGACGCGACCATCCATCACCTCCGGCGATCCCGTGTAGGCCTCGACCGTGGTCACCGCGATCCCCGCCCCGGCGAGCGCTTTGTACGTGCCGCCCGTGGAGAGCAGCTCGACGCCGCGCGCGGCGAGGGCCCGCGCCAAGTCGAGGAGGTTGGTCTTGTCGGAGACGGAGAGGAGCGCGCGTCGGATCATGGCGGCGCGTGCTAGCCCGAGCGCGCGTCCGGCGGAAGGGCCGCGTGACGATGACCGCTTGACCGCGCGCGGCGCTCCGTGATCCCCTGCACACGACGAGGTTTCTACGCATGGCCGTCGCATCGGACTTCGATCCCACCGAATACCTCCGCCCGCCGCGCGCCAACGCCGAGCAGGCGATCACGCTCTCGATCGCGCTGCTCGCGGCGGTCCCCAAGGGCGTGAAGGAGGGCGTCGCGCGCGCCGCGGAGCGGCTGCGGAGCGCCGCGATCACGCTTCAAAAAGCCTGGATCGCGACCAACCGCGTCGCGCCCGGCGGCGACAAAACCGCGGCCGACAACCGCGTCGACACCGCGTGGGGCGTGCTCCGCATGCGGATCGAAGCGTACTCGTACTTGCCCAAGGGCTCGTCGCCGCTCGTCGCGCGCGCCGAGGAGCTCTTGAGCAAGCTGTTCCCGGACGGGCTCAAATTCCTCTCGCTCGCGATGGATCTCGAGTGGGCGGTGAGCGAGGCGCTGCTCGCGCGCATCGACGCGGAGCACTTCGCGGCCGACATCAACGCGATCGCGGGGCCCGAGTTCTTGGCCGAGGTGCGCGCCGCGCACGTCGCGTACGGCCAGGTGCTCGGCTTGACCACGCCCGATTCGAAGCGCGCGGAGAGCGCCGCGCTCGTCGAGCCGCTGCGCGATCTCATGCGCGCGATCGCCGACTACGCGCTGCAAATCGCGGCGACCGTCGATCGCGATCGGCGCGAGACCATCGAGGCCGCGCGCGCCGCGCTCGCGCCGCTCGATCGCGCGCGCGACGGATCGCTCGTCGCGGTCCCGCCCGAGACGCCGATCCCTTAAAAAGGGCCCTCGATCAACGCAAAGGGGGGGTTTGGGGGGGCCGCTCAGGTCCCCCGATCGTGACCGCCGGCGCCGTCTGCGGCCCTTCGGCCGGGCGCCGTCGATCGGCGCGCGCCGGATCGGTGACGAGCTCGCCGTCGCGGTACACGAGCACGCCGCCCGGCGGCCCGAAGATCGCGTCGGGGTTCGGCAGCACGAGCGCTTCGCGCAGCACGTCGTCGACGTGATCGACGAGCACGAGGCGGAGCGATTTCAGCACGCGGCGCGGCACCTCGCGCAGATCTTTGCGGTTCTCTTTGGGGAGGATGACGGTCGAGATGCCGCCGCGGTGCGCGGCGAGGAGCTTCTCTTTGATGCCGCCGATCGGCATCACGCGCCCGCGCAGCGTGATCTCGCCGGTCATCGCGAGGTCGCGGTGCACCGGCACCTTCATGAGCGCGCTCACCACCGCGGTCACCATCGTGACGCCCGCGCTCGGCCCGTCCTTCTTGACGAAGTCGGGGAAGTGCACGTGCACGTCGACCTTTTGGTACACGTCCTTTTCGAGGCCGAGCTTCTCGAGCCGCGCGAGCCGCGTTGTCATTGGCGCGTGGGCGGGCTCTTTCATGCCCTGGTGGAGGGGGGCGGGGGAGACGGGGGTGGGCGGGGCGGGGGGG
>CAYTJL010000136.1:0-11678 GCA_964437785.1 uncultured Polyangiaceae bacterium
ATAAATAAGCAGGTGCGGCGAGGCGCCGCGTCGTGCGATGATTCGCCGCATGAAGCGCATCGTCATGATTGGCCTCCTCCCCAGCGTCGTTGATCTCTCGTCGTTCCCCGGTCTCACGGCGGACAAGCTCGCCGCGGCCCTCGCGCGGGAGGAGCAGAGCCTCCGCGATCTCGGCTTCGACGCGCGCTGGTGCCTCACGGATCTCGGCGAGACCGCCGAGGCGGCGGTGCGCGCCGCGCTCGACGAAGAGCCTTGTGACGTGGTCTTGATCGGCGCCGGCGTGCGGTCGGTCCCGGCGCACTTTCTCTTGTTCGAGAGGCTCCTCAACGTCGTTCACGAGCGCGCGCCCGGGGCGAAGATCTGCTTCAACACGCGGCCGGACGACACGCGCGAGGCCGTGCTGCGGTGGATCGAGGCGCCGTCGCGGGCGGAGTGAGGCGTGGAGTCAGCGGCGGCGGCGCATGCGCGCGCGCATCAAGGCGTGCTCCTCGCCGGGGGAGAGCCGCGCGGCGGGCGAAGAGGAGGGCGGCGGGACGTTCTCCCAAACGCTCCCGGTGCCGAAGACGAACGCCGCGAACGCGGGCCGCTCAAAGGGGATTGGCCGCATCGCGAGCGTGCATGAGGTGTCCGGCGGCGCGTGCGGATGCGCGATGAAGCTCCCCATGATGCGGAGGCCGCAGGGCAGCCCGTCCGGCAACGTGGTCGGCGACTGGTATCCGGCGCCGTGCGGCGCGTTGGGGAGCGTCACGAAGGTCTGATGAGGGCCATGAAAGTGCGTCGCGGTCTCGGCCGCCAGCGCGAGCGGCGTCATCCCATCGAGGCTGCCATTGAGCATCAACATAGGCACGTTCGTCTTGGGCCAAGCGTCGGGCGCGATCGCGGGCGTGTACGCGGGCCAGAAGCCGTAGACGTCTTTGCGCTCCAGCGTCCAATCGAGGCTCGCCATCGCGCCTTCGGCCCGCGCCGCGAGCGTGGCCGGGCTCGGCGCCGGGCTCTCCCAAAATTCGGCGAACGAGATGTTGGCCTCGAGCGCGTGTGAGAAGCCGTCGAGATCGAACGGCGCGAGCCAGAGCGGCACGAACACCTGGAGCGCGGCGACGTCCTCGGGCGAGCACCGCGCGAGGCGATAAGGCACCGCCAGGGCGATCACACGCGCGTTGTACCCCATCAGCGAATACGCCATGATCGTGCGCAACGTGGGCCGATCGATGCCCGCTTCGGCGCAGTGTCCGGCGTCGAGCGCGTCGAGCACGCTTTGAACCGCGGCGATGGGATCCGGCCCCATCTTGGAGGCGCAGAGCGCGTCTGCTTTGCAGAGCTCGCCGAGGCCGCGGAGCGGATCGTCGAAGTACGTGTCGGCTTGGGATTGGAACACGCGCCCGGGGGTCGCGATGGAGTCGAGGACGATGCCGTCCGCCTGGTGCGGGTAGTGGTGGAGATAGCGAATGGCCAGCGTGGTGCCATAGGAGAGGCCATAGACGAACACCTTCTGTCCGGGCTCGCGCAGGCGATCCACCGCGGCGCCGACGTCATCCGCGGCTTGGGTCATGGTGAAGAGCGCGAGACGATCGCCCCACGCCGCGGTCATCTCGTCGGCGCAAGACTGCCACTCTTCCGGCGACAGCTCGGTCTCGCGCGGGGTGCCCCACGCCTCGCCGGAGCACACGAGTCCTGCCGAGCGCCCGGTCCCGCGGTGCGCCGGGACGTAGAGATCGGCGTCCGGGACAGCGGCGCTGAATTGGTCGACGAGACCGTAGAAGAAATCCTCGCCCGAGCTGCCGGGCCCGCCGTCGAGGAGCCACAGCGCGGGCGCGTGCTGGGCGCCCGAGCGCCTCCGCGCCACGAAGTATCCGAACGAGCCCGCCGCGGGATCGCGGTGATCGAGGGGCATGTCGATCGTCGCGCATTCGACGTCGGGATACCATGCATAGAGGCTCTCCTCGGGGCAGGCCTCCCAGGTCACCGCGGCGTTGTGGACGGCGAGGGCGGTGTCCGCCGGAGATCGCTCGCTGGGGCCCGGCTCGGCGCAGCCGGCGGCGAGCAGGAGAGCGATCGAGGACAGGGCAAACGGTCTTTGTTTCATCAGGCCTCCTTCGGGATCCAAACGGAGCCGACCCACGGTGCACCGGCGTCGCGCGCGATGACCGTGGGGGCTCTATGTGCGGATGCTGAGGCGGCGTCGTTTCAGATTTTTTTTGGAGCCCGTCTCTTTGTTCGGGCGTCCGCGTCGAATCAGGCCACGTCCGCGCTGAGATCCTCGAACGATACGGTCGTCGAGAGCCCGCTCCCGATGTTTTGGAGGCGTTCGGCCTGCCAACGCGCGCGGGTGTGCGCGCCGGCCGTAATCCGTTCACGCTGGCGGGTCAGCGCGGCGCGGGCGTCGGCGTCGCTCCATCGCGGGACCCCTTCACACGTCTCCAGCGCTTCGCGCAGCGCGCCCGCCGACTGCGGGCGAAGCTCCGGCATCTTCCTCAGGCAAGATAGGATGAGCGCTTCGAGCGCAGGCGCGATCGGCTTTCGAAGGCGCAGGGAGGGAGCCACGACCTCGGCCGACAGGTGCCTTTGGAGGATGTCGAGCGTGTGTCGGCCCCGGTGCACGGGCTCGCCGCAGATCATGAAGTACGCGAGCGCACCGACCGCATACACGTCGCTTCGCGCGTCCACGAGCCCCGGTGAGGAGATGGCCTCAGGAGACATGTAGTTGGGCGTGCCCACGATGAGATCGGCGGCGGTCATGTTCGGGTCGGTGCCGGAGTGGTTGGTCTTGACGAGGCCGAAATCGAGCACCTTCGCGACGTCCGGGACCCCGCCGCGCTCGCAGATCAACACGTTGGCAGGCTTGATGTCGCGGTGGACGAGGCCGGCGTCGTGCGCCTCGGACAAGGCGCCGCAGATCTGTTTCAGGATGTGCACCACGCGTGAGGAGGGTTGGGGGCCCATCAGCCGGACGAGATCTTCGAGCGACGTCCCGTTGAGGTACTCCATCGCATAATAAAAGACCCCATCCGGCGTCCGGCCGTAATCGAAGATCGCCACGGTGTTCGGGTGGGTGAGCTGGCTCGTCGCTTGGACCTCGCGCTCGAACCTGCGGATGTCCGAGTCGCTCATGCGCCCGGGCGCGAGCATCTTCACCGCCGTGGGGCGGCGCAGGAACGCGTGTCTGGCGCGGAACACGACGCCCATGCCGCCCTCGCCGATCTTCTCTTCGAGCGTGTATTGCCCGAGCTGCCTGGCCTTCAACATCTCGATCCGAAGCCCGTAGATGACGTGCGAGACGACCGCCGATGACGCGACCGCGAGCGCCGCGGTGGTCGCGGCGGCGAGCGTGGAGCCGAACGCAGAGGGGATGTCCGGGTGATCGGCCCTCGCGTACACGAGGTACGTGACCACGAGGATAGGCAATGAGCTCGACGCGCCGATCGCGACGGTGTGGCGCGCGGTGCTGGGGACGAACACGGCGCGCGCGATGAGGATGTGGGTTAATCCGAGGATCATCCCGACCTCGGGGCGATACCTGCCGTCGTGGCCGAGGAGCAGCCACGACAGCATGGTGCAGAGGACGATGGGAGATCCCGCGTCGAGCCAATCGATCGCCGCCCTCGGGCGCTCACCCCGGCTGCAATAGGCCCAGAGGAGCCCGAGGAGGGTGACGATGGATGCGTTGAGCGCGACGTCCCGGCCGCGCATGGGGAAGCTCTTGTGATCTCCCACCGCCCAGAGCACCACGAAGCTCAGCGCGAAGCTCGCGATGGCCAGGGCAAAGAGCAGCTTCGCGAACAGCGCGAGCCGGGCTTGACGGAAGCGGTTGTCCTCCGAAGCGTGCGTACGGCGTAGCCTTCTTTCGGTTGTCGACACGGTGCCTCCTTGGGGCCTGGGCGGGGGAGCGGACGGGGGTGAAACGACGTGCGATTAGGGGAGGGGGAGGGGAGGGGGATCGCCGATGACGAGCGGTTCGAGCAGGGGGATGAGCTCAATCGAGAGGTTTCGCTTCACGGCGATGGTCTGATCGGGCAGCGCCATCGTGATGGGCATGAGCGTGGTCCCCAGGGACGGCACGTAGATCGTGTGGCCGTCGGTCTTGATCACGGTCGCGGGATAATTGACGGTCTGCCCGAGCCAATGGGCCGCGATGGCGGGGACGGTCGTTTGGGAGCCGGGGATTTGGAGCGCGGAAGCAGGGATGTAGATCGGCACGGCCGGGGTCGTCACGCCCGCGTGAGCACACGAGAAGAGCGTCGTCCCGAGGTCGGCCAACGGGTGCACGTCCTGCTCCACCGTCTCGTCCACGCCGGGGATGAAGATGCTGACCGGGTCGGTCTCATACGCGACGTCCGGCGTCGCGAGGCTGTAGCCGAGGACGTCTTGGGTCGTCGGATCGACGTGGATCATGACCGGATCGACGCTCGCGGAGCCCGGGCTGAGCAGCACCACGACGGCGGGGTGAGCCATCACCTCTCCGTCGACCTCGGCGACGGCGTAAGCACAGAGAGCGGCGTGGGCGCTCGTCGCGGCGGTGAAGCAAGCGAGGCTGATGACGGCAGAGGCGAACAACTTCATACCTGATTCCTCCTGGGATTTTGGTGCGCTTTGAAGCAGCGTCTTGGGCGCTCATCGCAACCGGCGTGCCCGACGGTGATTTCGGATCTCGGTACGGAGATCGCGTAAAAAGCGCTGGTGTGGAGGAGGGTTTTGCGGCCTGCGAGCCCAGGTTGGGGCTTCAAAGCCGCAGCGGGGCGCGTATGAGCGCCCTGGGAAGCCTGTTATCGCGCGCGCAGCACGCGTACGCCGGGCTTCGTGCGGTCCAGCACCGCGACGCGCGGGAGCTCGGCCTCGGGCGTGGCGGTGGTGTGGAGGGCTCCACGCGCGGGTGCGGGCGCCGGGCTCCGGGGACGTGGTCGGTTTCCCGGCGTGGCGCGCGTGATACGAGCGGCGATGGGGGCAGCGGTGATGGGGGCAGGCGCGCGCGCGGCTCCTCCGGCCAAGATCGCGCACGTCTCGGCGGTGACGGGCTGTTCGGTCGCGAAGATCTCGGCGCGGCGATCGATGGTCTTGCCGCTGAAGACGCCATCGGCTTGGAAGGCTCGTTGGGAGGCCGCCGGCAGGAGGCTCACGATATCCATCCTCGCTTCGGCCGAGGGCAGATAGCAGGCGATGCCCTCGGACCTGTAGCCTTCAGGAGCAGCCGCGTCGGTCGTGTAGAAGTGATCGCCGTTGGAGGCGTTATAATAACGATAGAGCGGGATCGTCCCCGTTACCTGGGAGCCATACACGTAGCACGCGATCCCTTCTGCGGTGTATCCGTCCGGCGTCCCAGGATCGGTCTTGTAGAAGTGATCGCCGTTCCCCGGGTCGTAATAGCGATAGAGCGGGATCGTGCCGGGCATTTGGGTGGCGTACGCCAGGCCCGCGACGCCCTCTGCGGTGTACCCTTCGGGGTCGCCGGGATCGGTCTTGTAAAAGTGATCACCGTTGGTGGGGTTGTAATAGCGGTAGAGCGGGGCCGCGCTCGCGGGCGCGAAGTCGAAGACCCCGCGGCGGAGCACGATGTTCACCGTGAAGGGCACGTCGGCGGCCTCTTGTTGCTCCACGATGATTTGGCGCGTGACCCTGCTCATCGGCGTGACGGTGAGCGGGATCTGCGTTTGGATGGTGGTCGCCGTCTTGGTGGTCGACGAGTAGCCAGCCTCGACGTTGATCTCGGCCGTGATCGTGGTCTCTACGTTGGCGAAGAAGACGTTGACGCCGGCCTTCACGGTGAGGCCGATCTTGAGGCCTCCCTTGATGTACCACATCGTCGTGGTCTCGAGCGCCTTGCTGACCGTGTCCGTCACGGTCTGCGCCGAGCTCGTGCAGTTGGTGTATTGGGTCTGATCGACGAGGAAGGGAGAGCGGATGGGGTTCGCGTGCTCGACGTGGATCGCCGAATCATAGTCCAGATCGTGATAATCGTCCCTCGGCACGATCCGCCAAAGGGTGCCCGTGCTCGCGAGGTGGTTGTTCAACACGTCGATCATTTCTCGTGTGATGGTCAGCATAAGGGCTCTCCAGTCTGTGACGTGGGCCCCTACGCCGCCGCTCGTCGTATGTTTCTGCCATCGCGCGCCGGGGGCTTGCTCGGCCGATCGGCCCCGGGTATCGTGGCCCGCATCGACGAGGAGCCATGGCCGAACAAAACACGTTGATCCTACGCGGGTTCGAGGTGGTGGGCGTCACCATCTACGTCGCCGCGCTGATCGCGGCCCTGCGCCGGAGACACCCTGTTT
Organism: uncultured Polyangiaceae bacterium; assembly: GCA_964437785.1. Lineage (GTDB taxonomy): Bacteria > Myxococcota_A > Polyangia > Polyangiales > Polyangiaceae > CAYTJL01. The sequence goes on from CAYTJL010000136.1 coordinate 6,264, forward strand.
ATTTGGGGTTGTTCTTCGCGTGCAACACGATGATTGTCTGGGACTGGATCTTCAACTGCAAGTGGTTCTTCAACGTGGCGTGGAGCCCGTCGCTCACCAAGCTCTGGGTCGTGCAGGGCGAGGGCGAGACGCTCGCGGCGGGGCTCGCCTTCGTCGCGTTCTATTATTGGGTGTTCCACCTGCTCTGGCGCGGCCAAGCCACGCTCGACGCCCGCCTCGGAAAGAAGCAGTTTGCCCTGCTCTATCTCGGGTTCATGGCGTACGATCTGGTGTTCGAGTCGCTGCTCATCCGGGCGGGCCTCTATCGCTATCACCAGCGTGAGCCGTTCCTCTGGTTTGGGGTGCCGTGGTCCAACATGATCTTCAACGCCAACCTCAGCGTGGTGTCGTACCTCGCGCTCCGGCGGGCGCGGCGCTGGGGTCAGATCCCCGACGAGATCCCGTTTGACCCGCGGCACGGCGATTTCTGGAAAGGGTTTTGGATGGCGGCGGGCGCGATCTGGTCGGCGTTCTGGCTGTCCTTCACGCTCCAGATGGTCTGGTACGTGTTGGCGCGCCCCTGGTCCGAGGGGCCGCGTGCGTTTTGAATTGCCGCGGGCGCAACGAGTAGGATTGTGGCGACGGAGCGCGCGATGAAAATGAGCACGATCACGATGTCGGTTATCCTGTTGGCTGCGTTCGCCGCCTGCGGCGAGACCGTCACCACGCCCGAGCCGACGAGCACGAGCACGAGCACGGGCACGGGCACAGGCGGCATGGATGGCGGCCAAGCTACGTGCGGCGATCACACGTGCAAAGCAGACGAGTTTTGCGTCAAACGGGTGCACTCCCAAGACGCCGGGCCCGTGCCTCCTACGTGGGAGTGTCAGCTCTTTTGGCAGTGCAGCGAGCCCACCTGCGCGTGCGCGCTCATGAGCTTCGTGTCGGCGTCGTGCATCGCGCCCATGTGCACCAGCGAGTCGCCGATCGTCATGATTCAGTGCGACGATCTCAACTGACGTGCTCGCTTCGCTCCACGCCGCGGAGGATCGATCGACTTCCTCCTCCGGGCGCTTTATGATGAGCGCCTGCGATGGCAAAGCGATCTTCCACGTCGGGGGTGATCCGGTTCAAGGTGGCCCGCGGCGCTGTCGCGCGCCCGATGCCGATCCTCGTGTCGGTCCTCGGGTTCACGGTGCTCTGGTTGGGCGGCGTTGTGATGCTCGTCGCGAGCCACGTGCTGTCCAAAGGCATGGTGCTCATCGGGCCCGTCGGGCTCGTCGCGATGGTCCTCGCGCTGATCGTGTTCATGAACCTGCCGGGCAAGGTCGATATCGGGAGCGACGGGATCTTCATCGATCTACGCGATAAAAAGCGCTTCGTTCCATTTTCGGACATCGTCGAAGCGACCGTCTATCGCGAGGACGCGATGGGCAAGCGGTTCGTCGGTGTGGCGCTCGCGCTCGGCTCCGGCGAGCCGATGAAGCTTCCTATCGGCGAAGATCAGTTCGGCGCCGGCGACCGGGCGGCCGCGCTGTCGGCGGCGCTCACCTCGGCGATCGAAGCGTTTCGAAGGAACGCAGCGCCGGACGACGCGGCGCTCCTGCTCCGCGGCGATCGCTCGGTGGCCGCGTGGGCCAACGATCTGCGCCGGATCGGCGAGGGCGCCAACGCAGGACCGCGGGACGCGCCGATCGATCCCGATCGGCTGCTTCGCATCGCCGAGAGCCCGGCCGCGACCGCCGAAGCGCGCGCCGGGGCCGCCGCCGCGCTGCGCGCGAAGCTCGACGCCGAGGGCAAGAAGCGGCTGCGCATCGCGGCCGAGAGCACGGTGTCTCCCGATCTGGCAGACGCGTTGAGCGCGGCGGCCGAGGGCGACGAAAAGGCCGTGGAGACCGCGCTCGACCGCGTCCGGCGCGATTGATCTGCGTGATCAGCGCTTCTCGGGCACCGGGGTCTCCCCGCGCGCGAGCATCGCCACGAGCTCGGCGATCTTCTTCGCGCGTCCCGCGGGGGTCTTCATGTTGTTCGTGCGAAACGCGAGCGCGAAGAGGTTTTGCCGCCCGAGGGTCGCGAGCTTCTTGTGCGCCTTTGGGCTCGCCTCGATGGCGGCGCGGAGGTCCTCCGGGAGGGTCTCCTTCGTCGCGCTGCGGATGGGGGCATACGCGGCGTCCCACCGGCCATCGGCCTTGGCGGCGTCGACGTGGCGCTGGCCGTGAGGGGTCATGCGGCCCGCCGCCGTCAGCCGCGCGACGTGATCCTTGTTGATCTGGCTCCAGACGCTCTTGCCACGACGAGGGGTGAAGCGCTGGAGGAACGAGCGCTCATCGAAGGTCTTCTTGATACCGTCGATCCACCCCCACGAGAGCGCCACGTCGAGCGCCTGCGCGTAGCTCACGGTCGGCACGCCGGAGCCTTTTTTGTAGAGCTGGAGCCACAGCTCCGGCTCGGTGTCGTGGTTCGCCGAGAGCCAAGCCTCGAAGGCCTCTTCGGTGGGGAAGCTGCGGATCTTCGTCGCGTCGGGGATGACGGGCGCCATGGCGCGAGCCTACCTCTTTTTCTGTGTCGATGGGCTCCGCGTCCGTATCGATGGGTACTCGAGCGTGTCGAGGGGTCTTGGATGTTCCGGCGTGTTGGGGATAGTGCTCTCATGCGCGATGGTGGTAGGCTGCTCGCGATGAGCGCCCCTTCGTGCGATCCTCCTACGCGCGCAGCCTACTTTCGGCCTGTCGACGCCGCGACATGGGAGGATCCGATGGTTGGGCCGGTGCTCCGAAGGCTCATGCAGGAGGCGCCCGAGGTGATTGACGCCGTCGCGGACGTGGATCGATCGCTCATCGAGGATGCGCTCGCCAAGACGCCGGAGGAGCGCTTGGCTGCGGCGCTTCGCATGGCCGCGTTTATCGAGCGCACGCGTGAGGCTTTGCGCTGTGCCGATCGATGATCCCTCCGAGCGGTTACCCACCGAGGCGCCAAAAGGTGCCTCGCCGCGCTGCTCGACGAGCACGGCGCTGCGCGCGCCGATGCTCAACGCGTGAGCCGCCAGATCGCGGCGAACCTCGTGGAGCTCATCGCTCGCATCGACGATCGGCTCGACGCGCCGCCGTCGCGTTTTTCTGAGCCCGAGCTCGATCGTTTGGTCCGCTCGCCTGAATTCGCTGCCTGGTGCGCCGAGCGCCGCAACGAGGTTGCTACGTAAGAAGCTCGGCCTGTTCACGCGGAGATTTGGCCGCGTGAGGCGCCGCGTCGGGCGCTCGCTCCAGCGGAGAAAGGCGCGAGCCTTCACCCACCGAGAAGACATGGCCATGCCACTCGGCGCGGCGATTGGCGATCGCGCGCGCCCACGCGACGAGGTTCACCATCGTGCGCAGCGGCTCGAGCGCCGCGAGGAGCAAGGGCCTTTGGGCGCGCAGCGTCGTGAGCGCGAGCCACGCCCCCGCGAGCTGGAGCGCGAGCGCCGCCGCCCAAACCATCATCGCGAGCGAGGTCTGCGCGATCGCGAGCACGAGCGTCGCTGTGACGAGCGGTTGGAGGAGCGGCTCGAACAAGAATGGATAGGGGATGATGCCTCTCCGCATCTTGGCCCACCGCGCGTGTCGATCGAGCGTCTTTTGGACGCTCGCCGAGGCGACGTGGTTCTCGACAGGGTCGAGGCACAGCGTGACTTTGTATCCGAGGGAGTCGAACGTTTGGCCGAGGACGTCGTCCTCGGCGAGCACGCGCGCGACCGTCTCCCAGCCCCCGGCGCGCTCCAAGTCTGCTCTCCTCATCGCCATGGACTTGCCCACGGTGACGGGCTTTACCCCGAGCGCGTGCGAGGCCACGACGAGGGGCGCGACCGCGGCGCCGAGCACCGCGTTGTCGAGCGCGGCGCCCAACGTTCGCTCGCCGCGCCCCACGATCACCGACGAGACGAGCCCGACGCCGGGCTCGAACAGCGCGCTCACCATCGCGCGGAGATAAAGGGGTGAAACCCGCGTGTTGGCGTCCGAGACTACGATCACCGATCCTCGCGCGGCGCGCGTGAGATCGAGGAGCTGCGCGACCTTGGGGTTATAGACCTCGTCCGACGGAGGTCGGGTGATGATGAGGCGCCCTGCGAGCTCCGGGTGATCCGCGAGGAACGCGCGCACCACGGGGATCGACGGATCCGTGGAGGAGGCGACGCCGAAGAGGATCTCGAAGGCCGGATAATCGATCGCGGCGAACGATTCGAGGTTCTCGCGCAGGGCGTCGTCGACCCCGGAGATCGGCTTGAGGACGCTGACCCAAGGGCGCACACGCGGGATGGGCGCCTCTTTGGATCGCGTCCTCATGGTGAGGAGGAAGCTCGCTTGTACGGTGGCGTAGAGCGCGGCCGAGGCCGCGGGGAGAAGGACCGTCGCGTACGTTTCCCAATCCATGAGAGCAGGCTGCCGGGGGCGTGTGTCGCGGCGGTGGCGCGGTGGCAAAAGGGGTGAGGCTCATCCAATCGTTGCATGATGGGCACGATTGACGGCAGATCGTCACCATCGCGACGGCGGCCGCCGAGTCTGTCCCTAGCAAAGCCCGATTGGCGGCCGCCACCCCCCAAATTGGCGGCGCCACTTTTTGACCCCAAAATCATCAAGGGTTTCGCAGAGGGCTGCTTGGCACCTTACGTGTCATGCGGCCCGGCCATGACGCCTGATCAAATCGCAAAGCAGGTGGCGGCGCGCGCGCTGTCCGGGGTGGGGGCTCTTCACGTCGAATTCGAGGTGGCGCCTGCGCCGCTGCGCATCGACGTCGTGGTCGAGCCGAGCGACATGGCCCTCTTGGCGGAGCGCGGCGCGCTGGGGGCGCTGGGGATCAACGTGGCTCCACCCCTCTTGATCGAGGCGGTGAGCAGGGCTGTGCAAATGGATCAGCTCCGCGCGTGCATCAACCGGCAATACGCCCTTTACCAAGTCCGATGTGCGGAGGCGCGGAGGCGGGAAGAGAAGCTCCCGCCGTTCCCTCACCTGTGCGTCGTGTCCGCTGGAAAGCCCGAGACCGTGTTGAGAGACTACGACTTTGCTCCGCTTCCGGGCTTTCCTCCAGGGTTTTATGGTCGCAGCCGGGGCGACGCCACGAGCTTGGTCGTAGTCCCGGAGCTGCCACGCACCCGGGACACCATTCTTCTACGTTTGATGGGTCGAAGAGCGGCGCTGAGAGGTGCGCTCGAAGACGTAAACACTCTTCCCGAGAGCGCCTATGAGCGCACTGTCGTGCACGAGGCGCTCAAGAATATGATGGATGTCGACAAGGGTTCGTGGCAAGGTGTCAAGAAGGAGGGAGCCATGGATGGTGCAACGGACGTTTACGATCCTGAAGAGATGGCGGCGATCTGCAACTTCCTGCGGGTCTGGAGGGATGAAGCGCCTGTCAAGCTCGCCGAGGAGCGCCGCTTGGGGTGGCAAGGGGGACTGCAAGAGGGGT
>CAYTJL010000136.1:11778-13770 GCA_964437785.1 uncultured Polyangiaceae bacterium
GGGACTGCAAGAGGGGTCGCAAAAAGCGCTCCAACGCGCGCTGCGGACGACCTTCGATGCGCGGTTTGGCGCACCCCCTTCCTCCCTTCTCCCCTTCTTCGAGCAGCGGCGCTCCGAGGCGGCATTCACCACGCTCCTCACCCTGATCGTGTCCAGCTCTCTGGACGAGGTCGTCGCGGCGCTGGAAAAAGAAGCGTGAGCCGCTATGGGGCCTGGATCCTCCGCGCGCGCAACGCGGCGGCGATGGCTCGCCTCGTCTGCACCTCCATATCACGCTTGAGCGCGGGCGCCGGCCGCCCCATGGTACCCTCGCCGAATGAGCCCGCCGAGCCTCTTTTACCGCGGCGTGCGCGGCGTGGTGCGCGCGGCGCTCAACGTCTTTTACCGGACCGTCGAGGTCACCGGGCCTTCCTGATCCTGGGCGCGCTGCTCGCGGTGTACGGCCTCGCGGTGAGCCTCGTGCCTTATACGCTGCTCCGAACGTCTCTTTATCTGGTGAGGCCCTCGACCGATCGCGTGGCGCTGTTCAAGCTCATTGGAGGTGCGGTGTCGTTCGGCGCGTGCTTCGCGGCGGGGATCGCCGGTGTGGCCTCGAGGCTCGGCGTGTGCCCGCGATCGTGCTCGCGATCACGGCGATGCCCGCGCGCGGGTGTTCTTCCGAAGGACACGAATGTTGCGGCTCCGGTTCGAGCGGCGCGCGATCGCGGCGCGGCTCGCGGAGCTGCGGGCGCGCTATCTCGCGCACGTGGAGGCGACCCGCTCGCAGAATTTGAATTGAGCTCCGGCCGCGACGGTGCCAATCCATCCCCCATGAAGCTCGCCGCCCATCACCGTCCCATCGCCTTCGTCGCGCTGGTCTCCTTCGCCGCCCTCGCGCCCGCCTGCGCCGCGGATCCTCCGGCCTCGCCGCCGCCTGGGACCACCGCGCGCGCGGGGCTGCCCGATCGCGATCCCGCGCTGGCGCACAAGCTCGTGGCCGAGGGCGGGCTGCTCATCGACGTTCGCTCGAAGGAGGAGTTCGCCGAGAAGCACGCGACGGGCGCGGTGAACATCCCGGTGAACGAGATCGAAGGGCGCATGAGCGAGGTGGAGAAGCTCGCGGGCGGCGACAAGAACAAAGCCATCGTCGTGTATTGCGGGATCGGCGCCCGGGCCGCGACGGCGAAGAAAGCGCTGGTGAAGGCGGGGTTTGGGCAGGTGACGAACGTGGGAGGGTTGTCGGATTGGGAGAAGAAGTGAACGCCGTCACCCCTTCACGGCCCCGCTCGTCAACCCGCGCACGAGCTGCCTTTGCGCCGCGAGGACCAAAGCCACGATAGGCAGCGCCGTCAGCATCGACGCGGCGGCGACGTTGAGCGCGCCGTGCAAGAGCGCGAGGCCGATCCGCGTGTCGATGAGATCGAGCCGGAAATAGAGCACGTAAAGAGGTTCAAGGCCTCTGTCGCGGTGCCCGGGCCGCCTTCGGTGACGATGAAGATCACGTCGAACGCCTTGAAGAGATCCACCGCGCGGAGCAGCGCGGCCGCTGCGATCGCGCGCCGGAGACCGGGGAGCGTCACGTGCCGGAGGGTCGCCAAGCGCCCTGCGCCGTCGAGGATTCGCCACGTGAGGCCCACGACCAGGGGCGTGAGCGTCATGGGCACGCCGAGCGCGGTGCGGAGCCAAGGCACGAGGGCGCCCTGCGGCTCATCGCTCCTGTACGTGGGCCCGGGCCGCGGGTGCCCGACGAGCAAGAGCGCGAGCGCGAGGCCCAGGCCAATCTCTACGACGAGCGCGAGGGCGGTGTAGAGCAGCGCGAGCCCTACGCTCTTCCAGAAAAAGACATCTTCGAAGATCGCGCGATAAAGGTGCTTGGGGCCGGCAAAGCGAGGGCGGTAATCGGCCTTGGCCTCGGCGAGCGACGCGAGCGACAGCTTCATCCACCATCCGCCGCCGACGCGCTCCATGCGGCGGACGAGTCCAGTTGGCGGCGCCGCGAGGGCCCGAGTCCCG
>CAYTJL010000136.1:13870-26249 GCA_964437785.1 uncultured Polyangiaceae bacterium
CGTCGAGGAGGGCAGGGACGAAGTCGTCTGTCGCGAGCCACGCGGCGTCGGTCTCGGCGGCGTCGGCGAGGAGCGGATCGAGCGGCTCGATGAAGCCGGCGGTGGCGTATCACCCTTTCGGGGCGCGACCGTTCACGGGAGCCCGGTGACCATCTCGCTCTCGCGCTTGGTCGGATAAAAACGCCTCTTGCGATCGAAGCCGCTGAACAGCGTTCCATGGATCCCGGAGACCGTCTTTTTGTCGACCCGGTTCGTCCACAGCCGGTCCCACACGGCCTGCGCGGCGTCCCCGGCGCGATCGAAGAAGTCCTCCGCAAACTCGATATCTTGTCCCTCCTCCGGGAAGAGGAGCGCGAAGTCCTCCTCCGAGGCGGCGAAGATGTCGTAGGTGCAGTTGAGCGCGGAGTCGATGACTTGGATATTTTTGGGGAGAACCACGATATCTGCCTACCTGACCCGTCCACCTGGATAGACGTTGGTGTGCGTCCCGTCTGGATGTTGAACGTCCCAGTGCGGCCCTCCGTGTGCGGTTGGACCATGCCCCGTGGGGACCCACACGTCCCCATTGGCGGCAGGATAGCCGCGACCTTGTCCGTTGGGGTTGCGGACGGTGTCTCCGTTCCAGCCCCTCGGCGGCGTGAATCCATCGTTCGCGGTGGGCACGCCCGGCGCTCGCGCGTCCTGGGGAGGAGCCGCCGCGCCGCGTGCAGCGCGACCTTCGGCGATGCGCCGCTCGACCTCGTCAGGGTGATTGGGTGTGCCCGGCACGGCGGGCGTCCCCCCGGAGGGGCCATGAGGATTGCCGCTCAGGCCGAGCGGGTCGACGAGGATGGTCGGGCTGCCGTTGAACCCAAACAGATCTGGGCCGCCGTCGAGCCGAATCGGATCCGGGCTGCACCACCGGCCGACCTCGGGGTCGAAACATCGATACGTCGTCCAGCAGAGCCCGACGTCGTCGTCGGCGATTTGGCCCAAGAGCCGGAAGGGCGATGTCACCGGGCCAGCCCGGTTCGGCTGGCGCGCCGGATCCGCGTGGGTCTGCACCACGCGCCCCCACGCGGAGTGCTCGGCCGACCAAGCGATCATCCCTGTAGCGTCGATGAGCTCCTTCGGCATGCCGAGGTGATCGTTCACGTAGGTGAAGACCTCGCCGCCCTGCTTTTGGAGGAGCGGAATGAACGTATTCGGCTCATGAACGAAGCACCGTACGCCTGCGCCAGCCTCGATGTCGGCCGCCAGCGCGTCCCCGTCCCATACGAAATCCACCACGCGCGGTCGCAGCGCCGGGTTGGGCGGCACGACCTCTTTGCGCATCCGGCGGCCGAACGCGTCATACGTCATCACCACCCGTGTTCCGTCGGGCAGCTTCACTTCGCGGAGGCGATCGCGAACATCCCAGCGATATTCGGTGACGTCCGGCTCCTTCGCTTCTCCCGGCTTTGGGAGCTCGACCTTGGTCGCCCTCCGCGCTCGTTGGTCGTACGTGTATTTGGTGCCGCTCGTGCGGACGAGCAGGTTCCCCGGCTTGATCTCCCAGGTCGAAGGTCCTCCTGCGCGGCCGCCGAGGTCGCCGAGCATCTTGATCAGCGAGCCTCCGGGATCGTGCTCGAACAGCTCTTGTTGGGCTCCGCGCTGCGCGGACATGAGCTGATCGAGCTTGTCGTACGTGTACGTCGTCGTCCCGCGGCGCGCGTCGTCGATGCGCGTGAGCCTGCTCCCCCGATCGTAGTGCCATTGCCGTTGCGCGAGCACCTTGGCGATGCCCTCTCCGGCGGAGGGCGCGGTCGCGCGCTGCTCGATGAGGTGATTCATGACGTCATAGCGGCTTTGGATCGCGATCTGGTCGCCCGCGAGGCGCCGTGTCTCTCGCCCAACGACGTCGCGTTCGAGCGTGATTTTGTGCCCGTCGTGCTCGATCTCGGTGAACGCATCGAGCATGTCGTAGGCGTATCGCGTGGTCGCCCCGTCGGGCATGGTCCGTCCCACGCGCCGCCCGTGGATGTCGTAGGCATAGCGGATGGCGCGGTCTCCTTGGCGCTCGGTCACGGTGCGCCCGAGCGCGTCCCGCTCGAACGACGTGACCACCGAGCCCGAGCCCTCGTGCAGGCCCTCATGCAAGACTGCTTCGAGCAAGCGGCCGAGCCGGTCGCGGCGATACGTGATGGTGCTCGCGTCGCTCGCCCGCTCGCCCGTCAGCCGCCCGGTGCGATCGTAGGAGAAGGCGCGCCAGCTCTTGTCGGGATAACGCACCTCGGAGAGCCGACCGGACGATTCATAATGATAGGTCAGGAGGCGCCCGTCGAACGAGCGCTCTTCGACGACGCGCCCGCTCGTGTCGTAGGTGAATTCGTAGGCTTCGCCGCGTGGATTTTCGACCTTGGCGAGGTGCTCTTGGCCCGTGTGCTTGAGCTTCCACGTGCTGCCGTCGGGCTGCACGAGCTTGGCCAGCACCCCCATGCCGGCATACTCCATGGTGGTCGTTCGGCCGAGCCGATCGGTCACGCGCACCGGCTTTCCCATGGGGTCGTAGGCTCTGCTGCTGGAGGTCCCGTCCGGGTAGCGCTTCATGATGGGTCGTCCCAGCCGGTCGTAGCTCACGCGCAGCGTTCGACCGAGCGGGTCCGTGCTCCCCAGCGCGCGGCCCATCCCGTCATACGTATAGACCGTGCGCGCCCCTCGTCCGTTCGTCTCGGCGAGGAGGTTGTGTTGCGCATCGTATTCGAAGGCCCAGAGTTGTCCGTCGGTGCAGAGCACGCTCACGAGCCTGCCGCGGGCGTCGTAGGCCAAGGAGTAGCTCAGGCCCGAGGGGTACACGACCGCCGTGAGCGCTCCTTTGTCATCGTAGGTGTACGTGGTGACGAGCCCGTCTGCGGTGGTCTCGCGACGAGGCGAGCCTCGATCGTCGTAGTCGATGTTCGTGGCGTTGTCCGCCTCGTCGATCACCCGTGTGAGGTTGCCTTGGGGATCGTACCAATACTGTTTTCCCTCTTGCGCTCCGTTCACCCGGGCGACCAGATAGGCGTCCTCGTCGTAGGCGCTCTCTTCGAGCACCGTCCCGTCCGGCAGCGCGATTCGTGTCGCGAGCCCCTGGTCATTCCACGTGATGACCCGCGGCTCCTCGCCGTCGATGGTGGTGGTCTTATGTGTCTTGTCGTAGCGGAGCTCGATCGCGTAAAGGCCCTTCGGCCCCCAGGTCTTGTTGCACCTGCCTGTGTCCGCCTCGTATTCGTACTGGAACCTCACCCCCGTCTTGATCGTCGCCGCGATCATCCGGTGATGTCGATCGTATTCGTACTCCTCGATCCCGCCGAGCGTGTCCGTGACGGTCGCGAGGCAGCCCGATGCCGAATAACCGTAGTCGACCCATTGTTCGAGCTTCCCGTCTGCCCTCACCTCCAGCCGTTGGATGCGCGACTCCTTCCAGACCACCTTGATCTCTCGCGCGGCCGTGTCGACCACCCGGACGAGCCTCGCGCCTTCGTAGTCGAGCGTGATCGCGTTGTCCCAGGCGTCGCGGATGGAGCGGAGGAGCATGGGTCCAGCCGCGGAGTCTTCACCAAAGACGTTGAAGACCATCGTCCGCTGGGTCTTGTGGTTGTAGACGCGGTAGTTGCGTCCATCGCCGTCGAGGCTCAGCGTCATTCGTTCTCGGCGGTGGAAGGTGCTCTCTCCGGGCCTGATCTTCGAGAACCAGATGGAGCGTCCTTCTCCGTCGCGGAGCGTGATCATCCGCTCTTCGTCGATGAGCCGTTGTTCGAAGGCGTGGGCCCAGCCCGGGCCCAGCGTCGCGTGTTTGTCGCTTCGGCGTGAGGATGAATAATAGCGTTTCCAGGTGAGGGGGATGATCCCGGGCAGCGAGATGTCGAGTTGCTCGTCCACCACGTAGCCGGTGACTTGATCGACCGGGTGTCCGCCTTGACACTGGTGCTCGCCTGCGGCGCCCGACGAGCCGCCCGGCCCGCTCGCTCCGGTGTTGCTCCCGCCGCCGCCTCCGCCCCCGCCGCCGCCCGGTCCGCCTGGTCCGCCTGGTCCGCCGCCGCCTCCTCCCCCGCCGCCTCCTCCGCCGCCTGCGCCGCCTGTCCCTCCAGCGTTGCTCGCGCTGCCGCCTGCGCCTGCGGTGGGCGCTTTGTTCGACATGCAAGGGCTGCCCGTGATCCCCATCATTCCGAGCTCGACGAGCACGACCGGCGCGCCCACGATGATGAAGCAGGGGCCCGTGGTGTTGAGGCTCACGACCTCTTTGAGCGTGCCCGGCTCGTTGCCGTGGCAGGTCTTGATGACGGAGCCGGTGGTCGCGATCTTCTCGCCGTTGATCTTGGTGCGCAGCGGCTCATCGACGATGCCTTCGATGGAGCTGCCGACCACCGGATAGGGGATGGGCAGGGGGCTCGGCGCGGCCGGCGTCGTGCAGACGCTCACGGCCATGGGCGTGATTGTATGCCCCGATTTCGCGGTGATCACATCCATCATGACGGCGGTCACGTCACCCATCGGGGCCTCTTTCTGAAGTTTCGCGAGCCTAGCCGGTTCGGCCCTTCGGGACAACGATCAATCTCGGGGCCAATCGAGGGCCTCGGGTCGTCGATCGAGAGCGTGCCTGTTGTATCCGATGAGCTCTTACGATGTTCTTTGGTTGTTGTTGTCTATCTCTTCTCGGCGCTCTCGGGGTCCTGCTGCCCGGCCTGCTCCGGTGCAGGACCTGTTATTTGCGGATGAGCACCTCGGACAAGGGTTTTTTGGTGATGTCCGGCACGCGGCAGTCGTCGGCTGGATACCCGACGGGGAGGATGCAGAAGGCCCGTTCGTTGGCGGGGCGGTCGAGCAGCTTCCGCAGGAACTCCATGGGCGCTGGGGTGTGCGTCAGGGTCGCGAAGCCTGCGTGGTGCAAGGCTACGAGGAGGAAGCCGACCGCGATCCCGACCGACTCGGAGACGTAGTAGTGGCGATCGCCTGCGTCGGCGCCGTGGCGTTGGGCGAAGACGACGATCAGGGCGGGTGCGGTCTCCAGGAAGGGCTTCTCCGGCCCGGTCCCGAGCGGCTCCAGGTCGTTCAGCCATTTCTCCGGCGCTCGGCCCGCGTAGAAGGCTTGTTCCTCCTGCTCGGCCGCATGGCGAATGGCCCGCTTCGTCGCGGGGTCGGTGACCAGCGCGAACACCCATGGTTGTTTGTTCGCGCCGGAGGGGGCGAGCGACGCCGCCGCGATGCACTGCTCCAGGGCCTCGATCGGCACCGGGTCCGAGCGGAAGTGGCGTACGGATCGGCGAGCGCGGATCTCCTCGTGGAACCGGCGCGCGAGGGCGATCGACTCATCGTTGGTCCTTTGGGGCAGCTCATATGGAATCGTCGGCAAAACCACGGTAAGGCCTCCTCCGGCATCTTCCACGTTTTCGGGGCGCGTGTCGAGCCGAGGCCTGCGCGCCGGCGGCGAGGAGGTCTTGCGCGACCAGTGATTGACGACGCTTCGCGATGCAAGGCCCCTCCCGGCTGATCTGGTTGTACGCTTCCCGATGCTGACGAATGCCTCTGGCCTGGGCGCTTCGGAGACCGTTGCTTGATCGCGCTGGTGGCGGTGACCAGCGGTTACATTACGAACAAGGAGCTGTTTTTGCCCAAGGATTTGCGGTTGATCGACCGCCTTTTGCCGCCCCAAGAGTGGTGTCGTTTCTCCCGTTGCGAAGGCCGTTGAATCCTTCGCCGCGAGGAGCCCACGTTCTTCGGCCACGCGCTCAGGCGCTGTTTCATCGACCTCCAGATGGGCTTGATCGAATTGCGGAGAGGCGAAACGGCACCGCAAGAGGGCAAACCTCGTTGGTTTATTGGGCGCAGGTCTGCGCGGTGACGGCGGAGATCGAGCGGCTCGGCGCGGCGCTCCTCGCGTCGGACGAGCGGCCACAGATCGTCATGAAGATGCTCGCCGAGCGCGAGAAGCTCCTCGCGACGCCGAGCGTCCTCGACCTCGACGTGCGGCGCATGGAGAGCGAGGCCCGGACGCGGATCGCGCAGCTCCAGGCCATGCTCGAACGCAACCCCGAGGAGGCGCGGCAGGTCATGCGCGCGCTCTTCCCTACGCCGCTCAAGCTCACCCCGATCGAGACCGACGAGGGCAAGCGGTTCTGGATCGAGGGGGCAGCTTCGATCGGCGGCATGTTCGCAGCCGATCGAGGATGTCATAATTCTGCGTCCCCAGCGGGATTCGAACGGTGGTGCACCCGCAGAATCCCGCTGGAATTTGGCTTCCGCTCGCCGTGGAGTGCATCGCGTGAGGCGGGCTCGGCCTCGCCGATGACAAGCGCCCAACTCGTGCGACGGAGCGCGCGCGACACTTCGCGTCGGCCAGGCTCTGAGTCGCCATCCTGCGCGCAGCTCGGTTCCTGGGTTTCCTGGGTGGGCATCGGGCGACGATCGACGCACCCACGTCAGCACTGCGGCGTCCAAACGGCCGGCGGCACGCGCTGACGAGCTTGGGCCTGTGTGATGCGAGGGCATGCGGCCCATGACCAAACGGACAAGGGAACGAATGCGGCGGGCCCTACGACGACCTAAGCACCGACTTCACCACCGAGCCAAGCGCCGCCGGCACTCGGAGCGCGAAGGGATCGATTAGATCCGCGGCCAAGTCGAACACAGAGCTGTCCGGGTTCCCTTTGTCTGTTGCCCTTCGCCACTCGCGGAGCTGCCTCCCAGTTACCGCGACGGATGCGACTTGCGTCCAGACCACGTGCTTGTCTTTCGGTCGCCGCTCGGAAACGACGTAGGGGACTGCGAACAACATGAGTGCACCAAAGTCTTTTGAGGCGTTCACCGGGCATGCGTAGATCCGCCGGAGCTGGGGCATTGACCGGAAGAGCGCCTCGCCCGCATCCCAGCGGCCACCTTTGCAAGCTACAAGGAGCAGCCGGCGCGGCTTGAAGGGTTTCAGGTAGCCAGTGAATGCAATCCATGACACGAAGCGATCGTTCGCAATCTGGATGCCGTGGGCGTTCGAGTGCGCGACTACCACGACGACATCGAACGTGCTCTTCGAGGTGACAAGCGCGGCGAGCGTTTGGTGAAGATGCTCGGTCGAAGTCGTGTCCTCGGTGACGACCGAAGCTCCAAACAGGACCGATGAGAGCGTCGCAGAAAAGTGTGCAACCTCTTCGAGGTGCAGCCCGTCTCTGCGCAGCTTGTCCGCGTCAAGGTGCAGAATGAGCAGAGACTGAGGCTTCGACGACCTAGCGCTCGCTCGGCGCTGCACTGGCTCGTTGTGTCGAGAAGAACGTTTGGGCACTCGGGAACAGATGAGCACTCAACCCCGGTTTGTCAATGATCGATCGCGTCGGCACGTCGAACAACATCCTCCACGGCCTGCCGGCGCTCCGCTCCTCATTCCTTCGGCCCGAAGAGCTCAATGTCGACCGTTGTGCCGATGGCGCCGATATGTGCGCCGACCATATCTCCGGGTGATCCGATCGTGGGTTCCTCTAGGAGTCCGAGAAGCTGAAACTCGGGGGTCATGATACCACCGAATTTTCCTACGGAAGGCTCGACCATGATCGCAGTGCCGGGCATCGGCGGGCCGCCGAGCCACTTCACGCGAACGCTTTGGATCTTGCGCTCCCACCCGTTCCTATCGGCCCTCCGTTCGCCTTGGTAGAATTGGAGCCATGCCTGCCTGCTCCTTGGGGTGGGCCAATCATTCGCGGTCGACGACTTCCGCACCACTTCGGAGTTGAGCCACTCGCGCATCCCGCCCTTGTCGGCGAACGAGGCCCCCGTCGACCTCACCGCTGCACTGGCCGCTTCGCGTGAGCTGAGTCCGGCGCGCAGCAGTGTTGTCATGGTAATGTTCGAGCTTCCTGCCTCGACGGCGAGCGCAGCGCGGCCGGTGATCGTGTCGGCGCTGGCATGGTGCACGGCGGCCGCATGTACGCGCACAGCTTCCATCGCCCACGGGAGACGGTAGGCCAACGCTTCCTGGATGAGATCGACGCCTTCCTCTTTGCAGAGAGCGATGACGTCCGCAGACGGCTCGCCAGCGAGCCACGCAACGAGGGCTTCTCGCCACTTCGCCGGCAGCTCCTTTGGGGCCCGGAACGGCGCCGTTCGGAACACCAACTCGGCGAAGGCAACGACAGCCTCCCCGACGCCTTCCTCGTCCCCTGACGAGATGCACGCTTCCGCCTGCGTTAGCAGCGCGACTAGGGTGTCAATGTTAGTGTCGATGAACTTGCCAGCCGCAAGGCCGACGCCCGCCGCGTGGAAGCCTTTGCGCTGCGCGGGCGCCGTCTCCGACCAGATACGCGTGGCTCGTGCCGCGACGAACGCACGTACCACCTTTTGGATCTTCTCTTCCTTCCTCGCGAGCTCGCGGGAGAAGAGCGATCCTTCAAGAGCGACTCCCAGCTCGGCGTCGATCGCGCCGTCTTCGATCTCGCCGTTGAGCAAGGCCAAGATGGCGGCGTCGAGCGAAGCGACATCACGGTCCCATCCGGCCTCATCGATATCGAACTCAGCCTCGCGGGACGGACTGAAATCCCACCCATCGCTATGGCCGGTGACATAGTTGACGACTTCCTCCAACTTGAGCCCAGACTTTTTGGAGATGCGCCTGAAGATGGTGACCGCGAGCTGAAAGATGCCGCTTGCCACCCTTGGCGCCTTCGCTGCTGCCACGAGTCCTCTCCAGTTCTCAATGGCGTAGTTTGTCCTCCAATCTGTGTCCTCCCATACCACGTGTAAAACGAGTCCTTCGACGTCCACGAAGGCCCTTCCCGCGCGACCGGCCACATTCGCAAATTCCGCGGCCGGAATGATTTCCTTATTGCGCCAGATGGAGGGCACGAGCAGCACGCTAGCCGACAGGTTTAGCCCCTGCGCCAGAGTGGGTGAGGCGATC
Organism: uncultured Polyangiaceae bacterium; assembly: GCA_964437785.1. Taxonomy (GTDB): domain Bacteria; phylum Myxococcota_A; class Polyangia; order Polyangiales; family Polyangiaceae; genus CAYTJL01. The sequence goes on from CAYTJL010000136.1 coordinate 22,749, forward strand.
GTCACACGGCAGTCTCCGGCGCGAAGTAGCCGCTCCACTTGGTTCAGGAATGGACGAGGTAGGCCACCGTGGTGAAGGGCAACACCGTGCTTGAGGCAAGCGACCGCTGGATGAGTTTCACCCAGCCATTCGGCGCCGATGTTAATCGCGTCCCGCACTCGCTGGCTGGACTTCCCAAGCGATGAAAGGACGCGGTGCCGGATACACTGCAGCACCAAGCTACCCAGGGTCTCCACAGAGGCGCGAATTGCGCAGTAGACGAGCACGTCCTTCTGCTGCTCGACGAACCGCCACGCCGCTGCGAGGGTCAGCTCGTTCTTGTCGGCTGGGAACGCTCTGCGGCGCCGCGAACCTTCGGGCGGTTCGTGCTGCTTGATGAAGCGCCGAACGAACGGGGTCTCCTCCTCGACCTTCACATCCAGCCGCGCTGAGTCCGTGCCCCATTGCAAGATACCGAACCGCTGGCGTGTCGGCCGCCACGCAGAGTGGATCGGATCCCCAGGCGCGTCGGCTCGCAACCACGCGACGAGATCGCTCATTTCCTCGTGGCTCGGGAACAGCGCGGAGAGGCACACGATGCGCCGCTCCGCAGCATCCGAACGGCGGACCAAACGCTGGACCAGCGCCTCGTAGCGGACCTCGCGCTCACCAGGTCCGAGCATGTGTCCCTCGTCGAGTACAACGAGGCCCACGTCGTCGATAATGCTCGGGTCATTCCGGAGCGCGAAGTCGAGCTTTTCCGGGGTTGATACGACGAGACGGCCCTCGCGCAGCGTCTCCTCGTCGGCGCTTTCGATCCCGGCCGCACCGTACAGGGATGAGACCGAGAAGCCGAGCGGCGTCAGCGACTCGGCAAGGTCTCTCTCGACCTGCGCGGACAGCGCGCGCAACGGTGTCACGTACACCACTCGCTTCTCTCCGGCGAGTGTACGGAGGATGCAGAACTCAGCGACCCGCGTCTTGCCGGCGCTCGTGGGGAGCGCGACGACGAGATCGTCCGCGATATCTAGCGAGCGCTTCGCCGCCGCAAGCTGGGAAGGCCAGAGCTCTATTGCTACGCGTTTTCCGCGTCGCAGCCTCTGGATGTATGAGCGCCGGAGATCACCCCAGCGTGCGTGGTCTGCGTGATCGGGCGGGAGTTCAGGGATTTGCTGATGCAGGCTCATCTCCCAAAGCTCGTCGACGAGGTGGGCTGCGAGCATTGCCGTCCACCAGTGGCTGACTGCGTTGAGATCCCGAGCGACGCCTGCCGTCGCAAACAGGCGCTCCCGAGCCGCCTTCGCTGCGTGCGGTAGGCCGGTGGTGAGGGCATGGTCGAAGAGGGCAAGCCCGCGCATGAAGGAGGTGGTCAAGACACTGTGCACGGCATCCGCCTCATCGAAATCGATATCGTTTTCGAGCCTGGCGGCGACGGCATCGTCCGCGTTCGCGCCGTCAAGCAACCACCTGGAGAACGTTCCGTGCAGTTCATCGAGTCTGCGCCGCAGAAGGTCAACGAGCGCAGCTTCAGTCGGCGCGAGGTTTTGCGCTTCCGTGCCCTCGGGGAGCATTGAGAACGCGCGCGAAGCATACCTGGCGAGGTGGAAGGCGACCGCGGCCGTCACCCGGTGGAACCCGCGATCGGGTCTGTCCTCGCCCTTGTGAACGGCGGCTTCAATCGCTTCGCCCGCGACGAGGAACGCGCGCTCAAGTACGCGTGGATCCGGCGCGCCAGCGGCACGCAGCCGCAGGGCGAGTGCCATAACTGTGTGGCCGTAGTCGAGGAGGTCTTCGGACAGGCTTTCCGAGAACTCGGGTGCGCCTTCGGGGAGCTTCCCGTCGCGCCAGATCAGCCCCCGCGCCAAGCCCCTGTCAAGAAGCCGCGTGCGCGCACCGGGTACGACGGCGTCTCGCAAGCGGCGAGAGAGTTCGTCGGCAGTCTCGGCCATTACAGGCCCCCGAACAGCGTCTCGATGAACGCGGCATGCTCAGCGATCTGAACGCCAACGGCATGCCGCGTCCGCATCTTACTGGCGGCAGCGGTTAGGTGCGCATTGAGCAAGTTCGTCGGGTCGCTGCCCGTAAGTGCAAAGAGCATGTGCTCCACCTTCCGGCGCGCGAAACTCTCAAGCACTGCGGCCTCGAGTTGCTCAGCCAACGCATCGCGGCCCAACTCACGCAGCCGTTCTGCCACGAAGAGTACCGCGTGCCGGGTGGGGCGTCCCCGATTACTGTCCAGCGCGCTGCCGGCCTCATCAAGCACACTAGCGGCGAGCGCGGTACGGCTCTTCGACTCCCCCTTGAGGAAATCAAGCATCCCGGCTGCCGGGCGGATGCCGACGATGTCGTCGCCGCGTAGAGCCATGTTCCGCCCGTCTTTCCAGCGTAGGCGTCGGATCGGCACCGAAAATTGCAGCGTTTGCTCAGCGACCTCGGTGGCGAGCACCTCGCCAAGATCGCCGGAGCGGGCAGTCTTCGTCGTAGGCAGGTGTTCACGGAGCAACTTCGCAGTCTTTGGGGCACCGAGTTCCGCCAGCCGCTTCGCGGTCACGTCGGGCGAGACATAATGTGATCGCACGACGTTGCGAAGCTCGCCGAGTACCGTGGCGCGCGCCCCGGCAACCTCGGTCATGACATGGAGGTGATGTTTGCCGACCATTGAGGTGCTCGGGCGGAGCCATCGCAGCAGAACATGCGGCATCGGAACTGCAGCCGCTGCCGGCTTCTTCGGCGAAACCGGCGGAGTTGACGCAGGCAGGTGCGTTGCGGGGGACTTAGTGGTCATGCGTCTTCGCTCTAGGTTGAGGTGCGGGCGCTGCGCCCGCAAATAAATCCAGCTTGTTGCCTACGCTCTGTCGCTCCGACGTCGCGGCCGGTCACCGGTGAGGTAAGTCGCCGATCAATCTTTCCGTGTCGTGTGACAAGACGCACGATCATGCACATCTGTCAAGACAAAAGTGGGCGCGACCATGGATGCTCGATTGCCCGCAAAATTGGGGGGTGGTTGCCAAGCGGACGGAAGCCCGTACTCTGTGCACCATGTCGATGCCGATGAAGATCATCTTGAGGAGCGCGAAGTCGTTAGGCATTGATCTGACGAACGCGTTGGAGCTGGCCGCAAGAGCGGGCTACTCGCCAGAGGACATGTTCGACGAAGCGGCGCGCTACTCCGATCTGATGTGGCATCGCCACGACGAAGCGCCGTCCGACGCGCCCTCGCGAGACGAAGGAGCGGCGCCGTCGTCGATCGTTCTCGATGTGAGAGCCATGTTGAGGGAGGCTGCAAAGGCGACCACCACGGAAATCCTCATGATTGAGCTGGGGATGATCTACTACTCGGCGAGAGCGCTGGCTGTGTCGTCAGAGAATCCAAAAGAGACGATCGACAGCTTCTTCCGCGGGGAGCCCATTACCGTGAGGAAGCGCTCCGATAAGAGCGCGGCGCAAGAGGCGGAGAGCGCCCCCGCGCAGACGAGCGGCGCGCTCTCCGCGGACGACAGAGCCCAGCTCGCTCGCATGCAC
>CAYTJL010000137.1:0-4560 GCA_964437785.1 uncultured Polyangiaceae bacterium
GTTGAGCCCGTGGTTCATGCCCGAGACCACGAGATCGGGCCGGCGCGGCGTCACGCGATCACCCGCGCAGAGCGCGACGTACACGGCGTCGGCGGGCGTGCCATCGACCGCGAACGTGCCCTCTCCCACCCTCCGCAAACGCAGCACCCGGTGGAGGCTCAACGCGTGGCTCGTGGCGCTCTGGTTCAGCTCCGGCGCGCACACGATCACCTGCGCTCCGAGGGCGATGAGCGCCGCGCGGATGGCGAGCAGGTTGGGCGCGCTCACGCCGTCGTCGTTGGCGAGGAGCACGAGCGGTCGATCATCGCTCATCGGTTGTCCCTTCAGCCCCCGAAGAGCCGTTTGGGGAGCACCATCAAGAGCCGGAAGAAGGCGACGATCCGCCCGAAGAAACCAGCCCCGCCGCGCGCTTTGGCCATCTCGAAGGCGACGGCGCGGAGCGCGGGCGTGTAGGGATACCACCACAGCTCGCGCGCGCCGCCGGCCCTGTCTTCGAGGACGAAGCGAGGGCGGGTGAGCTCGGCGAGCGCGTGAGGGCTGTTGGTGATGCCGTAGCCCGAAGCGCCCGTGCCCGTCCACGGGGCCGAGGGGATGGCCGCCGTGAATCCATGGTTGTTGATGGTCACGACACCGCTCTTGAGCTTCTTGGTCAGCTCCTCGGCGCGGCCCACGCGCCTCGTCCAAACGCTGGTCGTGAGGCCGAATTTGGACGCGTTGGCGCGCGTGATCGCGTCGTCCTCGCTCTTCGTCACCACGATGGGCAACACGGGCCCAAACGTCTCTTCCTGCATGAGCAGGGTATTTTCGTCCTTCACCTTGACCACGGTGGCGGGGAACGCGAGGTCGTCCGGGTCGTCGGGCGCGCCTCCACACAGCACCTCAGCGCCCTTTTCGATCGCGTCGTCGAGGTGACGGCGCACGACGTCGGCTTGGCGCCGCGTGGTGATGACGGCCAAATCACGCTTGGGATCGAGCGCTTTGGAGAGCTCGACCACCTTCTTGGTGAACGCGTCCGCGATCGACGCGTCCACGTAGACGCGCTCGATCGAGGCGCAGTTTTGGCCTGCGTTGGTGAAGGCGCCCCACACGACGCCGTTCGCGGCGCGCTCGATCTTGGCGTCGGCGAGCACGATGGCCGCGTCTTTTCCGCCGAGCTCGAGCGAGCACGGGATGAGCCGCTCGGCGCACGTCACCGCGATCTTCTTGCCGGTCGCGACGCTCCCGGTGAAGACCACGAGATCGACGTCCGCCTGCGCGAGCGCCGCGCCCACGTCGCCGCCGCCCTGCGCGATTTGCAGCACGCCTTCGGGGAGCAGGCCTTCGAAGAGGGACGCGACGAGCGCGCCCGATCGAGGCGTGATCTCGCTCGGCTTGAAGATCACCGCGTTGCCCGCGAGGAGCGCGGGGACGAGCGTGCGGAGCGGGATCGCGACCGGGTAGTTCCAAGGCGTGATGAGCGCCACCACGCCGCGCGGATCGCGGATCACGCGGCCGAGCTTGCCTGGATACGCGAGCGCGTCGAGCTCGACGAGCGTCGCGTCGAGCAGCTCTTCGATGGTGAAGGTCCAATAATCGATGAGGTCTGCGTTGGGCAGCACCTCGGCGAGCGCCGCCTCTTCGATGGGCTTGCCGCACTCTTTGTGGACGACGTTCGCGATCTCGTCGGCGCGCGCGAGGAGCACGCGTTTGACCTCGAGCACGACGGCGGCGCGATCGCGGATCGGCGTCTCGGCCCACGCCTTTTGCGCGGTCCGCGCGCGCTCGACCAACCCGCTGATCGACGCCGGATCGGTCGCCTTTACGGGCGCGAGCGCGGAGCCGTCGCGCGGGCTCTTGTCGGGGAAAGGCGACGACACGACCGGCTTCTGCGCCGGCGCGGAGGAGGGCTCGCTCGCCGGTTCAGGCTGCTCCTGCGCTCGTTCTTCGGTGTCTTTGTCGTCGCGCGCGTCTTGATCGGTCGAAGCCGTCTCCATGGCGGGCGCGAGCCTACCACGGGTTCGCCGGCGGGAGCGGCTCCGATCAACTAGCCGTTGACGCCGGCCGGCCTCGGGCTTTCGATGCAGCCAGTTCGCGGAGACTGAGGGTGTCATGAGCGACCTCGCGCAGTTCGTCAGCAAATTTGAGGAGCTGGCCGCCGAAAACGGCACGTTGGCTTGGCGCGAGGACGATCTGATGGTGACCCTCGGTTACACCACCCGAAGCGGATTCCGTAAAGTGATGCGGAGAGCGATGCAGGCTTGCTTGTCGCTCAATATCGAGCCGTCGCACGACTTCATCCCCGTCGGAGACAGCTACAAGTTTACGCGGTTCGCTTGTTATCTGATCGCGATGAACGCCGACCCCAAGAAGCGTGAAGTCGCGATGGTGCAAGTGTACTTGGGGTCGTTCGCGACGTCGATCCATGATTATCGTGAACAAGCGGAGATCGTCGATCGCGTGATGATGCGCGAAGAGATCAAAGAGGGAGTCAAGTCACTCACCGCCACGGCACAGCAGCATGGCGTGCGCCACTACGGGAACTTCATGGATGCCGGGTATCGCGGCATGTACAACATGAGGCTCAGCGAGATCAAAGCGCTCAAAGGCGTGCGGCAAGGAGAGCACTTCTTCGATCGCATGGGCCGCACCGAGCTCGCCGCCAATTTGCTCCGAGTCACGCTCACGGACGATAAAATCAAGGCCGATGACGTCCATGGCCAAGCTGCGCTGGAAGAGACCGCCCACGACGTCGGACAAATGGTCCGAGACACCGTGATCAAAGCGGTGGGCCGCAAGCCGGAGCAAATGCCCCTCGCCCAACACATCAACGATGCCAAAAAGACCCTCAAGTCCGCCGGCAAAAAACTGAAGCAGATCGGACCAAAAGAGGCCGAAGCCGAGATCCTTTATCTCTCGGCGACGTCGTCGAGCCCTCCGCCCGATCCCGGTTACACCAGGGACCCGGAGGAAGAGGAGCCGGCGGCCGACTCGGATCCTGAGCTGGAGTGATGGCCGCTACGGGAAGCTGGGCTCGATGGTGACGGTCGTCACGGACTTGCAACCCACCATCACGCTCTTGCCCTCGGAGATCCATTTGAGCTGAGCGGGCTTGTCCGCGCCGGCCGCGGGCGGCTCGCCGAGACGAAGGTACTTGGCGCCACAACCGATCTGGATCTTCTGGCCGGTGACACCCATGAATTGGCTAAAGAGGTAGACACTCCCGCGCTTCGTCGAATTGACGATCACGTAGCCTTGATCCGCGGGCAGCGCCGATCCGTCGCCGTCGGGACCGCCGGCGACGGGCGGCGCAGAGGCCGACGCCGACGCAGGCGGGGCGACCGCCGAGCCCGACGCGGGCGGCGCTGCGGCCGAGCCCGAAGGAGCCGGCTCCACCGCCGCAGACGCAGAGACGCTCGGTTGCGCGGAAGGGACCTCGGGCGGAGCCGCGCTCATCGACGCCGGAGGATGCGCCTCGGTCCCTGTCCCCACAGGCGTGGTCACGATGGGTGTCGGGACAGGAGGTGTCGTGGGAGCGGTGGTTGCGCCGCCGAACCAGCCTTTTTGAAGCCCTACGAACACCGCAGATCCGAGGAGCGCCGCGGCGGCGACCCCCAAGAGCCACACCGGGAACTTCTTGGCCGGGGGCGGCTCGTCCTGCGTCGCCGGCGCGCCCCATTTGGAGACGTCGTTGGACGGAGGGGGCGTGACCGGAGGTGTGGAGATGACGGGCGGCTCCGGGGTAACCGGCTTGATAGGCTCCGGCGCGACCTCGGTGATCACGGGCGCAACGACGATGCTCGGGATCTCAACCGCCTTGGGCTCATCGAGGACAGGCAGCTTGATCTCAGGCTCTTTGGCGTCGTCATCGAGCGCGATCGCGACTTCTTCGCTGCCTTTGACGTCGATCACCGGCGTCGGCAGCACAGGCGCGGAGGCGCGGCCCTCGGTAGGCTTGGGCGGAGGAGGCTTGGGAGCAGGCTTGTCGACCGCGGAGGCCGCTTCGGCGCCGACCCCCATGAAGTTGGTCTCGTCGCCGTCGTCCACCGGCCCAGGCTTCTTGTCGGAGACAGGCGGTGTGAGCGGCGAAGGCTCCGGCGCGGGCTTGGCCGCCGTGACGGAGGGTGCTTTGGAGATAATCTTGGTCTCGGGGAGAGGCTTGACCTCGATCTCCGGCGAGCCCTTGGACTCGGGCGCGGCCTTGACCGCGGCCTCGGGGACGCGCGGACGAATCGGTGCCTTCGGCTCGACCTTGGGCGGAGCAGGCGATTTGCCGAGCTCCTTTTCGGACTTGAGCATCGCGGCCGCGAGCACGCGCGTGTCCTCGTCGGTCGTGGTCTCGTCGACCACGAGCGCCCGCTCCTGCTCGACGAGCTGGTGCATCGGGACGACCTTCGTCTCCTCGTCCGTGACCTCGTCGGACTCGGCCTCGTCATCGATGCGCGGCGGGACGACAGGCGTCTTGCGATCGAGGCGCGCAGCGGTCGCAGCCACCTTGGGCGGCTCGGGCGAGACCTCTTTTGCAGCCGCTTTGACGGGCGCCGCGGGTTTGTCGACCGCGGGCGTGATCTTGGGCAGCGCCGT
>CAYTJL010000137.1:4660-26099 GCA_964437785.1 uncultured Polyangiaceae bacterium
GGCAGCGCCGTTCCCGTCGTCTTTTCGGCGACCGCGGGCGTGATCTTCGGCAGCGTCGTTCCCGTCGTCTTTTCAGGGACCGCGGGCGTGATCTTCGGCAGCGCCGTTCCCGTCGTCTTCTCCGGGACCGCGGGAGTGACCTTGGGCAGCGCGCCGCCCGTGGCCTTTTCGGCGATGGGCTTGTCCGCGATCGGCGCCTTTTCAGCGGGCTTTGCGGCCGCGACAGGCACCTTGGGAGAGACCGGGATCTTGGGCGCTGCGGGCTTCGGCTCTTCCTTCGCGACAGCGGGCTTGGTCTCGACTTTGAACGGCTGCTCCAAGTTGTCGAGCACGTCGTCGGCGACGACAGGGGGCTTCTCGATGACCTTGCCCGGCGATCGGAAATCGACGGTGAGCTCGGTCGGCCGCTTCTCTTCGGTGGGCGGCTTGACCGAGATCCCCACGATCGGCGCGGCGGCGGGCGGCGCCGCGACAACGGCGGCGACATCGTCGGTCCGACGTGCGGGCCGCGGCTGGGCAGCGTTCTTTTGGACACGCGCGAGGAGAGCTTCGAGCGTCGCGACTTTTTCTTGGGCGTTCACGCTCGTTCGAGCATACCCCGACCTCCCCGGAGAGGTCACCTTCCTGGTACGCTCGCGGTCGATGAGCGACGAGCACGCTTCAAAAGACGCCCCCGCGGAGCCGCAGGAGATGGCCGAAGAGCATCATGAGCACGAGGGCCCGGGCCTCTTGGAGCTCTTGCTCGAACAGGCAAACGCGCCGGAGGAGGGCGAAGAAGCCTCGGCCCTCCCCGCGCGCATCGACGGCGTCCTCGTCGGGCGTGTGGTCTCCGTCGACGCAGGCGTCGCGCGCGTGACGTTCCTCGGCGCGCCCGCCGCGGGCTTCGAAGCGCGCGCGATGATCGCGATCGAAGCCTCGGACAAGGGCGCCGACGTCGCGCTGCTCTTCGAAGGCGCGGACCCGCACAAACCCGTGATCATGGGCCGCATGCACGCGCAGAGGCTCGCGGGCGTGAACGTCTCTTCCGACGGCGAGCGCACCGAGATCACCGCCGAGCGTGAGATCGTGCTCCGCTGCGGCGAGGCGAGCATCACGCTCACGCGCGCGGGCAAGGTGCTGATCCGCGGCGCGTACGTGCTCACGCGATCCTCCGGCACGAACCGCATCCAAGGCGGCTCGGTGCAGATCAACTGATGGCGTCGGGCGAGGAGAGCGGCGCGGTCGCGAGGACCATCCTCGTGGTCGACGACGAGCGCAACATCCGCCGCACGCTCGAGCTGGTGCTGCAAGGCGAGGGCTACGAGGTCGCGCTCGCGCCGAGCGCAGAGGACGCGATGAGCGTGATCGAGGGCGCGCCGATCGATCTCGTGATCCTCGACTTGATGCTGCCCGCGATGAGCGGGCTCGATCTGCTCTCGCGCCTGCGCGCGGACGAGGCGACGCGCGCGCTGCCGGTGATCGTGGTGAGCGGGCACGCGACGGTGCAGGACGCGGTCGCCGCGCTCAAGCTCGGCGCCGCGGACTTCTTCGAGAAGCCGCTCGACCGCGACCGCGTGCTCGTGAGCGTGCGCAACGCGCTCGCGACCTCGCGCCTCACGCGCGCGCTCGAGACGTTGAGCGCCGAGGTCGAGGCGCGCTTCGAGATGATCGGCAAGAGCGCGCCGATGCAGAAGGTCTACGGCGAGATCGAGCGCGTGGCGCCCACCAAGGCGAGCGTGCTCATCACGGGCGAGAGCGGCACCGGCAAGGAGCTCGTGAGCCGCGCGATCCACCGCTTGAGCCCGCGCGCCGAGGGCCCGTTCGTGAAGGTCAACTGCGCGGCCATCCCGCGCGAGCTGATCGAGAGCGAGCTGTTCGGCCACGAGCGCGGCGCGTTCACGGGCGCGCTCACCAAGAAGCGCGGCCTCTTCGAGCAGGCGCACGGAGGCACGCTCTTCCTCGACGAGATCGGCGACATGGATCTCGCCGCGCAGGCCAAGGTGCTGCGCGCGCTCCAGTCCGGCGAGGTGAGCCGGCTCGGCGCCGAGCACACGCTGCACGTCGACGTGCGCGTGCTCTGCGCGACCAACAAAGATCTCGGCAGGGAGGTCTCCGCCGGGCGCTTCCGCGAAGATCTCTACTTTCGCCTCGCGGTCTTCCCGCTGCGCGTGCCCTCGCTGCGCGAGCGCATGGACGACGTGCGCCCGCTCGCCGAGGCGTTCCTCACCGCGTTCTGCAAGGAGAACGGGCTCAAGCGGAAGCAGATGGATCCGCCGGTGTTCGTCGCGCTGGAGCGGCGCAGCTACCCGGGCAACGTGCGCGAGCTCAAGAACGTCGTCGAGCGCGCGGCCATCCTCGCGGGCGACGTGATCACCATCGCGGATCTGCCCGAAGATCCGCACGAGAGCCCGTTCGACGAGGAGAGCGTGCGCAGCTCTCCCCCGCCCGACGTCGAGCCCCTCGCCACGTCGCACGAGTCGGGCAAGCGGCTCACGCTGCGCGAGCTGCGCGAGCGCGCCGAGCGCCGGTACATCATCGAGGTGCTCGCGAGCTTCGAGTGGAACATCTCGCGCGCCGCCACCGTGCTCGGCGTCGAGCGCACCAACCTCCATAAGAAGATCCGCGCGTATGGCATCAAGCGCGGCGAGCCTGCCTAACACGCCCAGCGCAAAGGGTTCGCGGGCGCGCGCAGGGTCTGCGCAAGGCGCGCGCCGTGCTACGCAAACAAGGCTCCTCGCACACGGCCCGAGGCTTGCTGAACAAGCACCTTCGAGTCACGGAGGAACAGCGCGATGGAGCTTTCACGACAGGACAGGGCAGCGGCGCGGCACAACCCGGCGCCCATCAAGATCGGCGAGTCGAACGGGATCACGGTGAGCGTGCTCGGACCGGGCGAGACCCTGCCGGCGATCTTGACGCCTCATGAGGCGGTCAAACCCATCGTGTGGGCCGATGAGAACAAAGACTTCTTGATTCAGACGCTCCGGCGCCACGGCGCGATCCTGTTCCGCGGGCTCGACGTCACGTCGGTGAGCGAGTTCGAGGCGTTCGCCTCGAAGCTCTGCCCGACGCTCTTCGGCGAGTACAACGACCTTCCGCACGAGGCGGGCAAGGTCTATGGCACGACGCCGTATCCGCAGGACAAAACCATCCTGTTCCACAACGAGAGCTCACACATGTACCGCTGGCCGATGAAGCAGTTCTTTTACTGCATCCAGCCTTCGCTCACCGGCGGGCGGACGCCCATCCTCGATTGCCGCGAGGCGCTGCGCGCGCTCGACCCCACGATCGTGAGCGACTTCGAGACCAAGGGGCTTTTGTACATTCGTAATTTCGCCGAGGGCATCGACGTGCCTTGGCAGGAGTTCTTCCACACCAAGGACAAGGCCGAGGTCGAGAAATTCTGCAAGGGCGCGGGGATGGAGCTCGAGTGGAAGAAGGGCAATGGCCTCCGCGTCACGCAGCGTTGCCCGGGCATCGTGCGGCACCCGTACACGGGTGAGCGGATCTTCTTCAACCAGGTTCAGCTCCACCACCCGGCGTGCCTCGATCCCAAGGTGCGGAGCTCGCTCCTCAAGATCTTCAAGCCCGCGGACCTGCCGCGCAACGTCACCTACGGTGATGGCTCGGTCATCAGCGACGCGACGATGGACGCCATCGACAACGTGTTTTGGACCATCACCAAGACGTTCGACTGGCAGAGCCGCGACGTGGTGATGGTCGACAACATGCTCGTCTCGCACGCGCGGCTGCCGTACACCGGACCTCGGAAGATCTGCGTCGCCATGGGCGAGATCTTCCACGCCAAAGACCTCACCACGCTCAACTGAGCTAAGCGGCCATCTCCGTCGTGGTGATCCACGGCCGGCTCACGTTCCACGCATCTTCGCGCACCTTGACCGCGCTCTCGGGCACCTTGTCGGCCTCTTTGGTCACGAGGTACGCGTTCTCGCGCACCTTTTCGGACTCTTTGCCCACGAGATAGGCGTCCTCACGCACCCAGCAGGGGTCGTCGTTGTCTTTGCAGCGCTCTCCAGCCATTGGCAGCTCCTTTTTGGGGCCTCCGCGCGCAGCCGCGCGGCGCAGAGTCAGCGTGCCGGTTTTCGGCGACGAGGGCCAAAGAATCAATGGAGCGCCGATCCTCCGCCGCGTGGACCTCGATCGCCGGACCGATCCCTTTGCCTTCGGCGCCGGCGACTTGCTAAGGCTTGTTGATCACGAGCGTGTCGATGATCGGGTCGGTCCCGTCGGTCGCGAGCGCGTGCGCTTCGAGCGCGATTTGGGCGGGATCGATGGTGAGATATCCATACACGCCGGCGATGCCCGTGGTCTTGAAGTCGTAGCTGAATTCGGTGAACGAGCTCATGCCCTTGCTGTACGCGGGCGCGCCCGACCCGGCGCACACCACGTAGACGGTGCCGTCTTTGGGCGAAGCGTGGATGGTGGGGTTGTCCGCGGGGCCGGTGAGCGGCTTCGAGCGCTCGTAGTTGTGGTCGTGTCCGTCGACCACCAAGTCGACGTGGTATTGGTCCCAAATCGGCACGAAGAACGCCCTGCCGGCGAGCACGTCCGCGTCTTGACCGTGGTTCGAGGACGAGAATTCGCCGTGGTGGTGCATGGCCATGATCCAAGGCACGCTCGCGCGGTTCTTGTTGGCCGCGTCGAGGTCTTTGTCGAGCCACGCCTTGAGCGTCGCCGCGTAATTGGCGTCTCCTCCGCTCCCCACCCAGAAGTCGTCGACGACGACGATGTGGACCGGCCCCACGTCGACCGAATAAAAGAGCTCGGCGTAAGCGGGGTATTGCGCGGGCTCCTGGGGCAAGACCACGTTGCCATAGAAGAGCGAGGTGTGGTTCTCGTGGTTGCCGTGCGTCGCCAAGGTGAGGATACGACCCGAGGTGAGGAGCGAATCGTCGCTGTCTTTCCAGGCGTTGTCGAGCCACTTCTCCCACTCGGCCTGATCGGAGGCGAGGTTCACCATGTCGCCCGAGAAGAGCATCAGGTTCACGCCCGAGAGGCTCATCCTGCGTTGGAGCAGCCGCCAAGCATCGTTGTTTTGACCGCGGGAGTCGCCCGTGATGCCGATCTTGACAGCGCCGCTCGCGCCGGCCGCGGGCGTGGTGGTGAAGCTGTAGACCTCGCTCCAAACCTCGCTCCCGGCGGGGCCGCCGCCGACGCGATAATAATAGGTGGTCGAGGGGGCGAGCCCGCACAGATAAACCTCGTGCATACGCTGGTCGTCGAGGCCGCCGAGGTCGCCTTTGGGCGTGAGCCACGTGACGCCGTTCGCCCTGTTCGCCGCGGGCCACGACGCCGGATCGGGGCCCGGTCCCCACGTGATCTCGCTCGCGAACGTTCCATCGTCGGTCTGCCACGCGACACCGATGCTGGTGGCGGGATCGGCGCGGCCCGCTGCGCCCGGCGTCACGTTGCCGCCGAGCCCGAGGCGCACGCGACGGATGTTGGGCGTCGCCGCGGTGTCGCTCGGGGCGATCTGAAAGCTCTTGTATTCAGGCCTCGCCGCGATCGCAAACGAGCAACCTTGAGGCGTGTACATGCCCGCGCCGCCGCCGCCGTGCCCGCCGTGGCCGCCGCTGCCCGACGACGAGGACGAGGTCGACGTGGACGACGATCCGCCCGAGCCCTCGCCCCCGCACGAGGCGTTCGCCGCCGCCAACATCCCCACGGGAGCCAACGCAAGAATCGCCCAGGCCGTCGCGCGTTTCATTCGCTCATACAAGCCGAACCGCGCGCGGGAATCAATGCGGGAATCGGTGGGGAACGCTCAGTGGATGGCGCTCCGCGCGAGGCGGCAGTCGATGACGAACGCGTACGCGGCGAGCGCGTCGCGCGTGGTGATGAGGCCGTCGCCCTTGGCGTCGCGCACGATGGCGCGGAACGCGAGGTACCTGCGACCGTCGAGCCCGAGCAGGTAGAGGAGCGCCGAGGGATCGGATCCAGAGCCCGGGACGAGGCTCGCGGCGGCGGCGAAGATGCGCGACGCGAGCACGTCGCACAGCTCGATCGCGCGCCAGTAGCGACCGCGCGCGATGGCCTCTTCGACGTCGAGGACCATGTCCTGCTCGGACTCGGGCCACAGCTCCGCGAAGCTCAACGCCTGCGCGGGCCTTGGAAACGAGCCTTGTTCGATCGCCTGCCCCGCCTCGCCCATGGTCTCTTCGAGATCGGCGGGAGGCGGCTCGCTGTCCGCGAAGCTGCGCGCACCGAGATCGCCCTCGTCGTCGATGACAGGCGGCGGCGGGACCGACTTCGCTTCGGGCGAAGGGTCGTCGGCGTCGCTGCCGTGCTCGGAGAGCGGCGGGATCGAAGGGTGCTGTTGGCCCGGCGCGAGGATGTGCGCGACGAGCACGTCGCTCGGCGGCTCGTCGCGCGCGGACGCGTCGCGCAGCGCCATGACGAGCCCGCCCTCGACCGCTTCGAAGCTGACGATCTCGCCGTCGGGCGACTCGGGGAGCCTGTCTTTGAAGCCCGTGAGCACGCGCTCGGCGATCTTCTCGAGCGTCTCGTAGATGCCCTCGCCCGTCGCCGCGGACGACGGGATCGACGGCGCGCCGAACGGATTGAGCGTCGCGTCGAGCTCTTCGACGCTGGTGAGATCGGGCAGATCGCGTTTGTTGTATTGGAAGACGATCGGGATCTTGTCGATCTCGCGGCCTTGATCGGCGAGGTTCTCGCGCAGGTTTTCGAGGCTCTCCAGGTTCGCGTCGGCGCGGACCTCCTGCGAGTCGGCGACGAACACGATGCCGTCCGCGCCCGTGAGGACGAGCTTGCGGGTCGCGTTGAAGTACACCTGGCCGGGCACCGTGAAGAGCTGCAGGCGGATGTGCATGCCGCGCACGGGGGGCAGGCGCACCGGGAGAAAATCGAAGTAGAGCGTGCGGTCGACGGGCGTCGCGAGGCTCACGAGCTTGCCTCTGTGCTCGGGCTTCGCGGTCGCGTGGATGTGCTCCAAGCTCGTGGTTTTGCCTCCGAGCCCGGGCCCGTAGTAGACGATTTTGAAGACCAGCTCCCGCGACAGCGGGTTCACCGACGCCATATCCGGGTCGCACGATATCACGGGTCTCGTGGCAAGGTTCAACATGCACGTGATCGGTCACGTGCGGACGTGTGCGCGCGCGTACGATGACGAGAGCCCATAGGTCACCCAAGGTGATGGTAAAATAAGAGGAGGGGGTTGCCTGTTGCGTGGGGCAGCTTTATAAGCAGCCCCGCGCTGGGCTGTTCGCCCGCGAGAGGAGGAGTCCATGGATGCCATCATTGTCGCCCGCCCCCTCGCCGTGCCCTGCCCGCGCGTCGAACAGTAAAAAGCAAGCTCTTTCTGACCGGCTGTCGTGACAGGCTGTCACGCGCCGAGCGCGACCGATAGGTCGGCGCGCTGCTCGATAGAGGGTGTTCCACAGGCGTTACGAGCAGGTTCGATGGCAAGGCGGTCCCCGAGGAGCGCGCGGAGCGTACTTTTGTACGTGAGCACGCACCGCAGGGGCCAACGAAGCCAGCGAGCCGCGCAGTAGACTGTGGAACACCCTCTAGGCATGCTTCGACTGCCCGCGGCTCAGGGTCCCAGGGTCCCTCTTCGTCCGCCGGAGCGTCGTCCATCATGCCTTCTTTTAGCCTCGATTTCACGTCGCCTCAATCGCTCATCGATCTTGGTTTCTCTTCGTTCTTCGCCGATCAGCTTCATCATCTCTCGGGCCCCGTCGATCCTGCGCGCGTCGTCGCGCAGGACAAGGGGCTTTATCATCTCGCCGCCGCGCGCGGCCCGCTCGACGCCGTCCTCGCAGGTCGCTTTGCGCACGACGCCATCTCGGGGGAGGACCTGCCCGCGGTGGGGGATTGGGTCGGGCTCAGGCCCGGTGAGCCGCTCATCCTTCATCGCTTCGAGCGGCGCACGGTCCTCGCGCGCAAAGAGGCCGGGCGGCGGTCTTCTGCGCAGGTGATCGCGGCCAACGTGGATGTGGTCTTCCTCGTGACGGCCCTCGACGGGGACTTCAACGAGCGTCGTTTGGAGCGCTATTTGGCGCTCGTCCGGGGGGGCGGAGCGAGGCCGGTGATCGTGCTCAACAAGGCTGATCTGTGCCCGGATCCCGAGCCCTTCGTCGCGGCGGCGCGCGCCGCCGGGCGTGACGCGCAGGTCGTGCTGGTGAGCGCGCGTTGGGGCGAGAGCGGCGAGGCGCTCTCTCCTTATCTTGCGCGCGGCGAGACCGCGGCCCTCGTGGGGTCATCCGGTGTCGGCAAATCGACCCTCACCAACATGCTTTTGGGGGAGGACGTCCAAGCCGCGCGTGACGTCCGCGATCACGATCGGCGGGGGCGTCACACCACCACGCGGCGAACCCTCTTTGCGTTGCCGTGCGGGGCGCTGCTCATCGACACGCCGGGGATGCGCGAGCTGTCGCTGGTCGCCGACGAGCCGGCGTCGGGCTTCGACGAGATCACCGATCTCGCGGCGGCGTGTCGCTTTCGGGACTGCGCGCATCGCGGTGAGCCGGGGTGCGCGGTCGCCTCGGCCATCGACGCGGGCGAGCTCGATCCCGAGCGGCTCGCGGGCCTTCAGAAGCTCGAAGCCGAGGCCGAGGCGCAAAGGAGGCGGCAGGATCCCCGGGCGCGCATCGAAGAACGCCGCAAATACAAGGCGATCCAGCGATCACTCCGGGCATCGGGCAAAAGTTAGGAGGGGGATCCAAATTTTTGGTTCACATCCGCTTCGACGGGGACTCCAACGACCACGAAGACGGAGAAACCCATGGATACCCACCAAGGCAGGCTCACCCCCGAGGAGCTCCTCTCCCACGCTGATTGGCTTCGCCAGCTCGCGCGCACCATGGCCGGCGGCGGCGATCCCGAAGACTTGGTTCAAGCGACCTACCTCACCGCGCTTCGAAAGCCCCCTCGGCCCGAGATGTCGGCCAAACGGTGGCTCGCCGAGGTGCTCCGCAACGCGCTCCGCATGCGTGTTCGCGCCGAGCACCGCCGCGCGAGGCGCGAGGCGGCGTACGTGGTGATGGCCTATCCCGACGGTGAGCCTTCGTCCGAAGCGCTCTTCACCGAGGCGCAGGACGAGGCCTCCCTCCATCAACGCATCAGCGCGCTGCCCGAGCCTTATCGCACCACGGTGCGGCTCCGCTACGAAGAGGGGTTGTCCTCGGCCGAGATCGCGCGCCGCGAGGGTCTTCCGTCAGCCACGGTTCGGTGGCGCCTCATGGTCGGGCTCGACAAGCTCCGCGAGAACGTCGCCAAAGCGGGCAAAGCCGAGGCAAAGCCGATCTCGCGATCCGCGTTCCCCCGCGCGGCGTAGCCGCTCCCGTCTCCTATCCCTTCCTGATTCTATTTCTCTTCGCGCCGCGTATCATGGCGCGATGCGCGTCGCCCTGCTCTATCCGCCTCCGTGGAAGATCCCGAGCCCCGGTGAGCCGTCGCCTGGCCGTGACGGGCCGCCCGCGGGCTATCGCCAAGGGGATCTCGACGCGGACTTTTATCAGACGCCCTATGGCCTCTTCACGATCGGGGCGCAGGCCATCCGCGCGGGCCATCAGGTCAAGGTGGTGAACCTCTCCGCGTTCGCGTGGGGCAAGGTCGAGGAGCTCATCGGCGCGCTCGACGCCGACGTTTATGGCCTCTCGTGTTGGACCGCAAACCGGCGCGGCGTCGCGCTCACCGCGGATCTCATCAAGCGCGTTCATCCCAAGGCGCACGTCGTCGTAGGCGGCCCTCACGCGACGCCGCTCGCGCAGGCGATGCTCGCGCACCACGCGTCGATTGACACGATCTGTGTCGGCGAGAGCGAGGCCACGTTCTTGGAGCTGCTCGCGCGCATCGAGGCGGGCGAGGGCACGACGGGGATCGCGGGCACGGCGTATCGCGCGGGGGGCAAGCCGGTGCTCGCGCCCGAGCGAAACAACCTCGCCGAGCTCGACACGCTCGCGTGCCCGCACGATCACTACGACACGCACATCGTGATGACGTCGCGCGGCTGCCCGTGGGCATGTACGTTTTGCGGCGCCGAGACCGCGTGGGGCCGCGGGTTCCGCGCGCACTCGGTGCCTTACGTGCTCGACGCCGTCGAGCGCGCGCTCGCGCGGTTGCCGGTGAAGATGATCCAGATCAAAGACGACACCTTCACCACCAATCAGAAGCGCGTGCTCTCGCTCTGCAAAGGGATCCGCGAGCGCGGCTTGAAATTTTTGTGGAGCTGCGACACGCGTGTGGACGTGCTCAACGAGGAGCTCTTGCGCGAGATGCGGCTCGCCGGCTGCCAGCGCCTCTCGCTCGGCGTCGAGACGGGCTCGGTCGAGATTTTGCGTAAGATCGATAAGAAGATCACCGTCGAGGAGATCATGAGCTCGACCGCGCTCGCCAAGAAGTACGGCATTCAAGTGCGGTATTACATGATGCTCGGCAATCGGGGGGAGACGGCCGACACGTTCCGCGAGACGCTGCGCTTTTTGGAGCGGGCAAAGCCGCATCAATACGTGTTCTCGTGCTTGTCTGTTTACCCGGGGACGCCCGATTTCCACGAGGCGGTGCGGGCGGGCTGGCTCGACGAGGGGGAGTATTTCCGCGGGGACTTCCAAGAGCTGAAGGTGCCTTTTGACGCCTCGGAGGAGGACACCAAGCTCTTCGTCGATTGGTTCTCCAAGAACGCGGGGCTTCGGATGGGTTATCGCGAGACGGCCGAGGAGCGCCGCGCCATCCTCGAACGGCTCGGCGATCATGCGCCGGCCGCGCTCGACCTGGCGGTCGCGCTGTTCGACGAGGGCAAGCTCGATGAGGCCGAGGCGGTCGCGACGCGCGCGCTCGCGTGGGGGCACCCGACGCCCGGCCTCGCGCTCAACGCGCTTGGGTGCATCGCGTTCGCGAGGGGGGATGTCGAAGGGATGATGGCGCGCTTCTCTGAAGCGGCGAAGCGCGACCCGCAACATTACGTGTTGATCCAGAACGTGAACGCGGCCAAAGCGTGGTTCAACGAGCGCGGGCCCGAGCGCAAGTTGCCGCTCAAGCTCGTTGCGCGGAGCGACTTTCAGCTCCTCGAACGGACGGCGCAGCCCGCGTTGCCGGGGCCTTTGCCGGCCGATGCTGCGGTGTGGGGAGAGGCGCCCTTGAAGCCCGCGGCGGCGAGCACGTATGTGCGGACGCCCGACACCGAAGGCAGCCGCTCGGCCCTGCGCGAGCGCGGGCGGCTCAAGGTGGTGCCTTGATACGAGGGTGACGTCGGGCCGGACGCGCGAGCAGGAAATCGTCGCGTAGGAGTGAAGGACGCAGCGTAGGGAGCTCCGCTCCTCCGACGTCTCATCGCGCGGAAGGAGCTAAAGAAATGACGATCAATCCCTGGAAGGTGTCGACGCTGTGTTTGACCGGTGCCCTCGCGCTCGTGATCGGGACGAATCATGTGCCCGAGGCCGCGGCCGAAGCTCAGCCTCGCATGCAGGCTGCGCTCGCCCTGCTGCAAAAGGCCGAGTCTGAGCTCAAAGCGGCCACCGCGGACAAAGGCGGCCACCGCGTCAAGGCGATCGCGCTCACCCAACAGGCGATCAGCGAGACCAAGGCCGGCATCGACTTCGACAACAAGCATTGAGCTGCGTTGAGCGATGAGCGACCCCCGCGCGCGGCGTCGCGATCAGCGTCAATCGCTCGCCCGGGGCGCTCGAACGAGGGCCCTGGGCGACGATCTTTTTTCTGATGGCGCGAACCGGCCGGGGTGGTGTAGGCTTGGTGCCTTGTTGCCGAAGGGGTCTCGGCTCGGCGGGAGGCATCATGGAGAGGCGGCTACACGCGTTACCATCGCGCACTATCCTCGTTGATTTGGCCTTGGAAGGCGGCACGCTAACGCGCACCCACCGCCTCATGGACGGCGGCGTGTTTGCGCAGAGCGCGGAGCCTTTGAGCATGCTCGGCGCAAAGCTCACGGACGGGGACGGCGTGCGCGGGCTCGCTGCGCTGCACGCGATCTTGCACCGGGATGATCCCAACGAGATCGCGGGGCTCATGGCGGGGCGGCGGCTCGGGGAGGCAGGACGGCTGCTCTTCGAGATCCTGTTTGGGACTCGATGGAGCGAGCACACCCAACCCACCTTGGACATGCTCTATGGCGAGAAGGGGCGTTTGCCGACGTGGGCCTCGGTGCGGGTGCGCGTTCACACGCGGGAGCCGCTCTTGATGTCGCTTCCATGGCTCGCCACGGCGGCGAACGCGGGCGTGCCGCTCGTGGACCACGGGTGGACGTTCGAGGTGTGCGTCGAGCGCGATACACCTCATTTGGGGTACACGTCGCCGGGGACGGTGCTCATCATCGCGCCCGCGCTTCATGAGGACGAGGCGTCCGGGCTTGGCACGGCAAGGCACATCGAGGCGGTGGAAGCGCTTTTGAATGGCGTGGTGGAAGACTTCACCCGCTCGCCACATCGTTATGGTGTCGCGACGACGCTGGACGAGGTGGTGCGAATCGCCGAAAAAATCCGGCCCGAGCTCGTCTATTATTATGGTCGCGCAGGTGTGGTGGACAGCGAGGCTCATCTCGCTATCCCCAGCGCCCACGGCACGAGCTTGCTCCTCCGGGACGTGTGGTGGCACGCCTCTACGCTCCGGCAGCACCCGCCCAAAGCGGTGTTGCTCAACGCCGGCTCGGTGGGGTTTGGCGGGTTTCAGTCCGCGGGGTTTCAGCTCGCGCCGCGCGTGCCGCTCGTCATCGCGCACGCGACCAAGGTGATGAGCGGGATGGCCAAGTCGTTTGCCCTTCAGTGGCTCGGGCTGTGGCTCAAGGAGGGTGTGGATCCCATCGTGGCCGCGCACCAAAGGGTCAGAATGCTGTCTCAAGAGCCCGGCGACGTCGCCACGTCCGACAGCTTTTTGCACTGGGCCACGCCGTCTGTGTTCGCCCATTATGGGTCGATGACCACGACGCTCCCGCGGCACAAGCCCATCTTCGACCTCGAAGATCCTGCGCTCTGGTTCGACCGCATCCGGCAGCGCGTAGCGGCCGCGGAGCAGGTCAAGCACGTTGTCCGCCACAGGAGCCAACGGGTCGAGGCGATGATCGCCCACGGCCCGCCTGGCAATGCGACCGAGCACTTGAGCGCGCAAATCCGAGATTTTGTATTTCGTGAGGAGGGGGACAAGCTCCACATCACCAACGTGATCAAGACGGCGCTCCCCATCATCGCGGGCGCGCTCACGCACGAGCACTTCGAGGCAAAGCTCCTCGACCTGCGGACAGCCGACGGGCAAGGCCCGTTTTCGTCCCTCGATGGCGTGCTCTTCGCGCTTTCGCCACCGCCCCGGGGGCGCTCCCGTGTGGTGTGGATTGATTGGGGGGTGGTCCGCGGACAGCACACGCCGTTGATCCGGGCCTGGCTCCAATTCGTTCGCGATCGCGTGACCCCTGCAGTAGAGAGGGCGTTTCCGGTCGCCGACCGCGACGACGTGAGCTCCAAGCTGGTGATCATCGCGACCATCACCCTCGAAACAGGAGCCGTCGAGCCCGCATTGTCCAAGCTCTTGGAGGACACGCGCTTTCGGACGCCCTCGTTCCGCTGCTCGGCGCTCGACGAGATCAAAAATCCCACGCGAAAAGAGCTGATTGACTACCTCGAAGAGCACGGTTGCCCGGAGAACATCATCGACGATCTTGCGGACGCCATGATGAAAGTGACCGGAGGCCGCTACGAGGCCATCTTGGTGCTCCTCCGCAGGGGCCACAAGATCGGTTGGCCGGGGCTCAACGATGAGCTCGAAGATACAAACGGCGCTCAGGCCACATGAGGACAGACATGGCGCGAGGAACGCTTCATCTCATCGATCCAACACGCAACAAAGCCGCCGACCCCGGCGTGCGCGAGGCGTTCGAAAAGCAACAGGTGCCCGAGGCGCTTGGGCGGCACGCGCTCGCTGCCAAGGACTTTCAAGCCGATCCAGATTTGCTGCTCGCCATCAACGCGGCGCTGGCCGTGGGCGCGCCGCTCCTGCTCACGGGGGAGCCGGGCACGGGCAAGACGCAGGTGGCGTATTGGCTGGCGTATCACCTGGGCCTCGAGCCGCTCGACGAGAGGTTGATCGTGGTGCCCGTCTCGTCCACCACCACCAAAGACGATCTTCTCTATACCTTTGATACGGTCGCGTACTTTCACGCGGCGCACGACCCGGATCGGAAAGGCCAGCCCATCAACAAGGCTGATTATGTACGGCCGGGCGCGCTCTGGAAGGCGTTCTTGGCCGAGCGGTCCATCGTGCTGGTGGACGAGATCGACAAAGCTTCGCGCGACTTTCCCAACGACCTTTTGCACGTGCTCGACCAACATCATTTCTTCGTGACGGAGACGGGCAAAAAGGTCGAACGGCTCGATGGGCGGCCGCCGCCGGTGGTGATCATCACGAGCAACAGCGAGCGGCGGTTGCCCGAGCCCTTTTTGAGGCGGTGCATCTTTCACGCGCTCGCGTTCAACGAAGAGACGGTAAGAAGGGCGGTGGAGGCGCGCGTCAAAGACTTTCCAAAGCTCGATAAGGAGACGCGCGCGGTCGCCATCGATCGGTTTTTGGAGATCCGAGGGCGTAAGCTGCGCAAGCCCCCTTCGACCGGCGAGCTCTTGGTGTGGCTCACCATCTTGAGCGCGCTCGGCATCGACGCCGAGACGCTCAAGCGGGCTTCGCGCAAAGAGCTCCCCGCCCGATCGGCGCTCATCAAAGACCAAGACGACATGGCCCAACTTTAGCGGAACCCAACCGAGCGTGCGCCCCGTCGATTTGGACACCCTGCTCACGGCCCTTCGCGGGGCGAAGCTCTCGGTCGGCATCACCGAGACGCTGCGCCTCCGCGAGCTTCTTGCGCGGGCCGAGGGGCTTACCCCAGCGGAGCTCCACAAGCTGGTGGCCTGTGTGGTGGTCCGTTCAAAAGACGATGAGGAGGTGCTGGGGAGGCTGTTCCGAGCATGGTTCGAAGAGGGCGAGGCCGAGCTGAAGCGGGATACCAAGGTAGCCACGACGCTCACGAAGGAGGAGCACGCCGCGCCTTCGCCGCTCCCTTTGCCGAAGGTGGAGCCGAGAACCGAGCGTCGTTTGGCAGACGTCGTGACGCCCAAGGCGCCCAAGCCTTCTCATGCTCGACGTGCCATGATGGGGGCGGGGGTAGGGCTCGCGGGGGCGGGGCTCGTAGCATTGGTGGTTTGGGGCTTGGGCCGGCGAGCGCCAATGATGGAGGAGCAGATTGCCGGAGCTGCGAGCGCGGTCATCGACACCGGCATGGAGGATGAGCCATCCGATTTGGTGGGCGAGCCTGAGGATGCTACACTGGAGTTACCTGTTCCGGATGCTGGCACGGATGCGGCAAGCGAAGTTGTGAATACTATGCCGGATGCTTCTGCGCAGGATGGTTCTGCACAGGATGCCTCGGTCACCGCATGTGAAGTAGAGATTTTGATTACGGCTTCCTCATTCGCGGAGCCCTCTACGGCAAAGGCCGCTTTCCCATCGTTCGCCGCGCGTCGCTGGGGGGCGATGGCCGCGGCGTTGATGGTCTGTCTCGGTCTGTGGCTCGCCCTCCGGCGCCGCGCTTGGATTCCGGGCGCCGATAAGAAGCTTGGACCGGCAAAGCCCGGGCCGGTCGATCTGCCGCTCGCTCGCGTGGAGCTTACGGGCCCTGTGTTGCTCGATACGGCGACGCAACAAGATTTGGTGTGGGGGCTCGGCCGGTATGTGACCGACCGTATCACGCGCACGCTCGATGTGAGGGCCACCGTGGCGGAAACTACGGCTTCTGCGGGTATCCCCAAGCTGCGGTTTTTGGCCGCGCACGAGCACTGGGCCGTGTGGCTTTGGATCGACGATTCGAGCGGCGACGCGCTGATTCGCCGCGTCGCGGACGAGACCCAAAAGACGTTGGTCGCGGCGGGCTTGCAGGTGGAGATCGCGCGCTTTACCGCGATCCCCGACAAGCTTTATCATGAAGACGGCACCGCCCTCCGTGGGAGCGAGATGGAGCCCAAAAAGGCCACAAGCGTGGTGGCCGTCTTGACGGACGGCCGGGACCTCTCCATCGCAGCTTCGTCACGGCAACGGCGAGCCGAGGTGACCGCTGTTCTGCAAAGCCTGGCGCGCTTTCCACGGATCGCCCTCATCGACTTTGGCGAAGGCCGGCACAAGCTGCAACAGTTGGCAAGGCCGCTTGGCGTGATGGTGCTCGAGCCCGAACAGATGGCGCGTTTTCTCGCCGATGGGGTGGAGGCGCGATCGCAGGGCGAGCCGGCGCCCATCGTGCTCGAAGGGCCGGCCAAAGCGTGGGCCGCCGCATGTGCCTTGTGCCCGAGGCCGGTAGATCAAGAAGCTGCGTTTTCGCTCCGCGATCGGTTGAAATTGGAGGTGACCGGGTGGAGCATGCGCGCCATTGCAAGCGAGAGCACGGCGCCGAACGGGCTCATCGCGTTTTCGCCCGAGCGGCGCGCAGAGCTCGTCAATTGGCTCTCTTCGACGAGCCTCCCTTGGGGGCGAGGGCCGGAGATCGAGAGGACGCTCGAATTTTGGAGAGAGCGTTACGCGGAAAGCGCCATGGGAGAGCAAGACACCTTGGCTGAGCGGCAAAGGCGGGTCGAGCAAGGGCTCTTGGACCTGTGGGGGGACAATCCGGGCCAAGCCGTCGATGTGTTGTATCCGCTCCGGGACACTGAGATGGGGCCCGCCATTCGCGCGGCGATGCGCGCGTATGCGCCGTTGCCGCAAGACGAAGAGAAGGTGACGAGCGCAGAAGAAAAAATTCTTTTGCCCTGGCGATGGAGCGAACTTCGCGACGCCGGGCACCAAGCCATGTTCCAGGAGCTTGGGCTGGGCCACGTGGGTGGCGTGCGAGCGCCAGTGACGTTAAAGCGACCCGGGACATTTGGGATCTCGCTGGGCTTGCTCGGTGGGGTCGCACTCGGTGGGATGGTGGCTTGGGCGGTGAAGGTGGAACCTTTGGTGTTGACGCCCATGGTACCGAATGCTGTCGTGCGCGTGACGCGAAAGCCTATCGTAGTGACTGCTCCTGCGGAAGAGTCTTTGATTACGCACAGCGGAGAGTGCGCGCTCAAAGAGACCACCGAGCAAGGGATGGCGTTCGTGTGGGTGTGTGGGGGCACGTTTTGGATGGGGTCCAAAGAGGACGACTGGGACGCATACAACGACGAGAAGCCTGCTCATCGTGTCACCGTGCACGGGTTTTGGATGGGGAAATACGAAATCTCCAACGCCGAGTATCGAACACGCGTCAAGGCCCACCAGCCGGACGAAGCCGCAGACCTCCCAGCAACCAGCGCAACCTGGACGGAAGCAAAAGCGTTTTGCGAGGGGCTGGGGAGCGACATTCGGCTTCCCACGGAGGCCGAGTGGGAATACGCGGCGCGGGGGCCCGAGGGACGGAAGTATCCTTGGGGAGACGAGGCGCCCACGCCCGAACTTGCGCAGTATGGCAGCTCTAAAATCGCAGCTGTCCGTGTCAATAGTTTTAAAGATGTGCCGTCCCCCTTTGGAACCCGGAACCAGGCGGGTAATGTATGGGAGTGGGTAGAAGATTGTTATTTTATTGACGCGTATCGTCAGCGTGTGACCAAAAATATCATTGTCGATCCTCTTGTGAATAGTCCAGTCGACTGTGATCGGGTGTTGCGGGGCGGGTCGTTCATCTTTGACCCGAGGGACCTGCGCTCCGCGGACCGGATCAGGCTCCCGTCCAATGACCGGAACGGAGTCTCTGGTTTCCGGTGTGTTCGCGGTGTTCGTCGCTAGCCTTGAGCCGTCGGAAACGATTGATCCGTTCCTCTCTCATCGGCCAAGTCTAGACTTTGCAACAGAGTTTTCGATATGGGTTTCCCAATTTGGAAGCCGAAGCACTAAAGCACATCATCAACGAACGAGTACAACTCACGAAGCCCCTAAGACTGGCTACGACCACCACGAACACACCGGAAGCCGATGTACCTGCTCGCCTCCACGGGTGAGATACCGCCTCGACTGGCCGAGCGGAGGCCCCTGGGAACATCAATAAACGACCCGCCCCGCAACACCCGAGCACCCGATGCGGGAAGCGACTGAAGGTAGGGGCCAACGATATCCCAGCACCACTCCCACACATTGCCGTGCACATCGTAAAGCCCCCAAGGATTAGGCAGCTTCTGGCCGACAGAATGTATATCTGCGTGTAAATTTTCCCGATACCAAGCGTAATCCACCAGCTTACTCTCATCGTCTCCAAACGACCAAGCCGTCTCAGTCCCAGCCCTAACGGCATACTCCCACTCGGCCTCCGTGGGCAGCCGATAGCCATCTGCTTGCTCGTTCCATGTAACGTTTGCGTGGTTGATCATATAAGCCTGCGTAAGCCCCTCGCTCCTGGAGAGAGCATTGCAAAATGCCACTGCATCAAGCCAATTTATATTATTAACGGGGAACTTGTCCCTTTGATATTTCCAACCGTGATTATCCATTAACATGTGATACTCCTTCTGAGTCACAGCATATTTGCCTATCTCGAACGCTGCAACCTCCACGCGATGGCGCGGCTTCTCATTGTCATACGCCCGCGGATCATCCTCCCGGCTGCCCATCCAAAACGACCCTGCTGGGATAGGCACCATCTCCAAGAGTGCTGGTTTACGCTCCAGAATCGGCTCCGGCAGCGTGGGCTTTTGCACGACCGGCACGGGCCCCAACGGCTCTTCCTTTGCCTTCTCGACCACCGCCACCTTCGCCGCCACCGGCCGGGCAAAATACGCGAGCGGCACCGCCGCCGCGCCCAACGCCGCGAGCGCACCGAGCCTCAGTGCCGTCGGCTCGACCAACAGCGCCGCGCCCGCCGCGCCGCCGGCGGCCACCCCGATCGCCGCGCCCACCCCCACGGGCAGCGCCTCCAGCCTGCGAAAAACCCCGTCGAACGGCCGAGCCATGGTTACGCGATCACCATCGCGCCAAAACCCCCCTCTGTCAAAATCAAACGGACCGGGAGGACGAGCGCACCTCTCGGGCGGGGCGAGCCCCCGAAACAAGCACCGGAACCCTGTCGGCACGTCGGGGAGGTGGTCCCGGCGCGTCGCCCAAGTAGGCCCAAGCGCGGAAAAGGCTTGACATGGCGGGTACTTGGGCGTCTCCTCGTCACGCCCTCGCCATGCAAGAGCCGCCCACCAACTACCGGCCAACGCGCGTCCGCAGCCTGTATGTGCGTGGGTACCGCAGCATTCGCGAGCTAACGCTCGATGATCTGCCATCGATCGCTGTGTTTCATGGCGAAAACGGTGCAGGAAAATCAAACATCCTTCGGGCGATGACGTTGCCGCTCCGTTGGATTGGTGGCGCGGCGTCCATCGCCTCCACGCGTGAGAGCGCGGCGCGTTTGGACTACGCGAGCGCCGACGCGGTGCTCGGTCTCCGGCGCCAAGACTTCAATCGATCGTCTCCTCACGAGATGCAGATTCGGATGGAGGTCGATCTAGGGAGCCGGGCACAGAGGAGCGTTGGTGAGCTGCCCGCGGGGTCGACGTTGGTGCTCGACGTCATCGCACAAGACGTCGGCGACGGTATCTGCTGGTGGGCGCAGCGCGCAGAGTTGGACAATGGCGTGTCGTTGACCGACAACGTAGCCATGATGAGCGCGGGCATTCGTTCAGGGATCGATCGAGTCACCGCCGAGCTCGCGCAGGTCAGGGCGTCGCTTCGATCGCAGCGGGAACAAGCTCAAAACCCTAACACGACGAGCGCCAACCGCGCGCAGGCGACTGCGCAAGTCGCAAGTTTGGAGCACCTCGAGAAGCAGCACCAGCTCAATCTTGACGCGCAGCAAAAACAGCTCGCGGGCGCATCTTTGCTCTTGGACAGGCTCCGCTCGAAGCTCCTTCGGAGCGAGCTTTTGCGACCGAGCGACGCTTATCGACGAATCGTTCGAGAGAAAATGGAAGGGAGCGAATTCGACGTCGCGCTGGATCTGCTCTCTGCGTCCGAACAGATTCAGCGCCGCTTGTACCTCTTGGCTACGTCATCCGACAAACGCGAGCGCGACGTCCCCAAACGCCTCGCGGCGCTGCTGGCTGAGGCAATGAGAGGACAAGCGATGGCCCCCGCCTCGCTCGAGCTGATCGCCACGAGAAACAATGAGTTTCGCGAATACGAGACCCAGCTCGTCCGGGATAACCAGGAAGGTCTCCCCATCACGAGCTTGGGGACCGGCGAGCAGCAGCTCCTCGTCATGCTCATGGATGTGCTCACGACGGGCTCTCCCATCTTACAAATCGAAGAGCCCGAAGCGCATCTGCACAAGAAGCTCATGCTCCGCCTCGCGGCGCTGCTCGTCCGCGCGGTCGACGAGCACGACGTCGATCAACTCTTCCTTGCCACACATCATCACGCCTTCGCGATCGCCCCCCGTTATTACGACGTCACGTACGACGAGGAGCATGGTACGCGCGCCGTGCTCACCGACCGGGCAAAGGCGATCCGCCACTTTTATGAGCCAAGCCCGTTGTGGGATGCGCTCCGGTCGCTCGTCTCCTCCGGCCTTCGCGACAACGCCGTGCTCTTTCACGACGAGGCGGGCGAGCCTGTTCGCGCTGCCGATGTGCTCCGATCAATTGAAGAGGAGGGCCCGCTCGCCAAACGGTTCGCCGATGAGATGACGAAGACCATCCTCCTCTCCATGCGCGAAGAAGCGGAGTTTGGTGGCTCATGAGCTACGTCCTCGTCTCGCTGATCCGCGAGGGCGACGAAGGCACAGAGGAGTCCGACGCGTTCGCGCGGTGGTACGAGGCGCGCCACGCCCCTTCAGCGTCGTTCCACGGGGAGTCGCCCAACCATGAAGAGGTCGCCGCTGCGGTCCTCGCGTTGCCCAAGCGACGTGGCTTTGTGTTGGGGCACGGGGGTGACACGTTGCGCGCAATCCCGGGGCCGGGCGTGCTGAATGTCTTCGAGGTGCCCGTTGTCTGGGCGAACGTAGAGCAGCTCGCGGCGATGTTCGAGGGCGCGCGCGTGTATGTGTTCGCTTGCTCGACGCTCGCGGAGGCGAACGACGGAGAGAGCTTTGGCAGAGCGGCCGTTACTCGGGGAGTCGCCGCATACGCCGGCCACCGCAAGCCCATTCAAGCCCCCAATGTTGGGAGCGACGCTCACCTCGACAAGAAGCTCAGGCGCGGTGTGGAGCGCGTCGTGACGATGTTCCTCGACGGGTGCAATGATGTAAAAACGCTGCTCATGGAGGCCCGAAGCGCCATGAGCGAGCGCGCCGGGCTCCGTCTGGGGACGCGGCCCGCCATTGACGGATGGCCGCTCGATTGGCAACGTATCTTTGGATCGCTCGGTGTGGAGCTCCCGAAGGGCCCTGCTCCTCGAGATGACCTATGAAGAGGGCGTAGGTTCGGATCCCCTCCCCCTTGACAACCCCATGTGGGAGATTTAAGTACCCGCCGTCTTCCTCTGCCGCAGCGCGTCGAACAGCGTTGCA
>CAYTJL010000138.1:0-26041 GCA_964437785.1 uncultured Polyangiaceae bacterium
GCCATTCGCTTCACCGCCTCATGGAGCTCGTCTTCGGTCGACGCCGCGAAGCCGAGCCGCACATAAGGCCTCTTCTTCCCGTCGAACGCGAAGCGCTTGCCGGTCGTAAAAGCCACTTTGTGCGCGAGCGCGCGCTCGGCCCACGCGTCCACGTCCACGCCCTCGGCCTTGGCCCAAACAGCCATCCCGCCCGCGGGCACGCGGAAATCGAGCACGCCGGAGAGCTGCTTCGAGAGCGCCTCCACCAGCGCGTCGCGCCTCGCTTTGTAGGCCCGTTTGGCGCGCTGGGCGGCCCGCTCCGCCTCGCCCTCTTCGAACAACTCGGCCACGGCGCGCTCCACCACCAAATCTCCCTGCCGGTCGACGAAGGTGCGAATCACCGCGAGCTTCTCGATAAAGGGCCTCGGCGCGACCACGAAGCCGATGCGCAGCCCGGGCGCGAGGATCTTGGACAAGGTGCCGAAATAAACCACCACGCCGTCCTCATCGACGCTCGCGAGCGGGAGCACGGGCCGGCCGTCGTAGTGGAACTCATGGTCGTAGTCGTCCTCCAGGACGGCCATCCGAGCGCGCTTGGCGAGCGAGAGGAGCTCCATCCGCCGGCCCGCCGAGAGCACCATCGTGGTCGGATATTGATGGTGCGGCGTCACGTAAACCGCCCTCACCCGCTCCCTCTCGGTGAGCGCCGCGAGCGCGGCGACGTCGATGCCATAGTCATCGACGGGGATGGGCACGAGCCGCGCCCCCGCAGCTTTGAACGCCTCCCACGCGGGCCTGTATCCATAGCTCTCGACCGCCATCACGTCGCCGGGCGCGAGGAGCGCGCGCGCGGTGAGGTCCATGGCCATTTGGCTCCCGCGCGTGATGATGAGATCATCAGCGCTCGCCGCGAGCCCGCGCACCATCGAGAGCATGGCCGCGATGGCGGCGCGGAGCTTGTGATCGCCGCGCGGATCACCGTAGTCGAGCGCGGCGGTGTCGCGCAGCGCGCGCCGGTACGCCCGCGCGTGCGCGAGCTTTGGAAATAACCGCACGTCGGGCACGCCGCCCGTGAGCATGAAGGTGCCCGGCGGCGGCCTCACGAGCGCCGTGGGCTCATGCGCGCTCGCGGGGTCGAACCCCATCTTCTCAGGCACCTTGGCGCGCGGCGGCGCCTCGCGCGAGAAGCGTTTGGGCTTGGGCGCGTCCGGCAGCGTGGCCGAGACGAAGGTGCCTTTGCCCTCCGACGCGTCGATCCACCCCTCGGCCATGAGCTCGCGGTACGCGGCGATGACCGTGTTGCGATGGACGCCGAGCGCCTCGGCCAGCGCGCGGCTCCCGGGCAGCGCGGCGCCCGGCTTGAGCCTGCCGCGGCGCACGTCCTCGGCGACGGCGCGGGCGATGCGGACGAAGACAGGCTCGGACGACGACGCTTCGAGGCTCAACGCGAGCTGCCACGACATGCCCGCAGGGTAGCCGGTCTAGTCAAAATTTCAAAACCGGATCTTTTCGACGTACCGCCAAGGCACCACCCTCGGCCCATGCGAAAAGAGATCTTCCGCATGGAGCGGCCGGAGGCCGAGGCGTTCCTCGCGCGCGCGAACGTGGTCCACATCGCCACCCACGGCGCGGGCGGCGAGCCCGTGTTTCGCACCGTGAACGCCGCCGTCCTCAACGGGCGCGTGGTCTTTCACGGGGCGCCCGCGGGCGAGAAGATGGAGGCCATCGGGCGACAAGCGGTGGTGTGCGCCGAAGAGACCGTCGCCTCCATCCCGAGCTATTTCCTCGATCCCGAGCGGGCTTGTCCGGCGACCACACTTTATCGCAGCGTCCAGGTCCACGGGGCCATCGAGGAGATCACGAATCAGGACGACAAGGCCGCGAGCCTCCAAGCCCTGATGGAGAAATACCAGCCCGAGGGCAAGCACAAGCCCATCACCGGGAGCGACCCGCTCTACGAGAAGGCCGTGCGCGGCGTGCTCGTCCTCGGCGTCTCGCTGGAGCGGCTCGACGGCAAGGCCAAGCTCGCGCAGAACCGCACGCCCGACGAGAAGAGGCGCCTCGTCGAGAAGCTCTGGCAGCGCGGCGGCGAGGGCGACGTGCGCGCGATCGAGGCGATCCGCGCGGCGAACCCCGGGACGCCGCTGCCCGCGTTCTTGGCGGGCCCCGAAGGGACGACGTTGTTCGCCGCGCTCGGCCCGGAGAGCGTCGCCGAGGCGGTGGATCTGCTCGCGGACGCGTATTGGAACGAGGGCACGCCGCGCGCGGCGATCGCCCGAGCGCAGCTCGGATCGCAGGCCTGGGTCGGCGCGCGCGACGGCGAAGGCAAGCTCGTCGCGACCGCGCGCGCGATCAGCGATCACGGCAAGCGCGCCTGGATCTACGACGTGATGGTCGCGCCCGCGTGGCGGAGGCGAGGGCTCGGCCACGCTGTGTTTCGGCTCCTGCTCGACCACCCCGCGGTGCGCCCCGTGCGCGAGGTGTTGCTCGGCACGCGCGACGCTGAGGGGTTTTATGCGCGCTTCGGCTTCGCGGACCGCGCGGGATTCATCGCGAAGAGGCCGTTCAAGACGATCGACATGGTCTGGGTGAAGCCGGCATGACCGCGCCGCCTCCTCTTGCGGCCCCGGCGAGACCCGCTTATGAGCGCGGGGCTTCCATGGCGAACAAACTCGCGGATCGTCTCTCGACCATCGCACCGAGCGCGACGCTCGCCATGGCTGCGCGCGCGGCCAAGCTGCGCGCAGAGGGGCACAAAATCTTCCCCTTCAGCGTGGGCGAGCCCGACTTCGACACGCCCGAGCACATCCGCACCGCGGCCAAACACGCGCTCGACAAGGGCGCCACGCACTACACCGCGGTGAGCGGCACGGCCGAGGTCAAGGCCGCCATCTGCGCTTCGGTCGAAAAATATCGCGGTTATCGCGCGACGCCGGCCGAGGTCGTGGTCTCGTGCGGGGCCAAGCACGTGCTCTTCAACCTGGCGCTCACGCTGTTCGAGCCCGGCGACGAGGTGCTGATCCCCGCGCCCTATTGGGTGAGCTACCCCGAGCAGGTGCGGATGGTGGGCGCGACGCCCGTGATTTTGCCCTCGCGCGAGGATCAAGGCTTCTTGCTCCAACCCGACGTGCTCGCCGGGGCGCTCGGTCCAAAGACCAAAGCCGTCGTCCTCAACACCCCCTCCAACCCGACGGGCGCGGCCTACAGCGAGGGCGCGCTCCTCGCGCTCGCGGAGGTGCTCCGCGGCCACGACGCGTGGATCATCGTCGACGAGATCTACGCCGATCTCACCTACGATGGGTTTCACCAAGCCTCTCTCCTGGCCATCGCGCCCGACCTGCGCGACCGCATCATCGTGGTCGACGGCGTGAGCAAGACGTACGCGATGACGGGTTGGAGGATCGGTTGGAGCATCGCGCCTCCCCGCGTCACCAAGGCGATTGACGTCATCCAGAGCCAGAGCACCACGAACGCAGCGGCGGTGTCGCAGGCGGCCACCATCGCGGCGCTCACCGGCCCTCGCGACGAGGTGAGGGCCATGCGCGATCGGTTCGCCGCCCGGCGAAAGCGCATGATCGAGGGCCTCCGATCCATCCCCGGTGTCCGCTGCCGGATGCCCGAAGGGGCGTTTTATGCGTTCGCGGACGTGCGCGGCCTCTACGGCTCACGGTGGGACGATCGGATCGTGTCCTCGGACGAGGACGTGGCCTATTGGCTGCTCGACCAAGCGCACGTGGCGTCGGTCGCGGGCACGCCGTTCGGGGCGCCGGGCTATATCCGCTTCTCGTACGCCTGCGCCGAGGACGACATCGACGCCGGGATCGCCTCGATTCACAGGCTCGTCGAGCGACACCACGCCTGATCGGGAGATACGTTATCTGCGCTGGAGCCGCTTGCGGAAGATCTCGAGCATCTCCGGCTCTTTCATCATACGAGCGGTCCAATGCTCGTTGGCGCGGAGGAAGTCCATGAGGGTGACGCCGACCCGCTGGAGCGCGCTCGTCGGGTCGCCGCGAAGCTGAATCTCGCGCGTCGCGTCGGCGAACCGCTCGATGGACAAGATGGGTTGCCCGGCGCGCACCTTCGCGCGCGCCCGCTCGAACGCCGCGGAGTAGGCGGCCACGAGCGGCGGGACCCCCTCGGTGTCCTCGTTCATCGCGCGTGAGAGGCGGTCTTGCCAATATTGGTCGAGCGCCGCCCACGAGCCCTCGTCGAGGTCGTGCTCGCGGAGGACCACGTCGCGCGGGCGCCCCTCCGCGAGCGCGACGCAGACAGTGGCATATGCCTCGATGTCGAACTCCTCTTGCACCGCGCGAGCATATCCTCTTTTCTCGGCCGGAGGTCGTTGGAAGGCCGAGGAGCAGCGCACGTGACGTCTCGAGGTCAAGAAGGCACGGAGACAGGCGAAGGCGAGGAGACGCCCCGCTGGCTCGCGGCGCTCGAACGAGCCCACACGCTCACCCTCCGCGCGGCGCGGGTGGTCGAGAACGCGGCGCAGTCGGGCGCGGACTTGAGCCCGGTGGCGCACCCCATCGAGGGCGCGCTCGCCTCGCTCTACAGCGCCTTCGACGCGCGCGAGGACAGGCTCGACGCGACGCAGGGCGCCGAGACCGAGCTCGACGTCGCGGCCACCATCCTCGAAGGGCTGGAGGCGATCGACCCGGCGTTCTCGGACGCGATCGATTGGCTCGAAGAGGCGCGCGAGGAGCTGGCCGTCGCCGAGGAGCGCTTCTCGCGCGTCCCTCCCGAGGCTGCGCCGCCCATCGAAGAGCTCCGCGCGTCGAAGAACGTCCCGCGCTTGCACCAGGTCGAGCGCGACCCGCTCGTGCCGAGGCTCCGCATCCCCGCGCCGCTCCCTCCTCCGCCGGACGAGCCGCCGCCGCTGCCCAAGCCCAAGACGCGCGAGGAGCGCGACGAGGTCATGGCCGAGCTGCGCCGCCGCACCGAGGAGCGCCGCGCCGCGTGGAAGAAGAAGGACGAAGAGCGCGCCAAACGAGCCAAAAAGAAGCCCGCGGACGATCTGCCCGATCCTCCTCCGGGCTTCGCGCGGGGGCGCTTCTCGGCGGTGACCGAGGACGCGTTCTTGGAGACGCGCGCGCGCGAGCTGTTCGAAGAGATCGCGATGGTGGGCGGCACGCGCATGCCGCTGCTCGGCGATCCGTGGCGCGTGGCCGACGTGCTGGAGAAGCGGCTCCTCGCCTCGATCGACGGCTTGATGTCGCTCGGTGAGGTCGGCGTCGCGCGCGTCGAGCCGCTCGTCATCGACGCGCCGGCCAAAGATCCCACGCGCGGCTTCGCGGCGGCGCTGATCTTGGGCTGCCTCGACGGGCGCGATTCCCTCGGCGCGATCGAGCGCGTGCTCCATCATCTCGGCCCGGGCGATCCCGAGGTGCGCCAACACGTGGGCGGCGGGCTCAAGCTCGCGCCGCACCCGGGGCTCCCGCGCATGTTGCGATCGCTCCTCGCCGAGACCGATCCCGCGTGCCGCGCGCTCGCGATCGAGGTGCTCGCGTACCGCGGGTGGGCGAAGCCCGAAGAGCTGCTCGCGGCGGCCAAAGATCCCTCTCCGCTCGTGGTCGCGGCGGCGCTCCCCGCGCTCGGGATCCTCGAGCCCAAGATGCTCGACGACGTGCTCGAGCCCGCGCGCAACGCCGGTGATCTCTCGGTGCGCGAGGCGGCGTGGGCCGCGATGGCGTTCGCGGGGCACACGCACGCGGCCGACGTGCTCGCGCACGAGCTCGGCGGCCCCCGCGAGGCGCGCGCCGCGGTGGCGCTCGCGATCGTGGGCGACGATCGCGACGCGGATCGCCTGCTCGCGCGCATGCGCGCGGAGCCCTCGCCTTCGCTCGTCAACGCGGTCGGCTGGGCGGGGCTCCCCGAGTCCGTCGAGCCGCTCATCGAGCTGCTCACGCACGACGATCCGGTGGTGCAGCTCAGCGCGGCGTACGCGCTCGATCGCATCACGGGCGCGCGCCTCTACGAGTCGGTCGAGGTGCCGCCCGAGGCGATCATGGTGCCGGACGTCGAGGAGCCGGACGTGGGCGAGCCCAAGGCGAAGCCGCTCGCCAACATGGTGAGCGACCCGCGCGATCGCCCGTCGGAGGGCGCGAACGACACGGTCACGCAGCCCACGGTGAGCCCGGACGCGTGGCGCGCGCACTGGAACGAGCGCGGGCCCGAGTACAAACCGAGGCTCAAATACAGGCGCGGCAACCCCTACACGCCGATGGTCGCGCTGTGGGAGCTCGACGGCCTGCCGCTCGTGCCGGGCGAGCGCCGCTGGCTCCAGCGCGAGCTCGTGGCGCGCACCGGCCATTATGTACGCTTCGACGTACATGACTTCGTCACCGTGCAAGAGGCGTCGATCAAGGCGTGGGAGCCCATCGCGCAGCGGATGAGCAGCCACGCGGGGGGCTGGGCTAGGCCGATGCGGCGGTGACGATGGGGGGACCCGAAGGGGGTCCCCCCAAACCCCCCCGTGCATAAAGAGACGCGGATGACCTGGAGGGATCCAAGCTCAACAAGGGACCGAGGGGTCCTCCCAAACTCCCCCGGGCTGCCGATGGACATCGCGATCTTGATCCTTCGCGAGCTCGAGCTCCGGTAAATCGAACAGCTCGCTCACCACCTCGACGTGCTCGTCGGCGGCGCCCTCGGCCGCGAGCGCGCGGAGCTTGGTGATGGGCGCGTGCAGGAGCTTGTTGGTGGCCGCGTCGATCATCACGGCGAGCGCCTCGCGCTCGGCTTGCCCGAGGTGCTTGAGCTTGCCCGACAAGCTGCGCTCGAGCTCGGCCGCGAGCACGCCCTTGGTGCGCGCGCGCAGCCCGACGATCGCGGGCGTGATGGCCTGCTCCATGGTCCACGCTTCGAAGCCCTTGGCCTCGCCTTCGGCGATGCGCTCGGCCTTCTGCGCCTCGCTCGCGCGGCCTTCGAGCGACTCGGCGACGATCTGCGAGAGGTCGTCGACGTCGTAGAGGTAGACGTTGTCGAGCTTGTTGACGGCGGGGTCGACGTCGCGCGGCACCGCGATGTCGATCAAGAAGAGGCTCCGGCCGCGGCGCGCCTTGCGCACGCCCTTCACGAGATCGCTCGTGATCACGTACGACGGGCTCGACGTGGACGACACGACGATGTCAGCCTCGACGAGCGAACGTTCGAGATCGCTCCACGGCCTCGCCTCGCCGCCCACCTCGCGCGCGAGCGCCTCGCCGCGATCGTTGCTGCGGTTGACGACGACGAGCCGCCCGCCCGCGCGCGCGAGCAGCTTGGCCGCGGCCTCGGCCATCTCGCCCGCGCCCACGAGCATCGTCACCTTGCCGCTCAAATCGCCGAAGATCTGCTGCGCGAGATCGACCGCGACGCTCGACACCGAGACCTGCCCCGCGCCGATGGCCGTGCTCGATCGCACGCGCTTGCCCACGCGCACGGCCGAGTGCATCGCCTTGCCGAGCACGCCGCCGAGCGTGCGATGGCTCCGCGCGATCGCGATGGCGTCCTTGAGCTGCCCCAAAATCTGCGGCTCGCCCACCACGAGCGAGTCGAGCGACGAGGCCACGCGGAAGAGATGGAGCACGGCCTCGTTGCCGACCGCCTCGGCGAGGTGCGATCGCACGGCGTCGCCCCCGCGCGAGACGAGCACGGCGGTCGCCGCGCGCGCCGCGGCCGCGAGCTCCGCGGGCGACGATTTGCGCTTGGGCGCGGCGGCGTACACCTCGACGCGGTTGCACGTCGAGAGCACCACGGCCTCGCCGATCTCGGGCCGCGCGACGAGATCGGAGAGCACGTCGGGCACGGCCGCGGACGGGATGGCGATGCGCTCGCGGACGCCGATCGGCGCGTTCTTGTGCGAGAGGCCGACGACGACGATCACGGCGTCGCTCCCTCACCGAGGGCCGGCGCGCTGCGCTGGAGCGAGGGCGGCGCGCTCATCGAGGGGCCGGGCCGCACGACGTAGATCACGAGCACGGCCGCGGCACACGCGAGCCCTGCGATCGTGCCGTACGCCGCGCGCTTTCCGCGCCAGCCCGCCGCCGCGCGCAGCAAGAGGACGCCCGCGATGAGCAGCCACGTCGCGTAGCCGAGCACGGTGCGCATCACCTCGTTGGGGCTGCCCGCTTCGAGCTTGCGCGCCCAATACGTGCCCGACACCACGCCGAGCGTGAGCAGCGGGAAGCCCGCGAGCAGGAAGCGATGCACCGCGCGATCGAGCGTGTCGAGCGACGGCAGCGCGCCGAACTTCACCGGGTGGCGCTTCTCTTTGATGCGCCGCTCTTGCACGAGGTAGAGCGCGGCCGACGCGCCCGCGAGCAGGAAGAGCGCGTCGCCCACGAGGTTCGCGAGCACGTGCAGCGTGATGAAGATGGGCGAGAGCTTGGGCTCGGGCCCCGGCGTGCCGAGGAAGAACGTGCCGAGCAGGAACGCGAGGCCGAGCGGCGCGACCACGAGGCCGAGCGCCTCGACGTGCGTGCGGCGCCTCCACGTGAGGTACGCGGCCGTCGCGAACAACGACGCGACCGACAAGATGAAGTGGACCGAGTGGATCGGGCAGACGTGCGCGACGAAGCTCGCGAACGCGACGTAACCCGCGTGCGCGAGGGCGCCGAGCCCGAGCAGGCGCGCGGCGATCGCGGGCGGCCGCGCCTTGGCGGCGTCGAGCTTCATGCCCGGCTTGCTCGCCGGCGCGCCGTGCGGGGGCCGCACGACGCTCGCGTAGAAGAGCGCGCTCGACGCGCCGTACAAGAGGAGCGCGATCGCGAAGGTCAGCTTGGACAGCGCCTCGGTCATGGCTAGAGGAGCGTATCCCTACCATGGCGCACCGCGCTCGTGCCCCTTCCCGTGCCTGTTTCCCGCACGCGCGCACGCTCGCAGGGGGGCTATCTCGTTACTTTTTTTGGCCTCGCCCAATAAAACATCTTGACACTCATCTTGTTTTGAAGGGTGCATTGACCCGAAGTTTCTTTCGTGTGCGATCTGTCAATTCGCGCTTTGGGCAAGGCGGCGATTCCGGGACCGATAACCACATAGGTTCCAAAGGAGCGCACGGCGCTCACCCTCTACGCCACGGTGATTTCAGTAGGCTGTAACCTTTGCGCTACAGACTGGAAATCTAGGCTATGGGCACCCACATCACGGCACATTTCAGGTTTGAAATAATCCTCTTCACCCCTGAATTGGGCCTTGTGAGACCCCACCTCGGCGCGTAGGGTGCGTCCCCGTCAACGGTTCGTCGGTGGATGAACCGCGGCGCAAACAAAGATGTAGAGTCGGCTTCTTATCGGAAGGGCGCAGGGGGCGCGCACCGATAGGACCTTAGCCGGCTCATGGGCTCTCTCATCCTCAGTAGCCAGGGAAGGAATTGTACAATGATCCGGCGTAATCTGACTGTCGCGGCGATCCTCATGGTGGGTGGCGTTGTTCTCGGCTCCGTCGGCTGCGCGACCGAGGCCCCTGGTACGGAGAACGACGAGCTCACGGATGATCAGGGCAACGCCATCTCGGGCAGCCCTCAAGCCGGCGTCAAAGGCACCATCCAGCCCAACGCGGGTGTCTTCACCTCGTCTCCTCTCCACCGCTGCGGCGCGCGTGACCTCGACGACCTCGAGATCAACGCCATCGAGCAAGAGGTCGCGATCAACGGTGGGCTCAACGCGGTCCCCGGCTCCATCAACGTCCCTGTCTACGTCCACGTCATCAACAAGGGCTCGGGCGCGGCCAACGGCGACATCTCGGATCAGATGATCGCCTCGCAGATCCAGGTGCTGAACACGGCGTACGCGGGCAACACGGGCGGCGCGGTCACCTCCTTCAAGTTCACCCTCATGGGCACCGACCGCACCACCAACGCGACCTGGTACACCATGACGCCCGGCTCGGCGGCGGAGTCGCAAGCCAAGAACGCGCTCCGCATCGGCGGCAAGAACGCCCTCAACATGTACTTCGCGGGCATCGGCGGCGGGCTCCTCGGTTGGGCGACGTTCCCGAGCGACTACAACTCCAAGCCCAAGATGGATGGCGTCGTGATCCTCAACAGCTCGCTGCCCGGCGGCTCCGCGGTCCCCTACAACGAGGGTGACACGGCGACGCACGAGGTCGGCCACTGGCTCGGTCTCTATCACACCTTCCAAGGCGGCTGCGCCAAGAACGCCTCCACGGGCGGCGATCTGGTCTCGGACACCCCCGCCGAGAAGTCGGCTGCGTTCGGCTGCCCCGCCGGCCGCAACACCTGCTCGTCCGCGGGCAACGACCCGATCTACAACTTCATGGATTACACGGATGACTCGTGTATGTTCGAGTTCACGGCCGGCCAAGCGACCCGCATGGATCAGCTCTGGGCGACGTACCGCCAGTAAGCCAATCACCCCAGGGTGAGGCAAAGAAGAGCATGGTCATCACACGATGACCATGCTCTTCTCGTTCCATGAAGACTCGAAGTCACCTCGCCCTTCTCCCGCTCTCGGTCATCGCCCTCTTCGCGTATGCCTGCGGCGGCACCAATGAAGCGGCCGGGATGCCCTGCACGGCGGCCTCGGAGTGTTATCCGGGCGTCGATACCACCAAGATCCAGGGCGAGGTCCTGTGCCTCGACAAGGTGCCAGGCGGGTATTGCACCCACCTGTGCCAAACCGATGAGGACTGCTGCGCTGCCCAGGGCGAGTGTGCGACCTCGCACCCGCAGGTCTGCGCGCCGTTCGAGTCCACCGGACAGATGATGTGCTTCTTGAGCTGCGAGAGCGACGCGCTCGGCGGCGTGGACGAGACCACGTATTGCCACGACTTCGCGGGCGAGACCTTCGGGTGCAGGTCCACGGGCGGCGGCGCGAAGAACCGCAAGATCTGCTCTCCGTAACCTCGCCTCCGCATCACTTCTTGATCACGTCCCCTGTGGCCCAATCGATCGTGATGGTCCGCCACGTCGCGGGCTCACGGCACACGACCTCGGGCTTGGCGCCGGCGACCTTGGCCGCGACGAGCTTCCGAAGCGCCTCGGCCACATCGTAGCTCGGGGCGACGGCGCCGAAGTATCGTTTGTCGCGCTCCGAGGCCTCGACCAGGGTCACGCCCGAAAATTCGTTGTGACCTTTGAGCGCCGCGCGCGTCGACGGAAAGTCGTAGTCGCCGGGCACCGCCTTGGTGAGCGGGAAGATCAGCACGAACGGCGTCACGCAGCGAGGGCCCGCTGGGACGGGCGGCCGAAACGCGCTTTGATCGCGCGGCTTGTCGCTCGCCACGTCGGCGTGGATCGGCGCCGCGTGCGCGCGCGAATGGTAAAGCACGTTGGGCGTCGCGCGTCCGCCCGAGGGCGGGAGCTCGGCGCTCACCCAGATGTCGTTCGCGCCGCGCGCCCACACGTGCCTTGGGAGCATCCGGGTTTGAGGAGGCGCCCATCGCACGAGCGAGTCTTCGTTGGGGCCGCACCACACCTCGCCTTCGTCCTCCATGTTCTTGCTGGTCTTGCCCCAGACGCAGAGCGTGTCGTCCTCGGCGAGCGACACGCCGAACATCTCACGATCGATGGGCGTGCTCTTGCTCACCCACGTGTCTTTGTCGACGGTGACGAGCCTCGCGCTCGCCTTGCCATCTTTGATCGTGGTGACGCCGAGGAGGGTCCTTTTGGACGAAGCCGCGCCGGTGATGCTCTTCGCGTGCTCACCTTGGGAGAGTGGCAATGCGTAGCGCGGCCCCTTGGTTTGCCCTGCGGCGCGCGGCTCGATGACGAGCTCGTGACCGGGCGACTCCCACGTGGTGCCGAACGCGATGAACGATCCCGACGCGGTCACGACGCTGCCCATCGGGAGGAGCGCGAGGTCGGGGAGCGCCGCGGTCTTGTCGCCGTCGAGCACGTCGAACGAGGCGCGCTGCTTTTTGACGTCGATCGCAAGCGCGATCACGCGGCCGTCGGGCCACACGTCAATGGACGTGGGGACAGGCGCAAACGGCAGAGGTTTGGGCGCGATCGGCGACCACGTGTCGCCGCGGAGCCGATACGCGCGCGTCGCCCACCGCACCACGCTCTCGTCCTCGACCATCGCGAGGAAGAGCGCGCCGCCGAGGTTGCCGCCGACGCGCCAAGGACCGCGCGCGAACGGCTCGGGGCTGTTGCGGATCCAGAGCGGTTGAGGCGTGATCGCATCTCCTTGGATCGTCGCCGCGAAGCCCGACGAGAGGACGATCACGCCGCCTTTGATCGGATGGATGTCGATGCGTCGTTCGAGGCCGTCGATCGCGACCGAGAGCGCATGCGTCGGATCGCTCGCTGGGAGCGGTGCGCTCGCGCTGCCGCTCGGGATCACCGTCGCGACGGGCGCGGACGCGCTCGGCACGGGCGCGACGGGCGGCTGTTCATGGGGGCAGCCGGCGAGGAGGACGGCGATCGAAGGCGCGATCCGGGAGAGCCGCATGCGCGGAGGATAGGCTGTTTCGAGCGCGCGGAGGACAATGCCTTTGCGCTCGGGGGAAGCCGCGATAAAGACGGGTCATGGAGATTCACCCCGTCGCCAGGCTGCCCGAGGAGTGGCGAACGTCGCTCACCGCGAAGGGCGAGCGCGCGTTCACCGCGGCCCAAGTCTTTGGGTGGATTCACAAACGCGGCGTCGTCGACGCCAACGCGATGAGCAACCTCTCGGGCAAGCTCCGCGAGGCGCTCGCCGCCGAAGGGCTCGCGCCGGGGCTGTGCGTGCCCGAGCGCGTCCACGCTTCGGCCGACGGCACGCGCAAGATCGCCGTGCGCCTCGCGGGCGGCGCGCTCATCGAGACCGTGCTCCTGCCCGGCGTCTCGGGTCAAAACCGCGATCGCGACGCGGACGCGGACGCCGCGTCGGCCGATACGGACGAAGAAGAGGGCGAGGAAGAGGCCGTTCCCAAGGTCCGTGTCACGCAGTGCATCTCGACGCAGGTCGGTTGCGCGATGGGATGTGTGTTTTGCGCGAGCGGCGTGGCCGGCCTCAAACGGCATCTCGGGCCGGAGGAGATCGTGGGCCAAGTGCTGCTCGGGCGCGCGTTGCTCGATGAAAATGAGGATCTGCGCAACGTGGTTTACATGGGGATGGGCGAGCCGCTCCACAACTATGAGGCGACGGCGCGCTCGTTACGGCTCCTCACGCACCCTGATGGAATCGGCCTCTCCAAGCGCAGAGTGACCATCTCGACCTCGGGGCTCGTGCCGGAGATCCAGCGTTTGGGCGAGGAGTTCAGCGGGCAAATCGCGCTCGCGATCTCGCTCCACGCGGCCGACGACGAGACGCGCAGCGCGCTCATGCCCATCAACCGGCGTTATCCGCTCGCCGAGCTGATGGGCGCGCTGCGCGCGTATCCGCTGCCCAAACGAAGAAGGATCACGGTTGAATATACGCTCGTGTCGGGCAAGAACGATGATCGCGCGGAGGCGCAAAAGCTCGCTCGCTTGCTCCGCGGATTGCCGGTCAAGATCAACCTCATCCCCATGAACCCCATCGACGCTTCGACGCTCGGGCCGCCGGACAGAGCGCGTGTGGAGGCGTTTCAACAGGTGCTGATCGACGCCGGCTATTCGTGCTTCATCCGGCGCCGGAGGGGGGATGACGTGTCGGCCGCCTGCGGGCAGCTCGTGTTGATCGGGGGCAAGCCCAAGGTGCGCGGGTTTACGTGACCGTCTCCGGTGTTCTTCTTGTCAATAGAGGGGAAAGAGCTCGTTGCCGCCCATGACAATCGGATAGTTGGAGCCAATGTTCTTCGTGGCGGCGAACACGGCGAACAGCGTGCCGGGCTGCCCGTAGTAGCTCTGCGCTTGCGCGCACGCGGCGGAGATGGCGGGATAGGGCGTCGAGGAGACGAACTTCTCGAGCTTGGTGTAAGGGGTCTTCTTCCACTCACCCCCAAAGCTGAAGTAATCGTTGCTCGGGGTCAACCCCCACCGCCAGGCTACCTTGCCGTTATCATTGAAATAGCACGCGGCATAGCTGTATCCGGCGTCCGTGGACAGCTCTGGCAGATCTACCCTGGGCGCCTCCACGCTGGCCCGCATCGCCCCCGTCGAGCAACCGGCGAGGGCGAAGAGAGATGCCAGCAGCGCAGTTTCGAAAAGATGTCTCATACATGCTCCTTGAATCGTCTCATTGAGCTGCGTGGATTTATGAGATGACTTCTACGCTTCTTCTCTAAGGGCAGCCCCCCGCGGTGCACGGGATGCTCCACAGCC
Source organism: uncultured Polyangiaceae bacterium (assembly GCA_964437785.1). Taxonomy (GTDB): domain Bacteria; phylum Myxococcota_A; class Polyangia; order Polyangiales; family Polyangiaceae; genus CAYTJL01. The sequence continues at coordinate 14,153 of CAYTJL010000138.1, forward strand.
CGTCGGTGGTCACCGAACCTTGGAAATACGCCGCGTCCATGTCGATGTACTCCGTCGCGCCATAGCAGCCGCCGCCGTTGCAATTGGGCAGCGGGAGCGACGTGCCGGTCTTCGGGAAGGATTTGCCATTGCCCCACGCCGCGTTGAGATGGCAGCTCATGCAGTTGCTCTGAACACCGAACTGCGGCGCGTACGTCGTGCCATTGTAGGTCCAGCCCGGCGTCCCGCTGGTCAAGGGAAGAGCCGTCGTGCCGAAGGGCGCCTCCAGGTACGGGTTATAACAATACACAGGCGCGCCGCCCGATGGATCACCGCCGGTCTTGGGCTGGTCCGGGTAGAGCATCTGATACGCCGCGCAGCCTGCATAGTTGGCCCCCTGGAGGGTCCTCGCTTTAAGGGCCTCCGCGGGCCGCGCCGCGATCATGGCCGGTGTGCTCGGCTCAGGCGATGCGTCGGCGTCGGGGGACCACCAGAAGGTCTGCCAGGTCCAACGCGTGATTTGCTCGGTGCTCTCGCGGCTCGTCACGTGCATCGCGACGAGGATCGCGATGTCGCCCTGGGCCGCCTGCGCAAAACCGGCAGCTTGGGCTCGCGCCGCCTCCTCGGCGTCGAGGACGAACGAGATAAACGCCCCACGCGGGACCACGTTGGCAGGGCTCGTCGGTCCATCGCCCCCGCAGCTCGTCGTGGGCGCGAAGGGGCCATAACTGTCGGTGTCGTCGTCGAGGTCGATCCAAACGCACGTCGGCCACAGGCCCTCCCCCCAGACGCTCGGCACGTTCGGAGGCCCGCTCCAGATCTTCAACATGGCATATTGGCCCGCGCTGCGGCTGAACACCTTATACGTCGGCTTGAGGGCGATCGAGGTGTTGGGCAGCGTGATCCGCCCGATCATCGTGCCTTGGCCCTGGAGCGAGGTGAGCACGTTTGGGTCGATGAGGCTATTGTCCAGCACGTATTTGCTCGACGTCGGATCGTAGTTGACCGTGACCGCCAGGTTACTGGTTTGGTTCGGGAGCTGCTCAGGAGATTTGAGCGGCCGCGGGGTCTTCGGGCACTTGTCCGGCGTGGACGAGCAGGCGAGCAGATCCGGCGTGTCCCATGTCTCATAGACCCGAAGGAATTGGCTGTTCCACGTCTGTTGCGTGAACGTGGTGAGCCCAGCCCAAAGCCCCCATGCGTGCAGCGCGATGCTGCTCTCGCCGTTGCCGCCGAAGTTGTTCGTCCAGCTCGAGATGGTGGCCTCGTCCACAGGGAAGCTGAACCCCGGGAGGGGCGGCGGGACAAAGGGCTCAGGCGTAATGGTTTCGTTGACGAGAGGGGTGCCGCCGGCGCCGCCCGATCCGCCGGTGTTGCCGTTGCCGCCGCCGCAGGCGGCGAAGGTCGAGGCGAGTAGAAGAGAGCATGAGAGCAAGAAGGGTGTCCGCATGGTTCGATCTCCAGTGAAGGATGGGTGGCTCACACGACGATTGCTCAGAGCAAGGCACGGGCCCATGGCCCAAAGGACGTTCGCGCCCGGCGTTCTTCGTGAAAGAGCGGCCCAGACGGCCGCCCGCCCGCCCGGTGAACGAGGCGCCTTCGTCCCGGCGAGACGAGGCCGACGTCTCTTCCATACGAACCGCCGAAGCTGATAGCTTGGGCGGATGGACCTGCGCATGGATGATGGGAGGGAGACAGCGCTGCTCGCTTCGCTGCTGCGCGCGACGAGCTTCGATGAGGCGGCGACGATGGTCCTCTCGGCGGCGCTCGACGTCGCGGACGAGGCGCTCGTCGCGAGCCCCTTTGGCGCGCACGGCAAGCTCCTACGTGCCATGGCGCACCTCCGGCCCGACGATGGCTATCGCAGGCTCATGGTCGTCGAGCACCCCGCAAAAGAGGAAGAACCGATGAGCGACCCCGAGCCCGCGGGGGTGCCTTCGTATCAGCCCTCAGCCACGGCGTGGCGCTGGGTCGCCGAGCACCGCGCCGCGGTCTCCATCGACGTGCAGCTCCAACAGGTGCGGCCCCACGTGGAGGGATCGAACCGGATCGTCCTCCGTAGCACGGGCAGCGGGCATTTCGACAGCCAAGAGAGCCAAGCGCGGCTCCTCGCGCGGAGCGCCTCTCACGTCCACGCGCTGCCGCTCCGCGCGCCCGGCGGCTCGATCGGTGGGATGTTGTCGCTCGAAGCCGATTGTCGCGCCGCGATGGGCAGCGACTTTATCTGGTCCACGTGCGCTGAGCGCCTCCAGCGCCTCGCCGATCTCGCCGCGCCCTACCTCACGGCGTTGCCGTTTGGACCGCCGCTTCCGAGCGAGCCTGACCCATTCTTGCCGGTGATGGGGGCCTCGATGGCGCCCGTGATCCAAATGCTCCACGTGTTCGCCCAACAAGAGGAGACGATCTTGTTGAGCGGCCCCACGGGCGCGGGCAAATCGCGGCTGGCGCGCTGGTGCAAAGAGCGGTCTCGCCGCGGCGGCGCCGCGTTCGAAGGCCTCGATCTGCTCACCGTACCCGAAGATTTGCAGCTCGCTGAGCTGTTTGGATGGAAGCGAGGGGCCTTTACCGGCGCGCTGCGGGACAACGCAGGATACGTGGCGCGCGCCGAGGGAGGGACGTTGTTCATCGACGAGATCGACAAGCTCTCGCTGCGCGCGCAGGCGGGGCTCCTCCACCTGATCGAGGAGCGCTCGTATCGGCCCCTCGGTGAAGGCGGGAGCGAGCGCCGCGCCGACGTAAGGTTCATCGTCGGGACCAACGAGGATCTCCCGCGCGCCGTGGCGGAGGGCCGTTTTCGAGAGGACCTCTATTACCGGATTAACGTGCTCCCCCTCAAGATCCCACCGCTCGACGCGCGCGCCGACGAGATCCCGCTCTGGGCCGCCTTTATGCTCGATCGGCGTCATCAAGAGAGCTGCCCCGGCGGCACGTCGAGCCTCGATTCGGCGGCGCGCCACCTGCTCTCGCGCTACCGCTGGCCCGGCAACTTGAGGCAGCTCGACAACATCATTCGACGGGCTTACACGTTGGCCCTGATGACAGGCCGCGGCGCGCCGCGCGAGATGGTCCTCTCCGCGGATCCGATCGAGCGCGCCCTCAGCTACGAGGCGCGCGGGCCGGCGAGGTCGCTGGCGGACCAGCTCCACGAGGCGGCGCAGAGCTTCGTGCTCGCGGCGGAGCAGCGCGGGGGCCTCGATCTCGACCTCAGCGACGCGTTCAAAGGCTTTGTGCTCGGCGCCGCGACGGCGAAGCTCGGCAGCCGCGAAGAGGCGCTCCGGCTCCTCGGCAGGTCCGCGCTGGTGGAGAGCCGCAATCAGCACAAGACCGTCAAACGAGAGCTGGAGAAGGTCGAGGCCCTCTATCGCGCGCTCGGACAAGAGGGCGGCTCCCCCTTCCGGGATCTCCACGAGGGGTGACGGCGCCCATCGTCCCCCGCGGACGCGCCCTCGTCCCCTTTGCACGACCAAGCCCGCTGGGCGACGCAAACAACGCTGGATCCGAGCCGGCACCACCTTTGCTCCTGGGAGGAGCCATGAACCATCACCCTGCGCTCTCGTTCCTCGCCGCCCTCGCGCTCTTCGGCTGCGGCGGCGCTGACGTGCCCAACGCTACGTCCAACCCCAAACACACGATCCCCCAACAGATCGACGAGGGGGGATATGTCCTCAAGAACGGCGGGACGACGATCGGTTGGGCGTTCGCGTTCAAATACGGAGACAAGATGGTGGAGTATTGGGCGAGAGGCGCGTCGTGGCCCTCCTCGCAAACAGAGCTGACCATCACCGAAGGAACCATCCCGGGGGCTCCGTCATGCCGAGCATGGCACGACGCACTTTGCCAGGACCCGAGCTCGGCCGACGCGGCCTATTATCGAACGGAGGTCACGTATGGCGGTTCGCACCTCGGTTGTGGCGGGCTGCCGCCTGTCACCCGCGGCGAGCAGAACTTTTTGTGGCCCGGCGTCTACGCGATGCGCGACGCCCGCAGCTCGAATTTTGCTTGGATCTTCGTCGAAAACGGCGTTGAGCAATGGGCCATGACCGAGATGCTCGGGCCCGGGCTCCTGCCCTCCAACGTCGTTACAGAGCCGCCGGTCTCTTTCACGAAGTGGCTCGAAGACCGTTGTGCAGGGGGCGCTCACCCCACTTGGTTCACGGTGACGTACACCCCTTCACCGCACTTTTGCCGCCGCACCCCCGCAGATTGCCAATCACATCTACCCCCGATCGCGGGCGGCAGAGAGCGCCTCCTCAACCGATAAGATATCCATGCGTTCGCCCCACTGCCCGCGCGGGATCGCGGCGGTGAGCGGGCCCTCGGCCTCTCTGAGCAGCGGTCGCACAGCAGGATCCTTGAGGCAGAGAAGGCCCAATGCTTGGACGCCGATGCCGGGCACCGAGCAGCGGATCGCCCGCTCGACGAGCGCTGCGATGTCCCCTTCTCTGACGTCGCCGCCGCACGCGATGGCCAAGCTGCGCGCGAGGAGCGCGCCCGCCTCCCGCCCTTTGCCGGTGAAGATCCGCTCGGCGCGGCGCGCGAGCGCGAGCGCCTCGGCGATGCGTCCCGCGCGCCGGGCAACAGCACCTTCGGTGAGGCTCACCGCGCCTTCGAGGAACGCGACGTCGACGCGCGCCGCGAGCTCGACGAGCTCGGCGTCCGGGGCTCCGGCGACACCAACGCGGTACGCGATGGTGCGGAGGATCCATTCGGCGCGCGCTTCGAAGTAGGCGTGACGACAAGCCTCGGCGAGCGCGCGCCCGGCCTCGGCGGCGCTCTTCGCGGCGTCGAACGAGAAGCCCTCCATGAGCGCGGACGCGCCGTTGAGCCGCGCGTCGATCCGCGCGGTGGTCCATCGGCCTCTCTCTGCGGCGCGGGCGTGGAGCTCCGCCGCCTCCGCGAAACGCCCTTGTCTGTAGCGGAGCCGCCCGCGCCAATCGGCGAGGCTCATCTCTGCTTCTTCATCGCCGCGCGCCGCGGCCCACGCCGCGACCTCGTCGAGGAGCGCCTCTTCCTGCGCCGCCGGCCCGCGCCGCGCAGCGAGGACGCGCACGTGTTGGCGCGCGCGATCGAGCTCGGGATCTTCGAAGGCGGGGACCGTCGCGTCGATCATGGCGAGCGCGCGATCGCCTGCGGCCGTGCGCAGCGCGAGCGCGGCGCGGATCGTCCCCTCGATCCCGTCGACCTCCTGGGTGCGCTCACCTGCGCGGCAGACCTCGTAGAGCAACCGATCGAGCGTACGAGGCGTGCTGTCCGCGATCGCGATCTGCATCCACACACCGAGGAGCTTGGCCTCTCCCCACCCGGCCGCGCGACGCCGGCGAGCGCTCTTTCGCGCGGCAAAAAGGCCTTCAGCGAGGAGCGCGACGGCGTGCCCGAGCCGCCCCGCGTGCGCCGCCGGCAACGCTGCTGCGATGGCCTCCGCGGCGATCTCGCCGGCTGCGCCGCGCGATCGAGCCTTTGCTGCGGCGAGCGCGCGCTCGCTCTCCAAGAAGTCGATTGACTCGCGATCGATGGAGAAGCGATCGCCGTCGCGCCGCGCGAGGCCGCGCTTCACCCATCCATCCACCTCGACGGCGATCTTGTCTGGGAGGCCCTCTGTCCTCGTCCACAGCTCCCGCGCCGCGTCTTGCCGGAGGTGGAGCACCCGATCTGGACCGACGAAGATCGCGCGCAAATCGGCCTCGGTTTGTACCGGCAGATGGAACGCGACGGCGGCGGGCCTCCCGCAGAGATCGTCGAGCGCCTCCTCTGCGCAGCGCGGCCTCTCGTCGGGCGTTTGGCCGAGCAGGCGATCGACGAGCCGCGCGACGTTGGGTGGCACGTCTGGGGCGACCTCAGCGAGCGACGCGAAGGGCTCGGTCAATCGCGCGCGCATGAGATCCACGAAGTTGTCGGCTCTGTGCGGCAGGCGTGCGGCGAGGCTCTCGTAGAGCATCACGCCGAGCGCATACAGATCGGTCGCTGCGCTCACGTGCCCGCCGCGGATCTGCTCGGGTGCGAGGTAGGCCGGGGTCCCGAGGATCATCCCGTCGATGGTCAGCCCGCCGGCGAGCGAGCCTGCGCGCGAGAGACCGAAGTCGAGGATGGTGGGGCGATCCTCGCTGCCCACGAGGACGTTTTCAGGCTTGAGATCGCGGTGAATGACGCCCGCCGCATGGATCCTCCCCAACGTCTGTAGCAAGCGCACCGTCACGTCCGCGACCGTGGTCCAGCTCGCGGGCCCTCTCCGCCCTGGGAACGGAGCCCCGAAGATCCGTTCCATGACGAGGAAATGGACGCCTCGATCGATCCCTTCGTCGAGCATCCTCACCACACCGGGCAAGCGAAGGAGCCTAAGGGCCGCGACCTCCCGGCGCACGCGGGCCGGCTCGCTCCCGCCGCGTCCATCGAGGAGCTTTACGGCGACCTTGGTCTCGGTCAAACGATCGTCCGCCTCCCAGACCTCGCCATGCCCACCGCGCCCGAGCTTGTGGAGGAGCACATAACGGTCGGCGATGAGGGCCATACGACTCTCCATCATCGCATGAACGAATAAAAAAGATCGCAGCACGCAACTTCTGCCCGCGTCGTGCCGATGATCCCTTTATGACGAGAAAAACATGGGTGGTGTGGGCCTCCGCGGCGCTCGTCGCGGCGTGTGGCGGAGAGGCGCAGGGCGGTGGGGGCGGTGACGAGCCGGCAGCGCGGCCCGTCGAGACAAGGCACGTCTCCGTGAGGCCGGGGCACGTGCTCGCGTGGTCCGGGGGAGATCTGGTGATCGCAAACGGGGCAACGGGCGCGGTGGAGAGCGCGGTCCCGGGCGGGACGGGCGAGCGCGATGTCGCGTATGATCCTTACCGATCTCGCGCCGTCGTGGTGATCGGGGGCGAGGACGAAGGCGGCGAGATCGTGGAATGGCCGGTGATCCAAGGGCCGGACGGCCCTCGCTTCGGCGCGCGCGTTCACCGCGCGTGGGTCGATGGCCGGGCGCGCGTGCTGCCGGCGCCCTTCGGGGTCGTGGTGTTCGAGGAGAGTTATGGAGAGCGGTGGAAGCTCCTCGCCGGCGCAGGCGCGGGACCGCTCGCGAGCGTGCTCGCCGGAGCGCCGGTGTCCGCGTGGATCTCCCTGGAGACAAGGCGTGTTTGGGTTCATGGCCTCAGCGTCGAGGAGGGTGCGCCTAGGGTCACCACCGCGGAGGTGACCGAAGACGCCATCACGCTCACGTCCGTCGAGGCGCCGGTCTCACCGCTCTCCCCTGTTGCCAGGCTGGTCCCCGCGCCCGCGTTTGGCAGCGTCATCTCGCTCGATATCGAAGGATCGTCGCTGGCCGTGCGCGTTGGAGAGGGGAGCTCGGAGGTTGTTCCGTTGAGCAGCTCCAGTGCGCGTATTGAAGGGGCGGCGGCCCTTGCAGGCGGCGCGGTCGTCGCCGCGCTCCTCTCCACGGGGGAGTTGGTGGCTGTCGCGCTCGATCCTTCCGGCGCTGTCGAAGAGCACGATCGTTTGATGTTGCCCGATGTCGTGGCCGCTTCACCGGGCCTCTCGCGCAGCCTTGCGGCGCAGGGCGATACAAGGCTCATCGCCGCGACGAGCGGCGGGGTGATCGCGATCGACGTCTCCTCCTCTCCCCTCCACCTCACGCGGCAACCCCTCTTTGACGGCGCGGCGCTCCGTGGCCCGCTCGCGGTCATCGATCCCTAACAGCCCGTTGAATTATCGTCGCGAGCGCCCGGATCACGCATCCGAGCGAGAACCGGAGCGGAGAATACTCCCGTATTTGAGCACCGGAAGCGCAGCGAGGATGCGTCAGTCGGGTGCGAGCAGATAAATCAACGGGCTGCTAAACCAACCTCGTTATGGCGCCGTGCGGCGCGCTCCTTCGCGCGAAAAATGACGCGCCTGCGTCATCCGATTGACGCCCACGTCGCTCGAAAAATCGTTAGGATGCCGTCATGCTTACCCGATCCAGGCTCATGGGCTTGCTCGCGCTGTCCATCGGTGCAATCGCCTGCGGGCAGACCGGCGTCGCGGGGCCCACGTCGAGCGCGAGCGGCTCATCGAGCTCGGGCGGCGGCGCGGGCGGTATGGGCGGCATGGGCGGCGCGACATCGAGCTCGAGCTCGGGATCGACCGGCGGGATGGGCGGTGCGACATCGAGCTCCGGTGCCGGAGGCGCATCGAGCAGCAGCAGCAGTGGCGGCGCGTCGACGAGCAGCAGCAGCGGCGCATCGAGCAGCAGCAGCGGCGGCACGGGCGGCGGCGGAGGCATCGTGTGCGGCGCGGGCGCGCCGGCGGCGATCACGAACGTTGGGCAAGGGAGCCTCCTCCTTCAAGGCACGGTGGTCACGCCGGATCAGGTGTTTGCAGGAGAGGTGTTGATCACGGGCGACACCATCACGTGCGCCGCCGCTTCGTGCGCCGGCTCGCCCGGCTTCGCCACCGCCACCGTGGTGGACACCCACGGCATCATCCTCCCGGGCCTCATCGACACGCACAATCACATCCTCTTCGACATCTTCGACGAGACCCATTGGGCCCCTCTCCAGTCGTACAACAACCACAACCAGTGGACCAACGAGGCGCGTTACGGCGCCATGGTCGACGCCAAACAGTATTTGAACGGCGAGGGGAGCTCCCCGGTCGACTTCGGCTGTGAGATGAACAAGTATGGTGAGCTCAAGGGGCTCGTCGCGGGCACCACCTCTATCGTCGGCGCGGCCAACCCGGCGAACCGGGCGTGTTATGGCACGCTCGCGCGCACCATCGATCAGACCCCGAACGGGCTCGGCGCCGACAAAATCCAGGTCGCCACGCTGTTCCCGAGCACGGCGAGCGCCGACGGCGTTTGCTCGAACGTCACGACCGACAAGACCGACGCTTACCTCATCCACATCGCCGAAGGCGTGGACCAAACGGCGCTCAACGAATTCACGACGCTCGGGACCGTGACCACCACCGACGGCTGCCTCTACGCCTCGACCACCACGATCGTGCACGGCACGGCCCTCGGAGATCCCCAGATGTCGCTCATGGCCCAGAACGGGATGAGCCTCGTCTGGTCGCCGCGCTCCAACGTGTTCCTCTACGGCGGCGGCGTCGATTTCACCAAGACCACCGATATCCCCTTGGCCCTCTCCAAAGGCATCAACGTGGCCATCGCGCCCGACTGGTCCATGGGCGGCAGCCAAAACCTGCTCGACGAGCTGCGCTTCGCCGACATGCTCGACAACACGGCTTGGGGAAACCTGCTCACGCCTCAGATGCTCACCCAGATGGTGACTACGAACGCGGCCAAGGCCCTCGGGCTCGACGCCAAGCTCGGCTCGATCGAGGCCGGAAAAAAGGCCGATCTCCTCGTCATCGGCGGTGACCCGTGCATGCCTTACGACGCGCTCCTCGCCACCACGCCTGTGGAGGTGCGGCTCGTGCTCGTGGGCGGCGTGCCGCTCTATGGAGATGCGGCGCTCAAGCCGCTTGGCCCGGCGAACCCGGGCTGCGAAGATCTCGACGTGTGCGGCACAGCCAAGTTCGTCTGCGTCGCGGCGCCGAGCCTCTCGCCGACCGATAAGTTCGGACAGACGTTCTCTGTTATTCAATCTACGCTCAACACCGAGCTTGCTGTGTACGATGCGCTCGATTTGTCGGCGTGGGATTTTGCTCCGATTACGCCGCTCGTCCGCTGCCCTTGAGGATACCGGCTTGAGCGCGCATCAGTGAGCCGAGCCCTGGAACCGCTTTCGGATCGTGTCTTGAACGTCGGCGGGGAGCGACCGAATGTACTCTTCGGGGAACGTCCGCAGGATCTCCAGGGGGAGCGAGGCGATTAACGTGTCTGCGGTGAGCCCGGCGAACCGCTGCTCGGGCGTGAGCCCGGCGAGTCGCTGCTCAGGCGCGAGCCCAGCGAGCCGCTTCTCGACCGGCATCGCCTCCACGAGCTTCTGGAACATCTCTTCGTACCCCGGGAGCTCTTCGATGTCTTGCTGCTTCATCCTCGCGTCCCTCATCCACTGCTGCATCCACCGCGCTGCGTCCCCCGGCACCACCGGCCGATGGCTGAACAGTCGCAGATAATCATCGCGCTCGGCTTCGCTGACCTCGTCGGTAATGACGACGTACGTAGTATACATCACCCCGTCGATGCGTGCATAGCCCCCGCCGAGCGGCGTCAGCGTCCAGCCCTTGCGCGCGATGTCCTTGAGCAAGGTGGGCGTGACGGACGCGACCACCAGCACCAGCGTCAAGTCCTCTTGCTCCGGCAGCTCGTCGAGGCGAGCCGTCTCGTAGAGACAGCCGTACGCTACGAGACGCACCAGATCGCCGGGCCGAAAGGCCGAATCGACAGGGCTCTTGTACTCCACGATGGTGACCCGCCCGAGCCTGGGCCAAAGCGCGCGCACCACGAGCGCCTGATCGTCTTTACGTTCGGCACCGACCCGGCGGAGCAACATCATGTCCGCGCGCTGAGGCTCGATCGTGAGGCGAACTTCGGACTGGACCTCGAAGTTGGGCGGAGCGCCGTGCTCCATCAAGCTGACGAACGCAAGGTGCCAGAGGTCGAATCGCAATTCCACGGGAGCGAGGTTATGCACCCTCACGCGCATTCGTCAACAGGTGCGGAGCGGTGCGGCCAGAGCACAAATCGGCTTGTCACGTACGCCAAAACCGCCGATCATCGCAGGCATGACCGCGCCCCCGCCCCACGACCTCTTCTTGGCCCACGCTTCGGCCGATCGCGCATCGGCTGAGCAGCTCTTTGATCTCTTGCTCCCCGACGTGCGCGCTTGGCTCGACGTGCGCTCCCTCCTACCCGGCGACGAATGGGCCGTAGAGATCCCACGCGCCCAACGCGCCGCGCTCGCGACGGTGGTGCTCGTCTCGGCGAAGGTGGAGCATGCCTTTTATCTACGTGACGAAATCCACTCGGCGATCGCGCTCTATCGCGCGGTCCCCGACGAGCACCGGGTCATCGCCGTGTACCTCGACGGTTTCCCCAAAGACCCGATGATGATGCCGTACGGCCTCCGCGGCTTCCACGGCTTGGATGCGCCTGCCGAGGGCGGCCTCGCGGGAATCGCGAACAAGCTCCGTGCAACGGTGATGACGTTGAGGGGGCGCGGCCCGGCGACGGTGCCGGCCCAGCCTGCTGCACCTGCCGGCCCTCCCCCGCCGAGCTTTGATACGCTCTTTGCTCGACTCTGCAAGCTCACCCTCGGTGGCCAGATCGACGCGGTGATCCTGTATGCGGGGCTGCCTTTCGCGAACATCCGGCCCTCGAACGCGCCGCTCGCGGATCGGGCGATTGACATCGTTCATTTGGCCATGCAGGGCGGCCCGGCCATGACCGCGGCCATCGCGGCGGCCATCGCGCGCGTGGCGCCTTGGGTCACGTGATCGTATGAACAAGCAGCATCGTTATGAGCACTTGATCGGGCTCTCCGCGAAGCACTTCACGGCGATCCTCGCAGAGCTGCCGGCCGAGGCGCTCGCGTATTTGCAGATCGAAGGCGTGCCGCACGCCCAGCGCGTCCTCGCGCTCGTGAACCTGGCCGAGCAATCGAAGGACGTCGCGACGCGGCTCGATCACCACATCACGCGCACCCTCGCCGATCCCGTGGAAGGCTGGCTCATGAGCCGCGCGCGCGAGCACGGCTGGGTGAGGGTCATCGGCTTTCAAGACAAGTACAAGATCGGGTTCTCGCTCGATGAGGTCTTTGTCCAGCTCGGCGTGCGCGCCCGCGGCCGCATGGAAGAGCGCGCGGCATTTCGCGGAGACCAGGGCGTAGAAGCGCACGTGGAAGAAGCGAGCGAGTCCACGCTCGAAGAGGCGCTCGCGCTCGCGAACAGCCTGGAGGGCGCCGCGGGCATCGTGCTCCTCGGCGATCCGGGCGCGGGCAAGACAACGTTGCTCCACCACCTTTATGCGCGCGTGGTCAA
>CAYTJL010000139.1:0-25683 GCA_964437785.1 uncultured Polyangiaceae bacterium
CTTCCCGAAATGGCCTATCCTGGTCTCCCTCATTGGCCTTCGATTGACCTCCATCAAATGTGCTCGGCCGGTCCGTCTATCCCGACGTCGCAGAGGGTTTCACCGTTTTTCGCTGCTTGTCTACGAAAAAAGGCCGTACGACCAGGGGGCACTCGCGAAGCGCCATAACCTGTCAGCGCTACACGAACCTACATGCCGATATGGTGAGGCCTCGGCTTGAGCTGGAGCGCGAGCTGTTCGAGCGTCCTTTCCGACCTCCAGGTGTACCTCGGAGAGAGCGTATCGGCGACGGGCCGAGCCCCGTGAGCCTTCTTTGCTCCCTTGGCAGGGAGGCCGCACCTTCCGATTCAGGTCCAGACCGGGTGCCCGCTGCCCCGCGATCGCGTATCCTCTGCGAAATGGAGCGCTTTGCTTTTGCCCTCTTCGCGATCGCCTCGCTCGGCGCGGGCTGCGCGCTGGTCCTCGACTTCGACGGATACGGCCCAGGCACCGGGGGCTCAGGAGGCTCGTCCAGCGCCTCAAGCTCGTCCGGCATGGGCGGCTCCGGCGCAACGTCATCAACGTCGACCTCGACCTCCACGTCGACCTCCAGCTCCGGTGTCGTCGACTGCACGACGGCCCCCGGGGCTCAATGCGTGCCCCCCGCGCCCGCCGGATGGGAAGGGCCCGTAGCGCTCGTCTCCGGCACGGTCGACAAGCAATGTGGCACGGATTGGCCGATCGTGAATGTGTACAACATCGGCCCTATCAACGCTCCAAACGCATCGTGCACGTGCTCGTGCTCTGCGCCTCAAGGGGGCGCGTGCTCGGCGGGTATCGTGTCGTATAGCTCGGGCAATTGCATGATCGCGAACGGAGGCGGCTCCATCGCCGGGGCGTGCACCGTCATCCCGAATGCCAACGTCCAATCCTACATCTTCCACGGAGCCCCCTCGGGCGCGGCCACGTGCTCTCCTGTCTTCAGCGCGAGTGTCCCGGCCGCATCGTTCGCCGGGACATCATCCATTTGCGCCGGGGCCCAGCTCGCACAAGGCGGATGTGCCGATGGATCGCTCTGCGCGCCTCCGCTGCCGGCAGGGGTCTCCTCACGCATGTGTGTTTATACGCCCGGCGACGTCGCGTGCCCCGACCCGAATTACAGCCTTCGAACGGTCGTCTATCAAGGGCTCGACGACTCACGGGGGTGCTCCGCGTGCACGTGCGGTCCGGCGCAGCTCACCGGGTGCTCTGGGACGGTGCCTGTTTATGGGGACACGTCGTGTGTGAGCATCCTTCAAAACGCATCCCTGGAGACGTGTTATGGAGGCACCTTCGGCGGGATCGGCGCGCCCGCGCTCACCGCCACGGGCATGTGCCTGGCTTCAGGGAGCTCGCCTCAAGGCGCCGCCACACCCACGGGGGCCATCACCGCTTGTTGCCTGAACTGACATCCATCATGAGCCTTTGGTCGATCCCATCGAAGAGCGGGGACGGGGACAGGTAGATGGCGATTCGGACCGTCTCGAACTGGATCGCGCGCGTGGTCGGGCGCATCGGCGTGCGCCTGCTCGTCATTAACCTCCTTGGCCTCCTGGTCCCCATCGCCGGCCTCGAATTCGCGCGCCTCCACGAGCGGCAGCTCCTCGAAGGGCTGGAGCGCGACATGCGCGATCAGGCCGCGATCGTGCGCGTCGTGCTCGAAGACGACCTCGCGCGCGGCGTGCCGCTCGACGACGCGCGCCACACCGCGATGCTCGAACGCGCGGCGCGGCGCACACGAACGCGCGTGCGCGTGCTCGATCGCGCGGGCGCGACCATGGTGGACTCCCACGAGAAAGGCCCGCCCGAAGGCCCCGAGCCCCCGCCGCCGCACATCTTGCCAAGGCCCAACCCGCGCGCCCGAGGCGAGGTGCCCTTCCACGACATGCAGCGCGATCCGATGGATCCAAACGCGTGGCCCGAGGTGCCCGACCGCACCGAGGTGAAGGCCGCGCTCATCGACGGCCACCCCGGCGCGCACACGCGGCTCCGATCGCGCGCGCCGGGCGTGTTCTTGTTCGTGACCGAGCCGATCCGCGACAAGACCCAAATCGCAGGCGCCGTGTACGTGACGCGGTCAACGCGGCCCGTGCTGGTCGAGCTCTACAAAATCCGATCGGGCCTCATCCGCGTGATGCTCGTCGCGCTCGCGTTCACGGGCGCCGTGACGCTGATCTTCGCGTGGTCCATTTCGAGGCCGCTCGCCAAGCTCTCGCGCGCGGCGAAGCGCGTGGCCGCGGGCGAGCCCGACGTCGTCATCCCCGTCGGCGGCGGCGGCGAGATCGAGGAGCTCGGCGCGTCGTTCGCGTCGATGAAGGCGAGGCTCGACGCGCGCCTCAAATACATCTCGGACTTCGCGGCTGACGTCGCGCACGAATTCAAATCACCGCTCACGTCGATCCGCGGCGCGGCCGAGCTGCTCGAAGAGGGCGCGGCCGACGACCCCGACGCGCGACGCCGCTTCCTCCGCAACATCGAGCTCGACGTCGCGCGGCTCGATCGCCTCGTCTCGCGCCTCTTGGAGCTGAGCCGGATCGAAGCGTCGAACGAGGTGATGAACGTCGTCGATCTCGAGGAGCTGCTCCGCAAGGTCACAGAGCGCGTCACGTCGCCCGATCAAGCCGTGTCCCTCGCGTACGACGCGCCCGCGCGCTTCCTCCGCGCGCGCGAGACCGATCTCGAGACCGCGATGATGAACCTGCTCGACAACGCGCTTCGCTTCTCGCCCGAGGGCAAGCCGCCGCACGTCGAGGTGCGCGGATCGAACGACGAGGTCGAGGTGCGCGTGATCGATCACGGTCCGGGCATCCCGCCCGCGATCGCGCCGAAGATCTTCGATCGCTTCTTCACGACGGACGCAGATCGCAACGGCACCGGGCTCGGCCTCGCGATCGTCGAGAGCGTGGTGCGCGCACATGGCGGAGGCATCCACATCGAGGACACGAGCGGCGGAGGTGCGACCTTCGTGGTCAAGCTCCCCGTTCGCCGGTAGTTGCGCGGAGCGCACATCTGCTAGCATCGCTCGCGTGGGCCTTCTCGCCTGGCTTGGGATCGAGCGAGGGAACACGTTCCCAAACCTCGAAGCCCTCGTAAAAGAGCTGCGGCGGGTGCTCCCCGACGACGAGAGCGTCGTCATCCGCTACATCGCGATCGTCGTCGTGCTGCTCGGCCGCGTGGCCATGGCCGACGGGCGCTTCTCGGATCAAGAGCAGGAGACGCTGCGCGCCTTGCTCGCGCGCATCGATCGCATGAGCCCCAACGGCGCCGACGCGGTCTGCGAGGCGCTCGCGGGCAAGCTGCCCAAGGTGAGCGAGGACGAGCTGAACGTCTGCTATCGCGAGCTCAAGGGCTTGTGCGACGGGCGCGAGCGCGTCGCGGTGATGCGCCTGCTCGCCGAGCTCGCCGCGTCCGACGGCGCGACCAACCTCGAAGAGCACGACGAGCTGCGCGCGATCGCCGAAGGGCTCGGCGTCTCGCTCAAGGATCTCGCCGAGGTCGAGCGCGAGGTCGCCGAAGGGAACGGCGACGAGTAGGCCGTTACGAGCGCTGCTTCATCGCGGAGAGCGCCACCGACACGACGAACACGCCCGCGCCGATCACCGCGAAGAGCACGCCCACGTCGAACACGTAGTGCGCGTCGCGCGCGCCGCCCGTGCCCATCAAGAAGATGCCGAAGAGCGTGATGCCCGCGCCTACCACCGGATCCGGCCCGCTTTGATCGCGCGCCGGCGTGGGATCCACAGGATTTTCGATCGAGGTCATGACGCGCCGATGATACCAGAAACCCATGAGCCAAGGGTTCAATGGGCAAAAGGTGATCGCGTTCGAGAGCAGGAGAGCGCCCGAGATGGCGTCCCTCATCGCGCGTCACGGCGGTGAGCCCATCTCCGCGCCCGCGATGCGCGAGGTGAGGCTCGACGTGGGTCGCGACTCCGCGTCCGCGGGTCGCTCGATCGACCGAAATGAAGCGGCCCTCGCGTTCGCCGATCGCCTCGCGCGCCGCGCCATGGACGCGATCGTCCTCATGACCGGCGTGGGCACGCGCGCGCTCCTCGACGAGATCGCGCCCGCGCTCGATCGCGCCGCGTTCGTCGCGGCGCTCGCGCACGTGCGCGTGATCGCGCGCGGGCCCAAGCCGGCGCGTGTGCTGCGCGAGCTTGAATTCAAGGACTTTGCAGAGGTGCCCGCGCCCAACACGTGGCGCGAGGTCGTGCCCGTCACCCTCGCGGCGGTGGGCGACGCGCGCGGCAAACACATCGACGTGCAAGAGCACGGCGCGCCGAGCAACGAGCTCTACGAGGCGCTCCGCGACGCAGGCGCGATCGTGACGCCGGTGCCCGTGTACAAGTGGGCGCTGCCCGAGGACACGTCCCCGCTGCGCAACGGCATCCGCGCGATCGTCTCCGGCGAAGCGACGATCGCGCTCTTCACGAGCCGCGCGCAGGTCGAGCACATGATCGCGATCGCCGCGGAGGAAGGCCTCGCCGACGCGCTCCGTGACGCGCTCGCGCGCGGGCTCGTCGCGTCGATCGGCCCCGTGTGCTCCGAGGCGCTCCTCGCCGAAGGGATCAAGCCCACCTTCGAGCCTACCTTCGCGAAGATGGGCCACCTCGTCAAAGAAGCATCCGAGCGCGCGCACCTCATGGGTGCGCACGCTCGACGAACGATCGACGAAGAGCGCTAGCTCTGCTTCTTCATCAGATCGGCGAAGGTGCCGAACTTGGCCTCGCGCGCGACGCCCGCGCGGTACTGCTGATAGGCCTGCTTCTCGGCGTCCTCTTTGAGCGCGCGGATCGAGAGCTTCACCTCGCCGCGGCGAGGATCGATCTCGAGCACCTTGGCCTCGAGCTGCGTGCCGACCGGGAACTCCTTGCGGAGATCGGTGCCGCGCGTGGTGGCCGTGTGACCCGCGGGGATGAACCCGCGCGACGCGCGCCCCGTGACGCCGAGCACGCGCACCGTGAGCCCCGCCTCGGCCGCTTGCACGACCGCGACCTTCACGGTCTTGTGCGGCATCACGCGTTGGCGAATGCCGCCGTCCTCGCCCTCGGGCGGCGCAGGATGAAGGCCGATCTTGTGGTTCTGCGGATCGGAGCTCATCACCATGATCTCGATCTCGTCGCCGATCTTCACCACCTCCTGCGGGTGTTGAATCGGTTTGTGCGTGAGATCGGGCGTGTGGATGAGGCCGTCGACGCCGGGCTCGAGCTCGATGAACGCGCCGAACGGCTGGAGCCGCGCGACCTTGCCCTTGTGGCGTGAG
This sequence comes from uncultured Polyangiaceae bacterium, assembly GCA_964437785.1. Taxonomy (GTDB): domain Bacteria; phylum Myxococcota_A; class Polyangia; order Polyangiales; family Polyangiaceae; genus CAYTJL01. The sequence continues at coordinate 5,282 of CAYTJL010000139.1, forward strand.
CCCACGGGGTAGCGCTCTTTGACCGAGTCCCACGGATCGGCGATGAGCGCCTTGCGGCTGAGCCACAGCTTGCCCTTCTCGTCGATCTTGACGACCTTGACCTCGATCTCGTCGCCGACCTTGAAGATCTGTTCGAGCTTGGCGCCGCGATCGTGGCTCGCCTCCGTCATGTGCACGAGGCCCTCGACGTGGCCCGCGTCGGGGATCGCCACGAACACACCCCACGCGACGACCTTGCGCACGACGCCCTTGTGGACGCTGCCCGCTTCGAGCTTGGCGAGCGCCTCGGTGCGCGCCTTCTTCGCCTCCTCTTCGAGCATCTTGCGGCGCGACACGACGATGTCGCGGCCCTTCTTGGCGTACTGCGTGACGATGAAGTCGAGGCGCTGCCCGACGAGATGCGAGAGGTCCGCGCCGTGGCGAAGATCGACGTGCGACGCGGGCGCGAACGCGCGCAGGCCGCCGAGATCGACCTCGAGCCCGCCCTTGACCGCGCCCGTCACGAAGCCGAGCACGGCCTCGCCGCTCTGCGCCGCGCCTTCGAGCGCCTTGCGTGTCTCTTCGAGGATCAGCGGCAAGCGCGAGAGCATGAGCATGCCGCCGCGCACGCCCGTGCTCGCGACGGTCGCGATGAACTGATCGCCCTCGACCGGCGGATCGCTGCCTTCGTCGAGCTCGCCGCGCGCGAAGAGGCCCATGGCCTTGCCCGAGATGTCGACCCACACAGCGTGCTCGGTGAGCCGCTCGACCTTGCCGAACACCTCTTCGCCGATGCTGAACGCAGGCCGATCGCGCGAAGGATCTTTGCCGCCCTTGCCGCGGCGCTCGCCGCCTTCGTGCTCGCCGCCCTCGTGCTCTTCGCCCTCGGCGGCCTCGCCTTCAGCGGCCTCGCCTTCAGCGGCCTCCCCGCCCTCGGCAGCGTGCTCGCCGTCGTGCTTGGCGGCGCCCTCCGCGCCCTTCTTCTTGCGACGGCGACGCTTCTTCTTGGCGTGGCCCTCGCCACCACCACCACCACTGCCACCGCCGCTTTGCCCGGGCTTCTTGTTGCCGATGTCATCGGGCAGACCGCCTCGCGGCAGCCGATTGCCGATGTCGTCCCCCGGCTCTTCGTCGGCTTCGGCCTTCGCCGTCGCGGCCTTTTGCGGGGGAGGCGGATCGTCGTCCGCGTCGTCGCTCGGCGCCTTCGGAGCGGGCGCGGGAGCGGGGGTCGCGTCGTGCGCTTCTGCCTGTGCAGAAGAAGCATCGGACGAAGGGGCTTCGGTGCTGGGTTCGTTCGGCGGCGTCGCTTCCGCCGAGGTGTTCTCGGTGTTCTCGGTGTTCATCGCGTCTCGCGCGCAGGGATGGCCGGGCTCGTTCGGGGGGCGAAACCTTAACCTACTTGGCAAGCTCCGCGACACTACAAATCAGCGCATGATGGGCAGGTGCCGCTGCTGGCCGCCGCTCCGATCGATTCGAAGGCCGCCCGATCGGCCGATGTTGTGGAGCGACATCTCGACCGCGAGGCGCTCCGCGACCTCGGTGAACGCCCTGCCGGGCGGGCTGTCGGGCGCGGCTTGGACGACGGGCGTGCCGGCGTCACCCCACTCGCGGATGGCGGGGTAGATGGGGATCTGCCCGAGGAGCGGGGCCTCGGCGAACTCGGCGATCTTGCGGCCGCCGCCCGCGCCGAAGATCTCGTGCTTCTTGTCGCAGCCGTCGCACACGAAATAGCTCTCGTTCTCGATCACGCCGAGCAGCGGGATGTTGACCTTCTGCGCCATCGACACCGACTTGTACACGTCTTGGAGCGCGACCTCCTGCGGCGTCGTGACGATGACGGCGCCAGTCGATCGCGTCTTTTGCGAGACCGTGAGCGCGACGTCGCCCGTGCCCGGAGGCATGTCGAGCACGAGATAGTCGAGCGTCCCCCAGTCGACGTCGCGAAGAAATTGGATGAGCGCGTTTTGCAGCATGGGCCCGCGCCACACCACGGCCGATCGCGCGTCCTCGATCAAGAAGCCGATCGACATGAGCTTCACGCCGAAGCGCTCGAGCGGCAAGAAGCGCTGTCCGTCGGCCGACGTCGGCCGGCCCGCGACGCCGAGCATGGTGGGCACGCTCGGCCCGTACATGTCCGCGTCGAGCAGGCCTACGCGCGCGCCCATGCGGCTCAGCGCGAGCGTGAGGTTGGCCGCGACCGTGCTCTTGCCGACGCCGCCTTTGCCGCTCATCACGAGCACGATGTTGCGGATGGTCGGGCAAGGATCGTCCGCGAGGATCGAGCGCGTGGGGATCGACAGCTCCCACGTGATGTCCGCGTGCGCGATGCCCTTGCCCTTCAGCGCTTCGCGGAGGCGCGCGTCGACGCGCGATCGGTGCGCGTCACCCGGGATGAGCAGCTCGACGGTGAGCGCCGCGCGATCGCCTTGCACCGAAAGGCTGCGGAGCATCCCCGCGTCGCGGAACGTGCGGCGCAGATCAGGAGCTTCGATCTCGGAGAGCGCGTCGAGGAGGGCTTCGGAGGACATAAGCGGCCGTTTCGTTAGGATCGAACGCAACGGCCGTCAAATCAATCGGACGCGGACGTTGCCGCGCGATCACCAGCAGCTGAACTTGCCGGCGGTGTACGGGAAGTAGCAGGCGCCATCTTGGCAGCTCCCCTTCTTGCCGCTCGGGGACGTCGGGCAGTCGGCGCTCGTCACGCAGGTGTCCGAGAACGAGGCGTCCAAGCACGCCTTCTGATCGGCCGAGATCGTGTAGCAAACCCACGTCGAGCCCTTGGAGCCGCAGTCCTCGTCGTCGAGGCAGGGCGCGCAGAACTGCTTCTGCGCGGTCGCGCGGCACCCGCCGTCGTAGCGCGGGATGCACGAGCCCGCGTCGCAGCGGTAGTCCTTCTGGCAGTCGGTGTCGGTCCCGCAGTCACGCGCGCAGATCTTCCCGGTCGAAGGCCGATCGATGCAGCGGTGCGTGTCGAAGAGGGAGCAGTCGAGGTCGGTCTCGCAGGGGCGGCACTCGTCGCGCTTGACGCATTGCTTGCGGAGCAGGCAGGCCGAGCCTTCGAAGAAGGAGCCGCCGTTGTCGCCGAAGTTGGCCGGGTCGAGGCACGGCTGCGTGGTGAGGCCGCAGAGCTTGTTGTCGCCCTTCTGCGTGCCGCAGATCATGCGAGGATCGCGGACCGTGGCGCACGTGAACCCGGTCGCGCAGTCCGTGTCCGACGCACAGTCGCTCAACGTGCAATAGCCGTTCGCGTCGCCTTCGCCGGCCGTGTTGCAGGTCATCGGCTTGCACTCGGCCGCGGGGCACGCGCTCACCTTGCACGGATCGCCGTTGCCGCACTTGCCCACGATGCAGTCGGGATCGTCGCCGCACTCGGCGTCGTCGCGCTTGCACTCCTCGGGCTTGCCGCCGCACTCGACCAGGCTGCAGAACGAGCCGTTCTTACAGCTCGTGGTGGAGGCGATGCACTCCGCGGGCGGGCATGGGCAGTTCGCAGGATCCGCGGCGCACGCGGTGGGGTTGCAGACCTGGCCGCCGTTGAGGCAGATGCCGTTCGTACACTCGACGGCGAACGGGCACGCCAAGCCGAAGGCCGCGCTCCCGCTCGTCAAGCACACGCTCACGTCGTTGCCGCCGTCGTCCTTCGTAGGCACGCACGTTTGGCCGGGCGCGCAGTCGTCGAGCCCGGTGCATTGGAGGCGGCAGCGGTTGTCGACGCACGTGTTTTGATCGGCGCACGCGCCGCATTTCGTCTCGCAGACCCCGTTGCGGATGATCCCGCCCGGGCACGGGTCTTCGACGCCTCCGCAGCCGGTGGGCATGGAGATCATGCCCGCGGCCAAGAAACCGAGGCCGGCCGCGGCGCGAAGGAAGTGAGCATGAATCCTGGGCATGAGCGTCTTGTTCACGTGCATGGCACCGCGTCATGCAAGGCTGCTCAGCCGGCGTCCACTGACTTTTGTGGGCCCCGAGGCGGCGTGCCCACATGCGGGCCCGTATGTCTGCATGGGCAACGATCGATGATGTACTTGACGCGGGAGCGCAGCTTCATGATGCTCTAAAACGGTTCTGTCTCTAGGAAGGACGGGCGTATGCGAAACGTGTTGGTTATCGGTGGTCTCGCGTTGGGCGCGGTAGCGTTCGCTCTCTCCGGTTGCGCAGGGGAAGAGCCGGTGCAGCCGCAAGCTCCGCCGGACACGAACCAAGTCGCCGGGGCCAAGGGGGCTTACCCGGACGGGCCTTACGGCACGGGCAAAGGCTCCACGCTGCCCAACTACGAGTTCATCGGATACGTGAACTCGGTGCTCAACAACTCGACGATGCAGCTCATCAAGTTCTCGGACTTCTACAACCCGCACGGCCGAGATCCGAGCTACCAGCCCGCCAGCCCCGAGGAGGACGATCGCCTCTTCCCGCCGGGCTCGCAGTACAACATCGGCGGCGTGCAACGGGCGAAGCCCACGGTCGTCGCGCTCGACGTGTCGGCCGCCTGGTGCGGGCCCTGTAAAGCGTACGCAAAGGACGTGATGCCCGGGCTCTGGGCCAAGTACTCGCCGTGCAACGGCTGGATGCTCATGGCCCTCATCGACGGGCCCGACGGGAACGTTCCCCCGACGATCAAGAACCTCTTCACGTGGACCAAGAACTACAAAGAGGAGTTTCCGGCGCTCCTCGACGTGAAGGGGGATCTCGCGGCGCTCTTCAAAGAGGACGCGTATCCGTCGTCGATGATGATCGACACCACGAACATGAAGCTCGTACAGGCTGTCGTGGGTGAGCCCTCGCCCACGTTCTGGGCCGCGTACGAGAAGCTCCTCGCCGATCCTTCATGCCCGCAGTGACGTGACCCCATAATCGATCGGCGCACACCGATCGATTGATCAAAGCCCGGCTCGCCGCGAGCCGGGCTTTCGTTTATGATGGGCGCATGACGTTCTCCCGCGCCGTCCTCTCGGCCTCGCTCCTCCTCTCCTCGATGGCCTTGGTCTCGTGCGGCGGCGCCGAGCCTACCCCTGCGGCGGGTCAAGTCTCCGCGGCGGCCCCGGACTTCTCGCTCCCCACGCCGGACGGGAGCACGGTCCGCTTGTCGGACTACATCGGTAAATCGGTGATCTTGATCGACTTCTGGTCGACGACGTGCGGCCCCTGCATGGAAGAGATGCCGCACCTCGTGGACCTTTACAAAGCCAAGAAGGCGCAAGGGTTCGTGGTGCTCGCGGTGTCGCTCGACGGCCCCGAGTCCATCGCCGAGGTGAACCGTGTCGTCCACGACAAGGGCATGGTGTTCCCCGTGCTGCTCGATCAAGAGACCACGGTGGTGACGCGCTACAACCCCAAGCGCGAGCTGCCTTATATGGTCATCATCGACAAGAAGGGGAACATCGTGTTCAAGCGAGCGAGCTACACGCCCGGCGACGAGCGCGTGGTCAACGCCGAGGTCGAGAAGGCGCTCTCCGTCAAGTGATGAGGTGCCGTATGGCCGGGCCGCGAATGGAGACAGGTAGCGCTATCTCGAAGCTTCAACGCTGTTCGATCGCAGCTGCCTTTTTGCTGGCGGCTTGCAACAACACCGATCCTCCGTCGCCCCCGGCGGACACCGATCCCATCGAGCACGAGCTGCCTTATCCCGAGGGCCCTTATGGCACCTCCAAAGGGGTCACTATCGGCAACTACGAGTTCTCGGGGTACGTCAACCCGGCGGAGGATCGGTCGGAGCTCCAAACCATCTTGATGGCCGAGCTCTATAACCCTCATGGTCGCGACCCGGCGTACAACCCGGCGAGCCCGGACGAGGACGATCGGTTGTTCCGCAAAGGCTCTACCTTCGGCGAGGGCAAGAAGAAGCCGCTCGCGCTGGCGCTCGACGTGTCGGCCGTTTGGTGCGGCCCGTGCAAAGAGCTCTCGAAGACCATTTTGCCGCCGCTCGCCGAGAAATACTTCCCCTGTGGGGGGCTCTTCATGCTCGCGCTCCTCGACGGGCCGACCCCCGGCACCCCGGTCGAGCAAAAGCATCTCGATAACTGGGTCAAGACGTTTGATGAGGACTTCCCCTCTGTGTTCGACCCCAAGGGCCAAATCAGCCCGCTCTTCAACGCGGACTCGTTCCCTTCGAACCTCATCATCGACACGACGACGATGAAGGTCGTCGAGGTGGTGATTGGCCTCCCGCCCGACTCGTATTGGGCGACGTTCGAGCAGCTGCTCGACGCTCAGTCGTGCGGGCTTTGAAATAACCCAAGCTCACGACGGAGCTCGCCGAGGTCGCGCTCATACCAGTCTTCGAGCGGCGCGGCGAAGAGGTTCGGCGCGGCGCGCGCGAGCGATATGCCACGAACCACTTGATGGAGCGTCTCACGCGCGTTGCCGTGAACGGCGATGACGCGCGGGACAGCCAGCATCGCCAAGAGCGCATAAGGCTCACCGAAGTTCACCAGATTGAAGGCTTGGAGCCCCATCTCGCCCGGTACGTCCGGGCGAAAGCCCGCGAGCACGTGGTGCATGTCGTGGGTCCGCACGAAGCGAAGGAGGAGCCAATCCTCCTGAAAGACCTTGGCCATCCCAGGGTGAGCCTCGATCTGCGCGTCGCTCGTGAGCCCGTGACGATCGAAGAAATCGGCGAGCCCGCGGCCGAAGCTCCCAACCGGGAGCTTCGAGAGCGCGGGCCGATCGACGGGCCGGTGCGTCAGCTCGCGGAGGTGATCGATCTCGGCCTGGGTCAGCCCGCGGAGCATGCGCGCATAGAAGCCGTGCATGGTGCGCGAGGCGACGAGCGCGTCCGAGATCAACATCGCGCCCCGAAAGTCCATGGGATCACGGACCAGATCGACCAACGCGCGCGCGGCGAGCCGCATCTTGATCGGCATGAGCGTCGCGGCGAGCGTATCATCGCGATCGCGCTTGCCATGGGCTTTCTGAGCGGCAAAGGCACGTGGAGCACGGTGGGCTCGGCGATCTACGACCGCGTCGTGGCGCGCGGCCAAGACGCGCTCTACGAGCGGCTCATCGACGAGGCCGCGCTCGACGTCGATCGAGGCGCCGTCCTCGACGTGGGCGCGGGCCCCGGCCACACCGCGTTGATCCTCGCGCGGCGCTTCCCAGGCGCGCGCATCGTCGGCCTCGACTCGTCGGACGAGATGGTGCGCCGCGCGGCGGCGCGGACGCGCGCGTTCGGCAACGTCTCGTTCGTGCGCGGAGACGCGCTCGCGTTGCCGTTCCCCGAAGCGCGGTTCGACGCGGTCATCAGCGTCGCGTCCATCAAACATTGGCCGGACCCCGCGCGCGGGCTCGCCGAGATCCATCGCGTGCTCGTGCCCGGCGGGCGCGCGGTCATCATCGAGGCCGATCGCGAGGCGCCACGCGCGCTCGTCGCCGCGTACGCGCAGGCTTGGCCGTGGGTCCCTTCCGCGCTCGGCGCTGAGGTGTTTCGCCGTGTGATCGCCGCGAAGAGCTACTCCGCCGGCGAGGCGCGCGCGCTCATCGCCGCGTCGCTGTTCGGCGGCGGGAACACGGGCCACGTGCCGGGCACGCCGCTCTGGATCGTGCGCGCCGAGAAGCGCTGACGATCACTCGTCGTCCAGCGGTGAGCCCGCGCGACGCACGCCGCTCACGCCGTCCTCTTCGGGGAGGTGATCGATGCAGAACCGCCGTGTCACCGGCCGCCCGATGAACGACACGCGGCCGCACACGTCGCACACGCACAGCTCGCGATCGTAGGTCTCGCGGTTCGAGAGGACGTCGACGGCGAACAAGCTCAGCACGATGCCCGAGAGCGGCGCCGTGGGCTCGGGGCGCGCGACCCAGCGGCTCGCGCCGGCGATCAAGCGACGGCGCACGCGTCCGGTGAAGATCGAGGCCGCGAGGAAGCGATCGTCGGCGGGGGTCGTCGTGAGCCCGCGCAGCGAGGTGATGACGCGCGAGCGCGCGAGCAGGAGGACCTTGCTCACGTTGGCCTCTGTCTCACGCGTCGACAGGCCGCTCGGCTTGAGCGCGATGTAGCCCGCCGGGTGCTCGTTGACGATCGCCACGCGGTTCATGATGCCTGTGGCCATCACGTGCTGTTCGAACCACTCACCAAGCTCACGCGCCCCCCATTGCGAAGCTCCCTCGATGAAGGCGAGCCCCCCCACGAGCGCACGGCGATCCGTGAAATTCGAGGAGAAGGGGATGGTAGGCATCGCAGACAGCTTGGCCATAGTGCGGTCTCCTAGGTGCAAGCCAAATGCCAGCGTGCATCGAGGGAGCGGTCCGGGGCGCATGGCGGGCGCCCCTAGAAAAAAAGCGAACACCGTGCGCGGCGGCAGCAGATCGCTGCGCTGGCACGTGCCCGATGTGCCCGGGCACAAAGGCCAGCCAGAACGGAACGGGCACACGCCGTTGTGCCCCTGGGGACGCCTTGGGAGAACAACAAAGCGACCGGACGCGATCGGTCCATCGTCGTACGGCGAAAGGTCCTTGCGTCGGAGGCCGCGACGGGCGATTCAAGGCAACGTCGGTCAGGGTGTCTCCGCCGAGGGTGTATGGACATTGATGCGGTTCAAGGAGTGGTGGGCCGCCGCTACCAGATCGTCGGCGAGCTCGGCCACGGGGGGATGGGGCGCGTCTATCGGGCCAAAGATCGGCTCGGTGGCGTCGTCGCTCTGAAGCGCCTGTCCACGTCCCTCGAACGAGCCCAAATCGCCGACGATCGCAGGCAACGGCAAGAGACCGCCGCCATCGGCCAGAGCCCGTTCATCGTGACGCGCGCGCTCGACAGCGCGAGCGGCTGGTCCGCCGAGCGCATGACGCAGGGCGGGAAGAGCGCGTTCGCGACGACCACGTTCGACCTCGGCCTCAACAGGACCGCCCTCGCGGTCGCGAGCCACGCGCCCACGCTCCACCGCTCCACCGAGCCTCCGCAGTCGGGGCCTCGAAGCACGACGCCGCCCGATCCTCCGCCGGTCGGCGAGCTGCTCCGCATGACGTTGGCGCGCGAGTTTCGGATGCTCTCGTCGCTCCGGCACCCGAACATCATCAGCGTCTTGGACTACGGCTTCGACGAAGAGGGCAGGCCGTACTTCACCATGGAGCTGCTCGAGAACGCGCGGCCCATCATGCGCGCGGCGCAGGGCGAGAGCTTCACGGGCAAGCTCGATCTGCTCGGCCAGATGCTCCTCGCGCTCGCGTACCTGCACCGCCGCGGCGTGATCCATCGCGATTTGAAGCCCGGAAACGTGCTCGTCGAGAGCGGCCGCGTGAAGGTGCTCGATTTCGGCGTCTCGATCCTGCGCGAGCAGGACGACGCCGCGCGCGTCCTCGTGGGCACGCTCGCGTACATGGCGCCCGAGCTGCTCATGCTCTCGCCCGCGACGGAGGCGTCGGACCTCTACGCCATCGGCGTGATCGCGTACGAGCTGTTCGCCGAGGAGCACCCCTTCGACACCGACAACGTCCTCACGCTCCAGCGGCAAATCATGGATCGTGAGCCCAACCTGTCGGCGCTCGATCCGCGCGTCGCGCCCGTCATCGGCAGGCTCCTCGCCAAGTCACCGGAGGGCCGCTACCGCGACATCGGCGAGCTGATCGCCGCGCTGCGCGACGCGACCAGCCTCCCGATCGCGATCGAGACCACCGCCACGCGTGAGAGCTTCTTGCAAGCGGCGAAGCTCGTCGGGCGTGACGCCGAGCTCGCGACGCTCACCCAGATGCTCGACGGCGCGATGAACGGCCGCGGCGGCGCGCTGCTCATCGGCGGCGAGAGCGGCGTCGGCAAGTCGCGCATCCTCGACGAGCTCCGCGTGCGCGCGCTGGTCGAGGGCGCGATCGTGCTGCGAGGGCAGGGCGTGAGCGAGGGCGCGAGCCCGTACAACCTGTTCGCGGACGTGCTCCGTTGGCTCGCGCTCTTGTCGGACATGTCCGACGTCGAGGCGAGCGTGCTCAAGCCCGCCGTGCCCGACATCGGCGCGCTGCTCGGACGCGAGATCGAGGGCGCGCCCGAGCTCGATCCCGAAGGCGCGCGGGCCCGCCTGCTCGCCGTGGTCGAGGACATCATTCGCCGGCAAACGCAGCCGATCTTGATGATCTTGGAGGACCTGCACTGGGCCGGCGCCGACAGCGCGAAGCTCCTCGCGCGGATCGCCGAGGCCGCGCCCGCGCTGCCTTTGTTGGTGATCGGGAGCTACCGCGACGACGAGCGCGAGGGGCTCCCGCGCGAGCTGCCGATGATGCGCGTGATGCACCTCGCGCGGCTCGACGCGTCGGGCGTCGCGGATCTGTGCGCGTCGATGCTCGGCGAGAGCGGGCGCGATCCCAACGTGCTCGGCCGCATGGTGCAAGAGACCGAGGGCAACCCGTTCTTCTTGGTCGAGGTGGTGCGCGCGCTCGCCGAAGAGGCGGGCGGCCTGCAGAACATCGGCGTCGCGGCGCTGCCCGCGCGCGTGCTCTCCGGCGGCATGCACCTCATCGTGCGACGCAGGTTGAGCCGCGTCCCCGAGGAGGCGAGATCGCTGCTCACGCTCGCGGCGGTGATCGGGCGCAGGGTCGATCCGGCGCTCCTCGCGCACGCGTCGCCCTCGACCGACGTCGAGGCGTGGCTCTCCACGTGCGCGAGCGTGGCGGTGCTCGACGTGCACGAGGGCTCGTGGCGCTTCGCGCACGACAAGCTGCGCGAGGCGCTGCTCGCGGGCTTGAACGACGCCGATCGGCGCAGCTTGAACCGCACGGCGGGCGAGGCGATCGAGGCCGTGTACCCGAACGCGATCGAGCGCGCGACGGTGCTCGCGCACCATTTCCGCTTGGCCGGCGACGCGCAGAGAGAGGCGCACTACGCCGCGATCGCGGGCGAGCAAGCGCTCCGCAGCGCGGCGTACGCGCAGGCCATCGAGCTGTTCGCGCGCGCGCTCGCGCTCATGCCGGAGGTCGAAGAGGAGCCCGAGGAGCCGCGATCGGATCGGCCGGTCCACGGTGGGGGCTCGGGCTCCGCAGGCGGACCCTCCGCCCCCACACCCCCGACCGACGCGCCGCTGCTCGCCGTCGCGCGGCGCGCGGCGAAGCTCGTGGGGAGCGCGATCGGATCGGCGCGCCCCGCGGCGACGTCGAGCCTTCGCTTTCAACGCGGTCGCATCGAAGGGCTGCTCGCGCAGGCGTATTACAAACAGGGCGAGGTGCGCGCGTTCCGCGAGCACGGCGAGCGCGCGATGAAGCTCTTCGGCTTCCCGATGCCGTCGTCGCAGGCGGGCCTCGCCGCGGGCCTGCTCCAGCAGGTCGCGGTGCGCGCGCTGCAGAGCGCGGCGCCGAAGCTCTTCGAGGTGCGATCCGAGGACGAGCGCGTGGTGCGGCAGGAGGCCGCGCACGTGCAGGACGACATCACGAGCGCGTGCCTCTTCGCCGAAGAGGCGTTGCCTTGTCTCTGGTCGGGGCTGCGCGTCTTGAACTTGGGTGATCCGGCCGGGCCCTCGACCACCATCGTGGCGGGCTACGGGCTCATGGGCATGGTCGCGGGCACGGTCCCGCTGCGCAGCGTGGCCGAGGCGTGGGGGCGCCGCGCGCTCGTGCTCGGCCGCGCGCTGCGCGACACCGAGGGCCAGCTCCCCGAGGCGATCGCGCTCGCGCGCAAGGGCGTGTTCGAGATCTACGTCGCGCGCTTCGACGAGGCGCACGCGGGCTTCACGCGCGCGCGCGACATCGCGGCCGCGGCCGGCGACTATCGCTTGTGGGAGGAGGCGACGAGCCTGCTCGCGACGGTCCACATGTACAAGGGCGAGCTCGCGACCTCCGAGGCGTACGCCGAGGAGGTCTATCGCGCGGCCAAGCGGCACGGGCACACGCAGCCTCAGTGGTGGGCGATCTCGCTGCTCGCGCAGTCGCTCTCGCGCGTGGGCCGGGCGCGCGAGATGATCCAGCGCGTCGAGGATCAGACCGCCGAGATCGAGGAGCGCGGCCTCAAGTCCGACGTGCTCTACCACTACGCGATGCGCGCGCTCGTGTACCTCCGCAGCGGCGATCGCGATCACGCGATGGAGTGGGGAGACAAAGCGCTCGAGCTGCTCCGCGCGACGAGGCCCGTCGCTTATTGGAACCAGCAGAGCGCGACGGCGATCGCCGAGGTGATGCTCACGCTCTGGGAGTCGAGCGAGGGCTGGCCCGCGCCGCGTCGCTACGCCGCGCTCGAGAAGGCCAAGCAGGCGTGCGACGGGCTCGACGCGTACAAGAAGGTCTTCGTGTTCGCCGAGCCGAGCGCGCTCTTGGAGCGCGGGATTTACGAGCATTTCCAGGGGAACAAGGTCAAGGCGCGAAAGCTCTGGGAGCGCGCGGCGGAGCGCGCGCGGTCGCTCTCGATGCCATACGAAGAGGGGCGCGCGCACGCCGAGCTCGGCACGCGGCTCGTCGCCACGGACCCCGCGCGGAGGCGCCACCTCGTCGTCGCGCGCGACATTTTGAGCCGGATCGGCGCGTCGGACGATCTCGATCGGGTCGAGCGCGAGCTCGGCGAGGGCGGCGGCGCGGTCACCCGCCGCCGCTGATCGAGCGACCCGCGAACGCGGGGTCGCGACCCACGTCGAAGCTCACTGGATCGGCTGGAGCTTCTTCTTCTTGGCGCCCTTGCCGCGGCGCTCGACCTCGGCGGCCGTCTCGGGATCGAGGATGTGGAAGCGGCCCGAGCGCGCGCGCGGATCGACCTGCTTGGCGCGCTCGCGCGCGAGCTCGATGAAGCGCTGCTGCGCGCGTGAGGGCGCGGCGCCGCCCGAGGCCGCCGGCGCGATCTTGGTGTAGCTGCCGTCGCGCGCGAGCTCCCACGTCTTCGTGTTGTCGCCGAAGAGCACGTCGAGGTTGTGCACGAGCCGCTCGCGGAGCGCGGGATCGAGCACGGGCGTGAGCACCTCGACGCGGCGGTGGAAGTTGCGCGGCATCCAATCCGCGCTCGAAAAATAGACCTCCTCGCTCCCGCCGTTGAGGAAGCGGAACACGCGCTCGTGCTCCAAGAAGCGATCGATGAGCGCGCGCACGTGGATGCGCTCGGAGAGGCCCGGGATGCCCGGCCTGAGGCAGCAGATGCCGCGCACCGCGAGCTTGATCTCGACGCCGGCCTGCGACGCCGCGTAGAGCGCGTCGATCACGTCGACGTCGACGATCGCGTTCATCTGCGCGGTGATCTGCGCCTTCTTCCCGGCCTTGGCGTGCGCGGCCTCGCGCGTGATGAGGCCGAGGATGGCCTCGTGCATGCCGAGCGGCGCGACCACGAGCCGGTTCCACTTGGGCGGCGCGCTGTAGCCCGTGAGCAGGTTGAAGAGCGAGGTGACGTCCTCGCCGATCTCTTTGTTGGCCGAGAGGAGCCCGACGTCGGTGTAGAAGCGCGCGGTCGTCGGGTTGTAGTTGCCGGTCGAGAGGTGCACGTAGCGCCGCAGCCGATCGGCCTTCTCGCGGCGCACCACGAGCAGCGCCTTGACGTGCGTCTTGAGGCCCAAGAGCCCGTAGATGACCTGCGCGCCGCTCTGCTCCAGCGTGCGCGCCCATTGGATGTTGCTCGCCTCGTCGAAGCGCGCCTTCAGCTCGACGACGGCGGTCACCTGCTTGCCGTTCTCGGCCGCGCGCGCGAGCGCCCGCACGATCGGCGAGTTGCCGCCGGTGCGGTAGAGCGTCTGCTTGATCGCGAGCACGTTGGGATCGTCGGCCGCGCGCGCGACGAGCTCGACCACGGGATCGAACGAGTCGTACGGGTGGTGCAAGAGGATGTCGCGCTCGCGGATCACCGCGAACATGTCGTCGGCGTCGCGCAGCGCGAGCGGGATGGGCGGCGTGAAGGGATCGTCGCGCAGCTCGCGGCGATCGTCGTCGGCGACCATCGTCGCCAAATCTGCGAGGTAGAGCGGACCTTGCACGCGGTAGACGTCGAGGTTCGCGTCGATGTGGAGCGCGCGGCAGAGCCGCAAGAGGCTCGCTTCGAGGCCGGCCTTGCCCGTTTGACCGGGGGACGTCTCGCCGCCGCCGTGCGCGTCGCCCGCGCCGACCTCGACGCGCACGGCGTTGCCGCGATCGCGCCGCCGCAGCTCGGCCTGGATGGTCTGGAGCAGGTCCTCGCCCTCTTCTTCGTCGATCTCGAGGTCCCAGTTGCGCGTGACGCGGAACGGGTACGTGCCGCGCACGCGGCCCGCGGGGAAGAAGTCTTTGACGTGCCTCGCGATGATGTCCTCGATGAGGACGTACGCGCGCTGCGCGCCCTCGACGCGCACGCGGATGAGGCGGCTCAGCATCGAGGGCACCTGAATGACGCCGAAGCCCGACTCCTGCCCCTCCTGATCGCGCGTGAACATGATGCCGAGGTTGATGCTCTTGTTGCGGAGGTGCGGGAACGGGTGGCCCGGATCGATCGCGAGCGGCGTGAGCACCGGGAAGATCTCGTTTCGAAAGCGATCGTCGAGCGCGGCGAGATCGACGGGCGCGAGGCCCTCGGGCTTGACCACGACGATGCCCGCGCGCTTGAGCGCAGGGACGAGCTCGGTCGCGTAGAGCTTGTAGGCCGCGTCGACGAGCGTGTGGACGCGCTGGCTCACGGCGAAGAGCTGCTCGTGCGGCGAGAGCCCATCGGGCGGCACCTCGGTGATGGTGCGGATCATCTGGGCTTGGAGGCCCGCGACGCGCACCATGAAGAACTCGTCGAGGTTCGAGAAGAAGATGCTCAAGAACTTGAGCCTCTCGAAGAGCGGCACCTCGGGCGCGCCCGCCTCGGCGAGCACGCGCGCGTTGAACTCGATCCAGGACAGCTCGCGGTTGATGTAGCTCGCCGGATCGGTGGTCAGATCGCTCGCGGGGATAGAGGGCGGCGGTGCCGGGCTCAGCGCGTCGTTGGGCGGTTGGAGGTCGACCGTCACGGCCGGCATCCTAACCCGGAATCGGTCACTTCTTCTTCAGCTCGACCTTGGAGTACCGAATGATGGTCGCGTTGGGGCCGGCCACGCGGAGCGTCGCGTGGAAGACGCCGGCCTTGAGCTCGCCGATGAGCGTGCCCGACATGGCGGTCGGCGAGCGGATGTCGTCGGGCAGGACCGACGCGCTGAGCACGGCGCCCTTCGCTTCGCCCGTGATCGTGACGGCGCCGAGCGCGCCTGTGCCCTTGCCGTGGACCTCGCCGTCGCGGCCGATGGTGATCTCCAACGTGCCCGGCCCCGCCGCGCGTTTGCCATCGTCCTCGCCGATCTCGCGCTCCTTGATCTTGGGGTGAGTCTCCATCGTGGCCTTTTGGGCGTCATAACGGCCCTCCCATGTGCCCGCGAGCGCGCCCGCGTCCGACGCGTCGGCGGACGGCGAGGGAGACGGCGCGGCGCTCGCGCTCGCGGAGGGCGCGGCGGCGCTCGCGGCGGCCGCGGCGCTCAGCCGTTGGGGGGGCGGAGGGGGAGCGCGATCGGGCTTGTCGGGAGCGCTGTTGCAGGCCCAGAGGAGCGACAGAATAAGGAGCGCCGGGGCGCCTCGTTCGAACATGGCGGCGCATCCTGTCGGCGCGCGCTTTGGGTGTCAACGGAGCGGGAAAATTAGGCCTCTTCGACTCCCGATCTGGGCGCCCAAAAGTGGACATTGAATGTCCCACCATGAGCGCGCGGACGCTTGAGTTTAGGCGTCCCCCGACTTACCTTCTCTTTACCAACGAACAACGCAGAGACCGACACCGGGCCTCCCGAACAGCCGTCGAATCATCCTCGCGCGAGGCGCGAGATGCGATGGCCTGTTTATCGAGGCTCGACCGGGACGAAAGGTACGAACACCCATGATCGACAACGCCATCGAGGTCGTCTTCAGCTTCGACACCACCGGCAGCATGTATCCTTGCCTCACGCAGGTTCGGAGGCGGGTCAAAGAGACGGTGAGCCGCTTGATGAAGGAGATCCCGGGGATGCGGATCGGCGTCATCGCGCACGGTGACTACTGCGACGCCAAGACCACGTACGTGACGAAGGCCCTCGATTTGACCGATGATCCCGACCGTATCTGCCGCTTCGTGGAGCGGGTCGAGCCGACGTTCGGCGGCGACGCGCCGGAGTGCTACGAGCTCGTGCTCAACGAGGCTCGCTCGCTCTCGTGGACCAAAGATTATAAGAAGTGCTTCGTGCTGATCGGGGATGACGTGCCGCACGGCCCGGCCCAAAACCCCAAGAAGCTCAATTGGCGCACGGAGGTGGATGAGCTCGGCAAGATGGGGATTCCGGTGTACGGCGTGCAGGCCCTCGGCCGCAAGCACGCGACCCCGTTTTACCGCGAGCTCGCCGACAAATCCGGCGGCTTTCACCTGAACCTCGACCAGTTCTCGTACATCACCGACATGGTGCTGGCCATTTGTTACAAGCAGTCTTCGGACGATCAGCTCCAAACGTACGAGAAGGAGGTCACGACCCAAGGCCGCTTGAACCGCAGCCTCAACAGCATGTTCAACACCATGATGAAGCGCGAGGGCGCGCCCTCGCCCTTCGGCGAGGCCGATCTCCACGCGGTGCCGCCGGGGCGCTTCCAGGTGCTCGACATCGACAAGGACTCACCGATCAAGAGCTTCGTGCTCGAGAACGGGCTCCGCTTCAAGACCGGGAGGGGCTTTTACGAGCTCATGAAGACCGAGACCGTCCAAGGCTACAAAGAGGTCGTCCTGCGCGACAAGAAGACGGGCGACATGTTCTCGGGCAAGAAGGCCCGTGACATGGTCGGTCTGCCCGAGGGCGTGAGCGCGCGCATCAAGCCCGTCGCGCTCGACAAATTCATGGTCTTCGTCCAAAGCACCTCGGTGAACCGCAAGCTCATCGGCGGGACCAAGTTCCTCTACGAGGTCGAGGACTGGGCGGCCTGATTCGCCACCTCGCATAAACGCTAAACGCTCATCGCCCCGACGCCGCCCGCACGAGGTGGCGTTGGGCGAGCGCGAAGAGCGCCAAAATAGGCGCGCTCAACACCACGTTCCCCGCCATCACCACGTGCCAGCGGACGCCCGTCCCCTGCTCGCGCAAGAGCGCGATCGCGAGGGGCAACGTGCGGACGCTGTCGTCGGTCGTCATCACGAGCGGCCAAAAGTAATCGTTGTAGTGCGCGACGAAGCTGAAGAGAAAGAAGGCCACGAGCGTGGGCCTCACCATCGGCGCGAGCACGCGATACACGATGGTGAGCTCGCCCGCGCCGTCGAGCCTGGCAGCCTCGATGATCTCGTCCGGCACCGACAACATGGCTTGACGCACCAAGAACGTCCCGAGCGCGCTGGCCGCAAACGGCAGGATCAACGCGCCCGCCGTGTTCACGAGGCCGACCTCGCCGAGCATCATGAAGACCGGCAAGAACGTCACTTGCGCGGGGATGAGCAGGCACGCGAGCACGAGCCCAAAGGCAGCGCGAGCGCCCTTGAATTTGAGCTTGGCGAGCGCGTATCCGGCGGGCAGCGCGAGCGCGATTTGAAGGAGCGCGATCGCGAGCGAGACGCCCACGGTCACCGCCAAATAACGCCAGACAGGCGCGCTCGCCCAGACCTCGCGGTACGCGCCGAGCTGGATGGATGAGGGCAAAGGCCACGTGGGCGCGGCGACGATCTCGGGCAGCGTCTTCAGCGACGTGAGCACCATCCACACATAAGGGCCGATCCACAGCATCGCAGCGAGCGTGAGCGCGGCGCGCGACACGTAGCCGGGGCGCTGGATCACCCGCGCCTCCTCACGCGCCCGAGCGCCGCGAGCTGGACGGCCGAGAGCCCCAAGAGCAGCACGAAGAACACCACCACGAGCGCGCTCGCGCGGCCGACCTTGAGGTTCACGAACACGTGCTCGTAAATCGCGTAGGCGAAGATCGTCGTCGATTTGACGGGCCCGCCCTGCGTCATCACGCGGACCACGTCGAACGCTTGGAACGACAAAATAAGGCTCGTGGTGGCCACGAACGCGAGGCTCGGCCGGAGCATCGGCAACGTCACGCGCGTGAAGGCGCGCCAAGGGCCCGCGCCGTCGAGCGCCGCGGCCTCGTGCACCTCGCGCGGGATGTCCGCGAGGCCGGCGAGGAAGATGACCATCGCGTAGCCCGTGATCTTCCAGACGCTCACGATCGCGAGCGTCATGAGCGCCTTGTTCGGATCCGAGAGCCAATTTTGCGAGCCCATGCCGAGCGCGCGCGCGAGGGCCGAGACGAGGCCGCGATCCGCGTCGAGCAGCCACATCCAGAGCAGCGCGACCGCGACGTGCGAGACCACGTACGCGCTGAAGACCGCGCCCCGCACGAACGCGTAGAGCTTGCCCGGCCGCGAGAGGAGCACCGCGAGCGCGAGCCCGAGCGACGTGGCGAGCACGACGACGACGATCGAGAAGCCGAGCGTGCGAAGGGTCACGCCCCCGAGCTCGCCGCTCGCGACGATCGCGCGGTAGTTGGCGAGGCCCACGTCGCGCGGCGGCGTGAGCAGATCGTACGAGGTGAACGAGAGCCGCAGCGTCACCGCGAGCGGCGCCAAGAAGAAGAGCGTCAGCGCGACGATCGTGGGCGCGAGGAAGGCGTAGGGATCGAGCGCGCGCCGCGGCTTCATCACAGCTCCACGAGCGCGCGCCTCGCCTCGGCGAGCGCCGACGCGGCGTCGCGACGCGCGAGCACGGCCTCCTCCAAGCGCGGCTGCACCGCCTCGCGCTGCATGCGGAAGAGCGCGGTGTCCCAAGGCCAAGGCGACGCGTGCGCGAGCTGCGCGCGCGCGACCATGTCGTTCGGGTGCTTCTCGTAGTACCCCTCGCGATCGAGCTGGGCGACGCCGCGCCGCGAGATGGGGATGTAGCCCGTGCGCGTGGCCCAGTCGTTCGCCTGCGCGGGCTCGGTCATGAAGCGCAAAAACGCGAGCGCCGCGTCGCGACCGCGCTCGCGCGATCGCCTGGGCATCACGAACATGGTGCCGCCGGTCGGCACCGATCGCCGCACGTGCTTGGGCAACATCGCGGCGCGCACCGGGAACGACGCGTTGCCTTCGAGGTAACGGAGGAAGGCCGTCGAGGTCCAAATCATCGCGACGTTCTGGCCGAGAAAATCCTCGTTCGCGCGCTGCCACGCGTTGTAGTCGCGGCCGGGCGGCGGCTTCATGGATCGATCGTCGTGCACCATGCGCTGCCACAACCGCAGCGCCTCCTCGCCCGCGTCGCCGCCGAGCGAGAGGTCCATCTTCCCGCCGGCCTGGCCCACGAGCGCGACCCAAAACCACCAGTCGATCGGGCACGCGAGCCCCCACTGCGTGCGCGACCCGCGTTGCTTCGTGAGCGCGCGCGCCGCGGCGCGCAGCTCGTCCCACGTGCTCGGCGGATCGATGCGCGCCTCGTCGAAGAGGCGCGCGTTGAGGTACGCGATGGGCGTCGATCGGTTGAACGGGATCGCGTAGAGGGGCCGCGACGCGCCGCCTTCGAAGGTGCCCGACTGCGCGATCGCGGGCTCCAAATCGTCGATGATCGAAGGCTCGATCGCGATCGGTTCGAGCGCGCCAGCCTCGACCAAATACGGGAGCACCTCGACGATCACGTGCGTGAGCGAGGGCGCCTCGCCGACGGCGATGGCCGCGCGCAGCTTGGCGAGCGACTCGAAGTAATCGCCCTGATAAACAGGCTTGATCGCGAATTTTTCCTGCGACGCGTGGAAGCGATCCACGAGCGAGAGGAGCACCTCGCGGTTCTTGCCGCCGTACGCGAACCAGAGCGAGGCCTCGGATCGCCCTCCCGCCGAGGGCCGCGCGCACGACGCGCTGGACGACGCGACCGCCGCCGCGAACGAGCCCGCGAGGGCGCGGAGCGCGTCGCGGCGGATCACGGGCGCGCGCGGAGCCTCCGCCCCGTCCCGCGATCGAAGAAGAGCACGCGCGAGGGATCGACCGTGATCGTCACGCGATCGCCGCGCGAGGGCGCGTCGAAGCCCGGCGCCTTGGCGCGGATGGTCGCGCCGTGCGCGCCGCACGTGAGGTGCGTCTCGGCCCCGAGCGGCTCGACCGCGGTGACCTCGGCGTTGATCGTGATCAGGCTTGTTTTGTCGGATGATCCGATGCGCGCGTGCTCGGGCCGGAACGCAGCGCACGCCTCGTCGGGGAGATCGATCCCCGCGGGCACGGGCCACGCCGCGCCCGCGCCGCGCGCCTCGCCCCCATCGCGCGCGAGGTCGATCACGTTGATGGGCGGCGATCCGAGGAAGCCCGCGACGAACAAGCTCGCCGGGTCCTCGTAGATCGCGCGCGGCGGGCCGACCTGCAAGAGCTCGCCCTTGCGGAGCACCGCGATGCGATCGCCCATCGTCATGGCCTCGACCTGATCGTGGGTGACGTAGATCGACGTGACGCCGAGCCGCTTCACGAGCGCCGCGATCTCGACGCGCAGCTCGGAGCGGAGCGCGGCGTCGAGGTTCGAGAGCGGCTCGTCGAACAAAAAGAGCTTGGGCGCGCGGACGATCGCGCGGCCCATGGCGACGCGCTGGCGCTCGCCGCCGGA
>CAYTJL010000140.1:0-25219 GCA_964437785.1 uncultured Polyangiaceae bacterium
TGTTCCCATCACCGCGTCTGCTCGCGGAGCAGGCGGAGCACGCGGAGCGCCGACAGCACGCTCGCCGGCCGCCACGGGCGCACCTCGCCGAGGAGCTGGCGCAGCATCGTCAGGGCGTCGAAATAGACCCGCTCGCACACGAGGCGATCCCCTTCGAAGAGGAAGAACGCCGTCATGCGCACCTCGAACGATCGCCCGCTCGGCGACGGGCCGCCCGCGTGCGTGCCGCGCAGCCAAAACTCGACCACGACCGCGTCATCCGCGTGGCGGAGCGAGATGAGCTCGTTGCGCTGGTCGGGGAACGTGCGCCGTGACGATTGATAATAAGCATCGACCTCGGCGCGGCCGTCGTACGTCTTCCCGGTCGGGATGATCTCGTAATGCGGGTGCGGGAAGGTCGCGAGGACCGCGTCGAAGGACAGCGTGTTCTCGTCGGCCATGTGCGCGCGCACGAGGCGCTCGCGGCGGGCGCGGAGGTCGTCGGGCGAATCGGTGCTCACGCGATCGAACGTACCCGCGAACGGGAGCGCACGTCGAGCGGTGTCGCGTTCACCCGCTCGCCGACCACGGCTGGCGCGCGCGCAACTCTCCAACATCCAGCTCGCCCTTCTCGATCAATCCGGTCTTCGCGTCGACGATGCGGTAGTCGAGGGTCGACCCAAAGAGCGGCTGCGCCTCGACGAAGATGCAGCGGAGCTCGCCCTCTTCGAAGGCACATTGGTCTTGAACGGCGCGCAGCAAAGGCTCGCGGTGCAAATGGCCGTCACCGAAGTTCCAGCCGAGGACGAGGCCCGCGACGATCTCGCCTTCGACGTATTCGTAGTCTTCGAACCGACTCACCGCCTTGGGGATGAGCGTTGGAAGCGCGCGGCCGTGGAGATGCATCATGCGAAAGGCCATCACCTTGCCGACGAGCCCAACCGAGGTCGGACGATCGTAGAAGCGGTCGAGCTGCGTGTAGACCCACGCCGAGCTCTTCTTCAAGCGATCGAGCTTCTCGTAGCTCGTGCTGCGGAAGAGCCACACGCCATAAGCCCAGTTGCCGGCGTAGTACCGCATCGCGAGCAAAAACGGGATCTTGCCCGGCACGAGGTTGCCGAGGAGCGGTGTCCCAACGAGCATCACGACGAGGAAGATCGCGAGCGGGACCGATCCGAGATCGAGGATGCTTGTCTCCGGGTGCGCCCAAAACAACGCAAAGGCGCCGTACACCACCATGAAGTTCCACTCGATGGGGACGCCCATCGGCACGTTGCTCGTGATGTAACCGTGGAGCATCAGCATGAGCACCATGCCGAGCGCGAGCGACGAGCCGCCCCGCGAGAACATCAAGATCAGCGGGATGCCGAGCTCCAGCGCGGTCCCGAAGTGCGCCATGATCTCCGCCGTTCGCGAAGGGCGGAGATCGTCGGGGAAGCGCTTGTACATGCGCCGCCGCAGCCAAGGGAAGCGCAGCACGGGGCTGTTGCTCGTCATCACGCACACCACCGCGGGGAAATGGTGGTTGAGCTTGGAGACGCCCGCGAAGAACCACAGCGCGAGCTGCACCGCCTTGGCGCCCGCGATCCAGTTGCCCGCCGCGACGAAGCACACGACCGTGACCCAGTAGTGCTCGGCGCGCAGCGCGAGGAAGATCGTGCGGTCCGCGAGCGCGATCAACGGGACGAGGACCGCGATCGGGAGCAGCCGTTGCGCGTCGATCGCGGGCGACACGAGGGCGCGGACGATCGCGGCGACGAGCGCCACGTACAGCGCGACGTCGAGCCACGTGCGGCGCGCGCCGCCGAGGATCGGCAGGCCGGGGAAGAGCGGGAGCTTGGTCGTGCCGGGCCGGAGGAAGTAGAGGAAGCCGCCGATCGGCGGGAAATAGCGGCCCGTGAGGGGACCGCTGCCGCAGCCGAGGCCCAAGCCCTCGAAGAGCATGCTCCAGAGGATCGCCTTCTGAAACGCGAGCGGCGCGAGCCACCACGAGGGCAGGCGCGCGAGGCCGCCGAGCCCCGGCGAGAAGCCGCAGAAGAAGCTCCACATGCCGATGTAGAGCGCGAGCTTGAGCCCGTAGAGCAGGAGAGAGCCGAGCGGCGCGCCGTAGCCCTGGAGCGCCCACGCCTCGCAGACCATGCGGGCTCGCTCGGCGAGCGGCTTCTTGGACCACGCGATGGGGTCGTAGGGCGGCGGGGTCGGCTGGAGCAGGGCTTTCACCGCGAGCACCGGATCATGCCGCGATGATACGCGCGCGCGCGCCGCCGGGAAGTTGTCGCGCGCCTTCGGCCCTATCCCCGATTCGCAACTTGGAGTAGACGCGGGCCGTGAAAATCGCATGGCTGTTCCCAGGGCAAGGCTCCCAAGAGGTCGGCATGGGCAAAGGGGTCGCCGAGGCGTCTCCCGCCGCTCATGAGGTCTTCGCGCGGGCCGACGAGGCGCTCGGCTCCTCCATCGCGAAGCTCTGCTTCGAAGGGCCGATGGCCGATCTCACGCTCACCACCAACACCCAGCCCGCCATCGTCACGACGTCGAGCGCGCTCGTCGCCGCGCTCCGCGAGCGCCACCCCGCGCTGCCCGCGCCGTCGTTCGCCGCGGGTCACTCGCTCGGTGAGTACAGCGCGCTCGTCGCGGCCGGCGCGCTCGATCTCGCGGACGCCGTTCGCACGTGCAGGCTCCGCGGCGCCGCCATGCAGGACGCCGTGCCCGAAGGCGAAGGCGCCATGGCCGCGATGATGGGCCTCGACGGAGACGCCATCGCCGCCATCTGCGCCGAGGCGGCCGAAGGGCAGGTCGTGAGCGCGGCCAACTTCAACGCGCCCGGCCAGATCGTGATCGCGGGCCACGCCGCCGCCGTCGATCGCGCCATGAAGATCGCGCAGACCAAAGGGGGCAGGGGCGTGCCGCTCAAGGTGAGCGCGCCGTTCCACTCCGCGCTGATGAAGCCCGCCGCCGTGCGCCTCGCCACGGCGCTCGACACCATCACCGTGCGCCCGCTCGCCTTCCCCGTGCTCGCCAACGTCGACGGCGAGCCCAACACCGACCCCGAGAAGGTCCGCGGGCTGCTCGTCGCGCAGGTCGACAGCACCGTGCAGTGGGTCAAGACCATCGAGCGCCTCGCGGCCGAGGGCGTGACGCACGCGCTCGAGATCGGCCCGGGCAAGGTGCTCGCGGGGCTCGTCAAGCGCATCGCGCGATCGATCAAGGTCCACAACGTGAGCGACCTCGCGAGCCTCGATCAAGCGCCGTCGTTCCTCTCCTCCGGCGCCGCGTAACCCCAACAAGGAACCTTCAGCATGTTCGATCTCAAGGACAAGGTCGCGGTCGTCACCGGCGGATCGCGCGGCATCGGCCGCGCCATCGCCGAGGCCCTCGCGTCGCGCGGCGCGTACGTCGCGCTCTCGTACGTCAAGGGCGAGGCCGAGGCGCGCGCCGTGGTCGAGGCCATCCGTGCAAAGGGAGGCGACGGCGAGGCCGTGGGCTTCGACGTCGCGGACATGAAGGCCACCGAGGCCGCCATCGCCGACGTCGCCAAGCGCAAGGGCAGGCTTGACATCCTCGTCGCGAACGCGGGCATCGCGGTCGACAACCTCGTGCTGCGCCTCAAAGAAGACGAGATCGATCGCGTGCTCGCGGTCAACGTGAAGGGCTCGATCGCGGCTTCGCGCGCTGCCATCAAGGTGATGATGCGCGCCAAGACCGGCCGCGTCGTCTTCCTGTCGAGCGTGGTCGGCGAGATGGGCAACGCGGGCCAGGCGATCTACGCCGCGTCCAAGGCCGCGCTCGTCGGCATCGCGAAGACCTTGGCCCGCGAGTACGCCTCGCGCGGGATCACCGTCAACGCGATCGCGCCCGGCTTCATCGACACCGACATGACGTCGAGCATCGCGGGCGACGCGAAGACGCAGATGCTCGCCGCGATCCCGCTCGGCAGGACGGGCCGCGCGGATGAGATCGCCGCCGCCGCCGTGTATCTGTGCTCCGACGAAGCCGCGTACGTCACAGGCCAAACGCTGCGCGTGAACGGCGGCATGTACATGTGATCGTCACGGAGGACGCGCTGCGTTGCAAACGTGGTGCGTACGATCGTGCGCTGTTCTCCGCTTGAAAAAAGCACGCGGCGCTCACTTTTGGTGGATGCAAAGCGGAGCACGTTGGGCTAAAGGGGGACCGCGTTTTTCCGGGAGGAACGAACCATGGCGGAAGCCGACATCACGAGCGAAGTCAAGCGGATCATCAAAGAGCAGCTCGACGTCGACGAGAAGGACATCAAACCCGAGTCGACCTTCATCGACGATCTCGGAGCAGATTCGCTGGGCCTGGTCGAGCTCGTGCTCGCATTCGAAGAGACGTTCGAGATCGACATCCCGGACGAGGACACGGAGAAGATCCGAACGGTCCAGGACGCGATCGACTACATCCAAACCCACGCCAAAAAGTAGGCAAAGGCCGCCGCGCGGCGGTGGGGGCGCCGCGCGGATCGGTCGCGCCCGAAGGTGCCCTTCATGCAGCGCGTCGTCATCACCGGCATTGGCCTCGTCACACCCAACGGGATCGGCACCGAAGAGACTTGGCGCAGCGTGCTCGCGGCCGAGTCGGGCATCGGGCCGATCACCTTGTTCGACCCCGCGGGGTATTCGACCCGCATCGCCGGCGAGGTGAAGGGCTTCGTCGCCGAGACCTTCATCCCCAAGAAGAAGATCAAAGAGATGGGCCGCTTCGCGCAGCTCTCGCTCGCCGCGAGCGAGCTGTGCCTGCGCGACGCCGCCATCGAGCTGACCGAGGAGGACCGCGAGGCGTGCGGCACCTTCATCGGCGTCGGCATCGGCGGCCTCGAGTTCCTCTACGCGCACTCGGTGACGCTGGTCCAAAAGGGGCCGAGCAAGCTCACGCCGTACCTCATCCCCCACGTGATCGCGAACCTCGCGGCCGGTCAGGTCGCGATGGCGCACGGCCTCAAGGGCGTGAGCTACTGCAACACGAGCGCGTGCTCGTCGAGCGGCCACTCGCTCGGCGAAGCGTTCGAGTGGATCCGCCGGGGCCGCACCCACCTGATGCTCGCGGGCGGCGCCGAAGCGGCGGTCACGGGCCTCGGCATCGGCGGCTTCGGCGCGATGTTCGCGCTCTCGCGGCGCAACGAGGAGCCCGCGCGCGCGAGCCGCCCGTGGGATCGCGGCCGCGACGGCTTCGTGTGCAGCGAGGGCGCGGGCACCATGCTCCTCGAATCGCTCGACCACGCGAAGAAGCGCGGCGCCAAGATCTACGCCGAGATCGTGGGCTACGGCGCCTCGTGCGACGCCTACCACATCACCAAGCCCGCGCCCGACGGCGAGGGCGCGGTGCGCGCCATGAAGATGGCGCTCAAAGACGCGCAGCTCTCGCCGGAGTCCATCGACTACATCAACGCGCACGGCACCTCGACGCCGCAGGGCGACGTCGAGGAGGCGCACGCGATCGCCAAATTGTTCGGCGACCACGCGCTCAGCAAGAAGCTCTGGGTCAGCTCGACCAAGAGCGAGATGGGCCACCTGCTCGGCGGCGCAGGCGCGGTCGAGGCCGCGATGTGCGCGCTCGCGATCCGCGATGGCCGCGTGCCGCCCACGGCCAACCTCGAGGACCCGGACCCTGCGTGCCCGCTCGACTTCGTGCCGCTCACCGCGCGCGAGCGAAGGCTCAACCACGTGATGAGCAACTCGTTCGGCTTCGGCGGGACCAACGTCTCGCTCGTCCTCTCTCGCTGCGAGGATTGAGGGCGCGCGGATGAAGTGTCCATTTTGCGGCCACACCGAGGACCGCGTCATCGACTCGCGCTCCGGCGGCGCGGGCGAGGTGATCCGCCGGCGCCGCGAGTGCGAGAAGTGCGAGCGGCGCTTCACGACGTACGAGCGCATCGAGGACGTGCTGCCGACGGTCGTCAAAAAGGACGGCCGTCGCGAGCCCTTCGATCGGCAAAAGCTCGTCCGCGGCCTGCGGATCGCGTGCAACAAACGCCCCGTCGCGACCGAGCGCATCGAGGCGATCGCCGACGCGATCGAGCACGAGATCCAGCACGAAGAGAAGCGTGAGGTCTCCGCGAGCGAGCTCGGCGAGCGCGTGATGCGGCACCTGCGCGAGACGGACGAGGTCGCGTACGTGCGCTTCGCGAGCGTTTATCGATCGTTCCGTCACATTGACGAGTTTCTTACGGAGCTCGGCAAGCTCGCAAAGGAGAAGGGCCCGTAGAGAGCCCCTCGCAGGTCGCGAGCGCGCCCGGTCGAAGGCGGGGAGCGCAGTAGACTGGGGAGCGCTCTCTTAGTAGATCGGGCTTACGCGCATGACCACGACGGACATCGATCTCCAGCTGATGCGTCTCGCCCTCGACGAGGCGCTCCGCGCCGTTCCGTCGCCCAACCCGCCGGTCGGCGCCGTGGTCGCCTCGGCGACTGGGCAGGTGATCGCGCAGGGGTTCCACGCGCGCGCCGGGGAAGATCACGCCGAGATCACGGCGCTCACCGCCGCGGGCGACGCCGCGCGCGGCGGGACCCTCTACGTCACGCTGGAGCCTTGCAATCACGTAGGGCGCACGCCGCCGTGTGTCGACGCGATCCTCTCGGCGGGCATTCGCCGCGTCGTGGTCGGCTGCGCCGATCCCAACCCCGGGGTGGTCGGCGGCGGCGCGGATCGGCTGCGTGCCGCGGGCATCGAGGTCGAGGTCGGCGTGCTCGCGGCGGAGGCGCGCGCGCTCATCGCGCCGTGGACCAAGTTCATCACGTCGGGCTTGCCGCACGTGTCGCTCAAGCTCGCGCTCTCGCTCGACGGCCGCATCGCGACGCGCACGGGCGCGTCCAAGTGGGTGACCGGCGCCGAGGCGCGCGCCAAGGTGCAAGAGCTCCGCGCGCGTCACGACGCGGTCGCGGTCGGCATCGGCACGGTCATCGCCGACGATCCGCGCCTCACCGTACGCGACGCCGCGCTCCTGCCGGGCGGCCGCGCCCCCGTGCGCGTCGTCTTCGATTCGAGGCTGCGGATGCCGCTCACGAGCCGCATCGTCGAGAGCGCGCGCGAGGTGCCCACGTGGCTGCTCTCGGGCAACGACGCGCCCGAGGCCGCCGAGCAGGCCCTCGTCGACGCGGGCTGCTCGGTCGTGCGGGTGCCCAACTCCGCCGAGGGGCGCGTCGACGTGGTCGCGGCGCTGCGGCTCATCGCGGAGCAAGGCGTGGTGTCGATGTTGGTCGAGGGCGGCGCGGAGCTCGCGGGGAGCATGCTCGCGGTGCGCATGGCCGACGAGCTTCACGCGTTCATCGCGCCCATCTTGCTCGGCCCGCGCGGCAGGCCCGGCGCGGTCGACTGGGCCGGCCCCGACACGCCCACCGAGGCGCCGCGCATCGTCGAGCCTCGCTGGGAGCTGTGCGGGCGCGACGCGTACGTGAGCGGCCCGCTCGCGTTCCCGACGGCGCGTTAGCGGTTGGGTTAGATCGAGTCGTGTGAGCGCTTCTGCATCTTGCGCTGCACGATGCGCTTCTTGAGCACGCCCATGCGGTCGATCATCAGCACGCCGTCGAGGTGATCGTTCTCGTGTTGGATCGCGACGGCGAGCAGCCCCTCGGCCGAGAGCTCGAACGGCTTGCCCGTGCGGTCGAGCGCGCGGACCGTGATCGTGGCGGCGCGCTTGATGTCCTCGGACACGCCGGGGAACGAGAGGCAGCCTTCGGGGCCGCACTGCTCGCCCTCTTTGGCGACGATCTCCGGGTTGACGAACACGTGCAGATCGCTCGGCTCGTCCTCGCCCGCGATGTCGATCAGGAAGATCCTGTGCGGCTCGCCGAGCTGCGTCGCGGCGAGCCCTACGCCGGGCGCGGCGTACATGGTCTCGGCCATGTCATCGATGAGCTTGGTGATGGCGGCCGTGATGCTCGCCACGGGCTCGGCTTTGATGCGCAGACGCGGGTCGGGGTAGTGCAGGATGGTGCGGATGGCCATGCGGATCTCGTGGGGACCGGTGTCAGGTTACGAGCTTTCTCACCGGTTCGGGCGCCGTCAAGCGCCGGCGCTCCTTCGGAAGATCGCCTGATCGACCGCGACCCCTCGGGCCGCCATGTCCTCGACGATGCCGGGGATGACGCCGGTCGGGTGGAAGCTGCCTTCGATGGCGCCTCCGGCCGCGGTGCGCTCGATCGTGAACGTGAAGATGTCGCGGATGACCGCGCGCCCGTTCTCGGATGCGAGCTCGGCCACGCGCAGCACGCGGTGCCTGCCGTCGCGCAGCCGCGCGATCTCGATGACCAGGTCGAACGCGGAGACGAGCCACTCGCGCGCGACCTCGGGCAAGAGGCCGAGCTTGGTCGCCGCGATGTCGGAGGTGAGGCGTGACACGGCCTGTCGCAGCGTGGGCGCGCGCGCCGCGGCGAGGACGCCGTCGACGCCGTCGCCCATCGCGTCGACCACCTCGGCGGCGACCGGACCCGCGAACGCGCCGATCACCAAGCGATCCGGGCGGATCCTGGTCGCGGCTTGGACGGCGCGGGCGCCCTCCTGCGCGGTCTCGCCGAGCAGGATCGCGATGGTGTGGGGCTGATCGAGCACGAGCTCGTCGTCCTCTTGCAGCACGACGACGCGCTCTTCGGTGCTGCCCGCGGCGGCGAGCGCGCCGAGGAGCGAGGTCGTCCCGGAGCCGACCGCGCCGGTCACGAGGATGTTGGCGCGCGCCGCGATGCACTGCGTGAAGAGGCCGGCCATCCCGCGCGAGATCGTGCCGCTCTTCACCAGATCTTCGAGCGTGAGGCTCGCGCGGAGCGGCATGCGGATGACGATGACGTGGCCCTGATCGGACGCCGGCGGCAGCACCGCGAACATCCGCGCGCCCCGCGGCAAGCGCCGCTCGACGAACACCTCGCCGTCGGCGAGCGGCTTGCCCGCCGACGCGCAGAGGCGCCGGATCGCGCGCGCCGCGGCCTGCTCGCTCGTGAACCCCATCTCGCCGGGGACGTGGCGGCGGCCGTACATCACGACGAGGTAGTCGTGCCGGAGCACCTGCACCTCGGTGATGTCTTCGTCGAAGAAGAGCGGCGTGAGCGGCCCGAGCTCGAGCAGCTCGCGCTTCGCGTCGATGACGAGCGCCTCGACGTCGAGATCGCCGCCCGAGAAGAGCGAGCCCGCGGCTTCGGTGATCGCGCGGTTGACGCGGGCGACGAGGGCGTCGTCGGGCGACTCGCCGGCGTCGAGCGCGGTGAGGTCCGTGAGGCTCGCCACGCGCTCCACGAGCGTCGCGAGCGCGGTGCGGTGCGACGCCGCGCGCTTGAGCTCGCGATCGCGTGGCGACGTTACGGGGCGAACGCCGCCGGTGGTGGGCGGGTCCGCGATGGGCCTCGACGGGATCGGCGCTGGGGGCCGCGGCTCCGCAGAGTCGCGCGTGGCCTCCGACGGCGGTTGCGTAGGTTGAGGCCGCGCGGGAGGCGCCGGCGGCTTCGCCGACGCCACCGGCGGAGGTGCGGGTTTGGTGGCGACGATCGGCGGTGCTGAAGGGCCGCTCGCAGAGCCGTGGACCGGGGGCGCGGAAGGGATCGCCGCGGGCGCAGCGAGCTGCGAGTTCGACGGCGGCGGCGTGCTCGGCGCGGCCTCCTGCTGCACGGGCACGCGTCCCGTGGAAGGGAGCCGCGGAGGCGCAGGGACCGCGTAGTGCACCGAGCCATCTGGGTCGTTTTCGAGCGGAAAATGGCTGATGACCTCGTGCCGATCGCCGGTCTTGGGCTCGATCCTCGGCGTCGGCGGGCGAAGGCCACGCTCGGCGGACGAAGGCTGTTGCGACGATGACGGGCTCTCGAACGAGCCGGGCGTCGGCGGCGCGGCGATGGGCGGAGCGGCGAGCGGAGGAGCGACCAAGCGACTCGGGTCGAGCGGCGCCGGGATGGGCGGCAGCGGCGGCGGAAGCGCCGGCATGGGCACGCCGCCCTGTTGTTGCGGCGCCGCGAACGCTGCGATGGGGAGGCTCGCCGACGTCGCCGCGTGTTGTTGCGGGCCGATGGCTTCGTCGCCGACCTCGGCGGGCTCCTCGGCGAGCGGAGGAGCGGGGGTCGACGCCGAGGGGGAGGGTGTCGCGCCCGAGGCTCCCTCGACGCGCAGGATGAAGTCCCCGATGTAGATCTTGTCGCCCTCGCGGACGATGGTCGCCTGCGCGATCTTGCGGCCGTTGACGTACGTGCCGTTGGTGCTCTTCAGGTCGGTGACGATGAAGCGCCCGTCCCGGTAGAGCAGCCGCGCGTGTCGCTTCGAGACGTTGCCCTTCGGCAACATGAGGTCGTTGCCTTGCACGCGACCCACGTTGATCTCGTTGCGATCGAACGACTCACGGCGCTCGGCGCCGCCCTTCTCGCTGATGATGATCGAGAACATCGAACGCCCTGCGCTGGAGGCGCTCCGCGCGCGGCGGCGTCGCCCTGCCCAAATCTTCCGTCGTGGAGCAATACGACCAAGCTCGAAGCGATGTCAAACGAATGGGTGCTCTCGTGTGCGAGGAGAGGCGGGGGAGGGCTCGGGAGGGGGGGAGATCAGCGCGAGGGTGTGCGGCCTTTGACGTCCGCCGCGACCAAGCTGAGCAGCTCGCCGGCGACGCTCATCACGTCTTCTTCGTGCAGCCCGCTGCGGCGCAGCTCGCGATAGATGGACTTGGCCAGGATGCGGAGCGAGCGGGCATCCCGCGAATCCTGTCCGAGATCGGACGGCATGTCGTCGTTGGGGAAGAGGGCCATCGCGGCCTGGCTAAGCAAGGTTCGAGCCGCGTGCGACCGACCAGTTTCCGCCCATTTCACGGGATGAGCGCGTAATTGTTTTCTCGGTGGCGCTACCTGGGCTTCGCTTTGCGAGCATTTGCGGGCCTTGACCAGCGTGAGGACGCCCGTCTACGTTGGCGCCGCTCGAACGACATCCCGGAAAGTCTGGAGATCATGCCCAATGCACCGAGCAGCGGGCGCGCGGAAGCCACGCGACGGTCTCCGGCGGGAGGGTCGGTTCGACGGTCTCGAAGTGTGGAGGAGTTATGGCAGTCGGTAAGGTCAAGTGGTTCAACGATGAAAAGGGTTGGGGGTTCATCAAGCAGGACATCGGCCCGGACGTGTTCGTGCACTACTCGCAAATCAACGGGGATGGTCGCCGGCGTCTGTTCGAAAATGAGACCGTCGAGTTCGAAATCAAAGAAGGCCCGAAGGGCTTGCAAGCGGTGAACGTCATTCGCCTCCAGCAGAGCGCGAGCGTCTAAATCTTCAATCTTCGGCGCGTGTGGGCTATCACGGCTCCGTCATGTTCAACCACGACGAGCTTCCCAGCCCGCACGCGGTCCGGTACCTCAAGGCGTACCTCCGCAACGTGCCGGACTTCCCCCAGCCGGGGATCTTGTTCAAGGACATCTCCCCGCTCCTCGCCGATCCCCGGGCCTTCAACATCGCTCTGGATCTGCTCTCGCAGCGCTACATCGGCGATCGCATCGACACCATCGTGGGCATCGAGTCGCGCGGCTTCATCTTCGGCGGCGCGATGGCGGCTCGCCTCCACGCGAGCTTCGTCCCCGTGCGCAAGCCCGGCAAGCTCCCCGCCAAGACCGACAGCGTCGCGTACGAGCTCGAGTACGGCAAGGCTGAGCTCGAGATGCACACCGGCTCGATCGCGCGCGGCGCCAAGGTCCTGGTGGTCGACGACGTGCTCGCGACCGGCGGCACGGCGAACGCCGCGGCGGAGCTCGCGCGGCGTCAAGGCGGCAAGGTGGTGGGGTTCGCGTTCGTGATCGAGCTCGATTTCTTGGGCGGCAAGAAGAAGCTCACCGAGGGCAGGCCCGACACGGCCGTCTACTCGCTGCTGCGCTTCGGCCCGGGCGAGTGAGCGCGTCACGCGCCGAAGAACGCCAAGACCCTTTCGAATACGCTGCGCGAAGGCGCCTCGCTCCCCTCGGTTGTTGGATCGGAAACGATAGTTTCAGCATCGTCCTCGGGCGGCAGCGGCATGAGCACGACCTGGCTCACCGCGACCGGGCATGACGCGGCCGAAGGCTCCGCGCCGCGCCCGTCGCCGATCGCGTCGATCCGCGCGACGACGCACGTGACGTTGTCGGGCGCGCCCTTCGAATACGCGAGGTCGATCAGCGCGTCGCACGCGTCGTCCGGCGTCTCCGCGTGGAGGAGCGTCTCGCGGAGGGCGCCGTCCTTCACGACGCCGTGCAGCCCGTCGGAGCACACGAGCAGCACGTCACCCGCGCGCGCCTCGACGCTGCGCAGGTCGACGTCGACGCGCTCCTGCGTGCCCACGGCTTGCAAGATGATGTTCGAATATTCGAACGTCTCCGCCTCCTCCTCCGTGAGCTGGCCGAGCTCGACGAGCTGCCGCGCGAGGGTCTGATCGCGCGTGAGGCGCGTGAGCTCGCCGTCGCGCAGCAAATACGCGCGGCTGTCCCCCACCTGCGCGACGAAGAGCGTGGCGCCCGCGAGCGCGCACGCCGTGGTCGTCGTGCCCATGCCCGCGAGCGCGCGATCGTGCTGCTGGGTCGCGTGGATGCGCCGCGACGCCTCCTGCACGGAGGTGACGAGCGCGCGCGCGATGTCGTCGCCGGCGCCCGCCCGCATCCCCTCGCGGATCACGTCGACCGCGGTCCGGCTCGCCACCTCGCCGCCCGCGGCGCCGCCCATGCCGTCGCACACGGCGAGCGCCGCCCACGCGATGCTCGCGCTGCCGGAGGCCTCGTCGTGGAGGCCCGCGCCGTCCACGAGCGCGACGAGGTAGCTGTCCTGGTTCGGACCGTGGCGTTGCTTGCCCGGATCCGAGCGCACGGCGACGGTGATGTGGAGCGGTCCCTGAACGATCGGAGCGAGGTGAGGCATGCTCCAAGAGTTGTCATTGAAACTATAGTTGTCAACTGTTTCTATTCTCCTTCTGGACGCTGGCGATCGCCCCCGCATGCGCGTAGCGTTTCCGCCGTGGCCGACTGGCAAGAGCGACTCGTGGAGGCGATGGAAGCGCGCGGCCTCTCGGGCGGCGAGCTCGCGCGGAGGGCGGGGTTCACCGCGCAATACGTCAACTCGCTCCGCAGCAAGGACCGCGGCGCGAGGCTGCCGTTCGACACGGCGCGGAGGCTCGCGCTGGCGCTCGGCGTCTCGACGGATTGGCTCCTCTCGGGCTCCGGCGCGCGCGAGCGGCAGAGCGACGTGTACCCGGCCTACGTCGAGGGCCCGCAGGACCACGCGCCGCCGACCGATCGCTGGCCTAGCCGCGGCGAGGTGATCGCGCTCCTCGCCTCGTCGGTCGAGCCCGAGGTGATCGCCGCGCTCCGCGCCGCCGTGCCGCCGGACATCAACGCGGATCCTGGGCGCACCTATTGGATCGGGATCGCGCGCGAGCTCGCCCGCGACCTTCAGCGCATCCGCGCGGATCCGGTCCTCGGCAAGCGCGGCGATGGGCTCCCGGCGGCGACCCCGCGGCGAAAGGCGAAGGGATGAGCGCGCCCGTCCTTTACGCGCACCGCGGCGCCGCCAAGGAGCTGCCGGAGAACACCCTCCCCGCGTTCCTCCGCGCGCTCGCGATCGGCGCGGACGCGCTCGAGATGGACGTTCACCTCACGCGCGACGGGCACGTGGTGGTGGCGCACGACGCGACCGCCGAGCGCACCGCGGGGATCCCGCGCGCGATCGGGGACGCGACGCTCGCCGAGGTGAAGACGTGGAACGTCGGCGCGTCGCGAGGCGCCCCGGGCACGTTCGCGATCCCGACGCTCGCCGAGGTGCTCGATGCGATCCCGCGCGCGCCGATCAACATCGACATCAAACGTCACGGCGCGATCGCCGCGCGCGCGGTGGTCTCCGTGATCACGCAGCGCCGCGCGAGCGCGCGGGTCCTCCTCACGAGCTTCGACGCGCGGACGATCGCCGAGGTGCGCCGCCTCGGGTACGAAGGCCCCACGGGGCTCGGCGCGATCGATCTCGCCGCGCTCTCGCTCGCTCCCCGCGCGCTCGCGCGGCGCTTCGTCGCGGGCGCCGCGGCGCAGGTGCCTCGGCGATCGGGGCCGTTCGCGTTCGACACGCGCGCGTTCATCGACAAAGCGCACGCGCTCGGGCTCGCGGTCCACTTCTGGACGATCGACGATCCGCGCGAGGCCGAGCGCCTCCTCGACCTCGGCGCCGACGGCATCATGACCGACGACCCCGCCGCGATCGTGCCCGTGTTTGCGCGCCGCAGGACGAGGTCGTGATAAAAGGGGAGCATGACGCAGGGCCGCTTCACGCTCACCTTCTCTTTGTTCCTCACGCTCGCCGCGCTCGCGATCTCCGCGCCCGGCTGCGACATCATCTCCGCGACGGAGGACTGCCAAGCCGCGTGCGAGCAGATCAACACGTGCGGCATCGCCAGCCTGCCGGACTGCACCGCGTATTGCGCGGCGATGGTGTCCGCGACGGCGCAGGCGAGCTGCACCACGGCGTTCAGCGAGCAGAACGAGTGCGTCGCCAAGCAGGAGACGTGCGACACCGTCGAGAGCGGCTGCCGCGACAAGCTCGACGCGTTCAACGCGTGCATGGTGACCTATTGCTTGGAGAACCCCGACGCGACGGGCTGCGATCAGGTCCAGTGACCTCGCGCCCAGAACTCATCCGCGGCGGCTCGCGCGCGTTTCTGAGCTTGCGCTCGCTCCGTTCCTCGCGGTACGAAGCTCGTGCGCAGCTCACGCGCTGTGAGCCAAGCGCGTGGCGATGGGTGAGCCGTTCCGCAACGGTCGGGCGTCCATCCCCATGCAGCGCTCTCCCAATCCGGGGCGCTGTCCCCTCATCGGTACGTTTCGGAGGAAACCGCGAGGTAGCTCAGTCGTAACGAGCGTCACGAGGGAGGGACCTCAGAGGTCCCCGATGAGACAACGTTCTGTGCCGGCTCTTTGGCCTGTCGAGAACGGATGGTGTTCAATCTCCGGCGGTCAGGGCGCAACGTTCGGACCTGCGGGAGCAAGTGTTCGCATCGCTTCGGCGCGTTAGCACGTCGGCGCGGGCGCTTTTTCAGGCACGTGTGTGGAGGTAAAGAGAGATGACTCAGCAGATTGGCAAGGCGATGGCGTTTGCGGCGGTGGGCGGCATGGTGGCGGGCGCGTCGCTCGTGGCGTGCGGCGGTGGCAACGAGGGGCAGCAGGCGGCGGCGCCCGCTGGCTCCGCGCACCCCGGCGCGAAGGACTGCTGCAAGGGCAAGAACGAGTGCAAGGGCAAGGGCAACTGCAAGGTCGAAGGCAAGAACGACTGCAAGGGCAAGAACGAGTGCAAGGGCAAGGGCGGCTGCAAGGCTGCTGACTGCAAGTAGTCACTCCTTCCTCCAGTCCAAGACGGGAGCGCTCTTCGCCGTAACGTCACGCACGTTCGGCAAAGAGCGCTTCTTTTTTTGTGCGGCTCGTGCCGCGCGTGTTTCTCCCCGCGCGTGCCGCGCGAGTAGAGTGCCAGCCTATGGACCTTCCGAAGAGCGAACCGAGCGCGCCCCGCTTGGGGCTGCCCGATCTGGGCGTCGGCGTCGGGCTGCGCATCCCGCACTACGCCGCGATCTTCGATCAAGACCAAGGGCACCGCGTCGATTGGTTCGAGATCATCAGCGAGAATTTCATGGTGGAGGGCGGGCTCCCCATGTTCAACCTGGGCCGCGCGCTCGAGCGCTTCCGCGTCGTGCAGCACGGCGTGTCGCTCTCCATCGGCTCGACCGCGCCGCTCGACTGGGAGTACCTCGCCAAGCTCAAGGCGCTCGTGAAGCGCACGGGCTCGCCATGGGTGAGCGATCACCTGTGCTGGACCGGCGCGCACGGCGTGAACCTCCACGACCTCTACCCGCTGCCGTACACGGAGGAGGCCGCGAAGCACGTGATCGCGCGCGCGAAGATCGTCCAAGATTACCTGGAGACGCGCTTCGTGCTCGAGAACGTGTCGAGCTATTTGACCTTCACCGCGAGCGCGATGACCGAGTGGGAATTCGTGAGCCTCGTCGCGAACGAGGCGGACGTCGGCCTGCTCCTCGACGTGAACAACGTGTACGTCTCGTCGTTCAATCATGGGTTCGATCCGAAGCTCTACATCGAAGGCGTGCCGCACCACCGCGTGACGCAGATCCATCTCGCGGGGCACAGTAACTTCGGCCGCTACATCCTCGACACGCACAGCGACCACGTGATCGATCCGGTGTGGGATCTGTATCGGCTCGCGTGCGAGCGCGTCGGTCCCGTCTCGACGCTCATCGAATGGGACGACGACATCCCGCCCTTCGACGTGCTCGTGGCCGAGGCCGACAAAGCGCGCGCCATTCGTCGCGCCGTCCTCGGTGAGGGGCGCGTTACCCGGGGAGCAAGGCCCGCGGAGGCAGCGCCGTGAGCGATCTCGACGCGACCCAAGCGCTGCTCGTGCGCGCGTTCCAGCGCAAGGATCCCGTCGCGGACGACCCGGCGATCGCCGCGGCGTGCCGCGAGAAGGTCGCGGGCAACGACCGCGTCCCGCCGGACGAACAAGTCGACATCTACCGCCGCCAGTTCTGGCTCCGCCACCGCGACGCGCTGCTGGAGGACTACCCGGGGCTCGCCTTCTTGCTCGGTGAGAGCGGCTTCGACGCGTTCGTCCGCGGCTACCTCGACGCGCACCCGCCCATCAAGCCTTCGCTCCGCGACCTCGGCGAGCACATCGTCCCCTTCGCCGAGCGATGGGACGGCTTCGGGGATCGCAGGGCGATCGCGATCGCGATGGCGCGCTACGAAAACTCGTTCGTCGACCTGTTCGACGGCGCCGAGCCGACCGCGCTCGACGCGGGCGCCCTCGCCGCGATCGATCCCGCTGCGTGGGACACCGCGCGCATCGTGCTCTCGCCGCTCCTTCGCCTCGCGCGGTTCGATTACCCGGTGAACACCCTCCGCGTCGACGCGCACGCGCGCATCACGAAGGACGGCGAGGCCGAGGAACCCGCCGGCGCGCCGGCGCCGCGCGAGGTGCTGCTCGGGTATTATCGCGGCGACGACATGACCATCCACTACGAGGAGCTCCCGGAGCCGGCCTTCTTGCTGCTCGAAGCGCTCGGACACGGGGAGCCCCTGCCGGCGGCGTGCGCGCGCGCCGCCACCGCGGGCGACGACGTCATGGCCAAGGTCGGGGGCTGGTTCCAATCGTGGACCGCGCGCCGCTGGATCGTGGGGATCGAGCTTCGGGAGGAGGGCAGGCCCTCCGCCCTCACCAGCGAGACGTGAGCGCGCACCAAGAGACGTTCGCCGTCGCGACGCGCGGCCCGGGGCTCGTCGACGTGACCCCGGAGGTCGCGCGGATCGTCGCCGCGTCGGGCATCACGATCGGCACCGCGACGGTGTTCGTGCGGCACACCTCGGCGAGCCTCGTCATCCAAGAGAACGCGGATCCGGCGGTGCTCCGGGACCTCGAGCGCTTCCTTGGCGGGCTCGCGCCGGAGGGCGATGGATGGGAGCACGACGACGAAGGGCCTGACGACATGCCGGCCCACGCCCGCGCCGCGATCACCAAAACCTCCGAGGTGATCCCGGTGGGCGAAGGCCGCCTCTTGCTCGGGACCTGGCAAGCGATCTACCTCTGGGAGCACCGTCGCGCGCCGCACCGCCGTTCGATCGTGGTCACGGTGATCGGCGAGCGCGCTTAACCATGAGCATCCTCAGCACGTTCAACGGCATCCTCACCACCGCGCGCATCTGCGTGCCCACGGTCATCGACGCGGCGCGCGGGCCTCTGCCGGTCGACGTCGCGGATCGGCGCCTCGCATGGTGGTCCAAGAAGCTCGTCACCGACGCCGAGATTGATCTCGTCGTGCGCCGGCGCGACAACGGCGGCGACGGCTCCGAGCCGCTCGTCGTGATGTCGAACCACCAGAGCCACTTCGACATCCCGGTGCTGTTCCAGAGCGTGCCAGGCCGCGTGCGCATGGTCGCCAAGACCGAGCTCTTCAAGGTGCCGTTCTTCGGCGGCGCGATGGCCGCCGCAGGCTTTCCGCGGATCGATCGCGCGGACCGTTCGCAGGCCGTCTCGACGCTCCGCGATCACGGCGGCTCGCTCCTCTCGTCGGGCACGCGCGTCTGGATCGCGCCCGAGGGCACGCGCAGCAAGACCGGCGAGATGGGCCCGTTCAAGAGCGGCGGCTTTCGCATGGCGATCGAACAGGGGGTTCGCATCCTCCCGGTCGCCGTCGACGGCACGAGGGACGTGCTCCCCGTGGACGCCGTCGCGATCCGAAAGGGCAAGCGCGTGGTCGTGACGATCGGCGAGCCGATCGATCCGGCTGAGTTTGGGATGAATCGCCGCAAGGAGCTGATGGACGAGGTCCGGCGCGCGATCATGAGCCTCTTCTGAGGCCCGAACGATCGGCGCCGATCGCGGCTTCGCGTTGTGGCGGGATCAGCCCTTGGCTTTGCGCTTGATGACGGGCGCGGGCTTGGGCTTCTCGTCGGCCTTGGCAGGCGTGGGAGCGGGCTTGGCCGGCGCTGCTTTGGCCGGCGCGGGCTTCGGTGCCGGCTTGGCGGGAACAGCGGGGGCGGCCGCCTTGGCTACAGCAGGAGCCGCCTTGACCGCAGCGGGGGCCGGGGTCGCGTCGCCTGCGCCGTCCGCCGCGGGCGCTTCAGCGCCTTCGGCGGCGGGGCTGTCGCCGAGCTCGCTCTCGTCGAGCTCGCGCTTGTAGCCGCAGTCTTTGGTCGCGCAGACGAGCATCGGGGTCTTGCCGCCCGCGCGCGTGAGGAACGCCGCGCCGCACGAAGGGCAGGGCGTCGGGATAGGGCGCTGCCACAGCTTGAAGTCGCACTTCTGCTCGGCGCTGTAGTTGGAGCAGCCGTAGAACGTCCTGCCGCCGCGCTTCTTGGGCCGGATCT
The DNA here is from genome assembly GCA_964437785.1 of uncultured Polyangiaceae bacterium. Lineage (GTDB taxonomy): Bacteria > Myxococcota_A > Polyangia > Polyangiales > Polyangiaceae > CAYTJL01. The sequence goes on from CAYTJL010000140.1 coordinate 18,815, forward strand.
CGATGATGTCGCCCCCGCACTTGGGGCACGCGACGCCGAGCGGGACGGGGCGCGCGTTCTTGCAGGCCGGGTAGCCTGTGCACGAGAGGAACTCGCCGAAGCGGCCGGTCTTGATGACCATGGGCTTGCCGCACTTGTCGCAGACGATGTCCGTCTCGCGCACGGGCACGGCGCTCGCCCCGTCGGAGGAGAGGTCCTTGGTGCCCTTGCACTCGGGGTAGCGCTCGCAGCTCAAGAACCAGCCGTTCTTGCTCCACTTCTTGATCATGCGCGCGCCGCACTCGTCGCACGCGACGTCGGTCTTCTCGGACGCGGGCTTCCACGGCGCGAGCTTCTTCGAGACGTCGAGCTGCTCCTTGAAGCGCTTGTAGAAGCGCTTCAGGAGCTGCGTGCGCTTGAGGCTGCCCGCGCCTACCTCGTCGAGCTCTTCCTCCATTTGCGCAGTGAAGTTCGGCTCCATGAAGTCGAGCTTCGATCGCACGAGGCCGTCGACCACGAACCGCCCGAGCTCGGTGGGCTGGAGCGCGGTGCTCTCGAGCTTCTTCACGTAGTCGCGCGCCTGCACCTTGCCGATGATCTCGGCGTAGGTGGAGGGCCTTCCGATGCCCCGCTTCTCCAGCTCGCGCACGAGCGAGCCTTCGTTGTAGCGAGGCGGGGGCTGCGTGAATTTCTGCTCCGTGATGACCGAGGCCGGCGGGGTCGCGCTCGGCTTGCCGCCGGCGAGCGCGGGGTCGCCGAGCGCGAGCGCGTCGCCGTCGGCGAGATCGGGAAGCGTGGCCTCGCTCTCTTCCTCGGCGCGCTCGGGATCGGCGGCCGCCTCGTCCTTGGGAGCGTCCGCCGCGACGGGCGCGGCGGCGTCGCCCGCGGCCGCGTCGGGCGCTTGGGCTTCGTCCTCGCCCGCGAACTCGCGCTGCCCCTCGGTCACTTGCAGCCAGCCCGCGAACTTGAGGATGCGCCCCGTCGAACGGAGGCCATAGACGCGCGCGTCGGCCTTGCCCTCGACGTCGATCGACGTGCGATCGTAGACCGCGGGCGCCATCTGCGACGCGACGAAGCGGTTACAGATGAGCTTGTAGTGCTTGTACTGCTCGTCTTTGAGGTGCTTCTTGATGGCGTCGGGGTGCAGCTCGACGCTCGTCGGGCGGATCGCCTCGTGCGCGTCCTGAGCGCTCTTTTTGGTGCGGTAGACGTTGGGCGCCTCGGGCAAGAAGGGCTTGCCCCAGCATTTCTCGATCTCGGCGCGCACCTCGCGGATGGCGTCGTCGCTCACGCGCGTGGAGTCCGTACGCATGTACGTGATGAGACCGACGGGGCCGCCGTCGCGCTGGAGATCGATGCCCTCGTAGAGCGCCTGCGCGACCTGCATGGTGCGCTTGGTGTTGAAGCGCAGGTAGCTCGCGGCGTCCTGCTGGAGCTTGGACGTGGTGTAGGGCGCGAGCGGGTTGCGCTTCTGCTCGCGCCGCGTGATCTTGGCGACGCGGTACGCCGCGCGGGCGAGGTCGGCGCGCACCGCCGCTGCGCCGTCGGCGTTGACGACCGCTGCCTTCTTGCCGTCGATGGCGTTGAGCTTGGCGAAGAAGGTGCCGGGCTTGTCGCTCGTCCCGGAGCGCCCGCCCGCGAACCACACGCCGACGTTCCAATATTCGTCGGAGACGAACGCCTCGATCTCGCGCTCGCGATCGACGATGAGCCGGAGCGCGACGGACTGCACACGCCCCGCCGAGAGGCCGAACGCGAGCTTGGACCACACGAGCGCGGAGACGTCGTAGCCCACGATGCGATCGAGCACGCGACGAGCGCGCTGCGCGTCGTAGAGGTTCACGTCGAGCGGGCGCGGGTGCTTGACGCCTTGGTCCACGCCGCGCTGGGTGATCTCGTGGAACTCCACGCGCTGGACCTTCAGCTTGGGGTTCTTGATCTCCTCCGAGATGTGGAAGGCGATGGCCTCACCCTCGCGGTCGGGGTCGGTCGCGAGCATCACCTCCTCGACCTTCTTGGCCGCGGCCTTGAGCTCGTCGAGGATCTTCTCTTTGCCCTCGATGACCCGGTAGGTCTCGGTGAAATCGTTGGCGATGTCCACGACGGGGACCTTCTTGCCACCGATGTCCACCATCTGTTGCGTGGGCAGGTCTTTGAGGTGCCCCTTGGAGGCGAGCACGTCGAACGATGCGCCCAGGTACTTCTTGATGGTCTTCGCCTTGGCCGGCGACTCCACAATCACGAGCGTCTTGGCCATCACCATCCTGCCGGAGCCCGAGCCGTCGCTGGGCCCCCTTTGGGTTCGGGAGAAGAAGAAGCGAGACGACCGAATCGGCCGCCTCGTCGCGAGCGCTACCGCGAGCAAGGAACCGCACGCCGGTAGAACCCGGCGGGGCCCTCTACTACTACGGAGTGCAACGTCAAGGTCAAGAGCGCCTCCGCGACCACCGGGAAAGGAAGCCCGGAACGCGCGCACAGATCGTCGATGTGGAGCGGCGTATTCGCCAAGAAGGCGACGATCGCCTCTTCGTCGGGTGTCCGCTTCGGGTCGTACGCCGGCCGGTCCGTGCTAGGCGCGCGCGCGTGCGCGGCGTCCACGTCGAGGAGCGCGGGCTCGACCGGGGAGCCCGAGCCCCCACTGTCGACAGCGCGGCCGAGGAGCTCGAGCGCGTCGCGCGCCGAGGTGACGGGGCGCGCGCCGAGGAGCAGCTCGGCCGCGCAGCCCGCGCCGGCCGGATCCCACGGCGCGCGCGGCACGGCGCCCACCACACGGCCGAGCCTGCGCGCCGCCGCGGCCGTCGATCGCGCGCCGCTCACGATCCCAGCTTCGATCACGATGGTGGCCGCCGTGAGCGCCGCGAGCAGCTCGTTGCGGAGGAGGAAGTTGCCGCGAAAGCTGGGGCAGCCATCGGGTAAGCGCGAGATGAGCGCGCCGCCCGTCGCGAGCGCGCGTTCGAAGAGCGGCTCGTTGCTCTTGGGGTACAGCCGATCGAGGCTCACGCCCAGCACCGCCACCGTGATCCCTCCCGCGTCGAGCGCGCCTTCGTGCGCGGCGGTGTCGATGCCGAGCGCGCCGCCCGACCAGACGGGGACGCCGGCGCGCGCGAGCGACGACGCGAGCTCACGCGCGAAGCGTTCGCCGTCCGGGGTGGAGGAGCGCTTGCCCACGAGGGCGACGCCCGGGGCGCTCGGCAGCGATCCGCGGACGTAGAGGGTGGGGAAGGGCTTGCCTCGCTGCACGTCGGTCAGGTCGGCGAGGCGGGGCGGGTAACGATCGTCGTCGGGGCGGAGAACGCTGGACCTCATGCAAGGAGATCGGATCGCGCGCGCCCGTTGTTGCGTGATTTCGACTCCGAGCGAGGGATTTTTTTAAATGCCGAACCGCTCGCGGTGGTCGCTCAAGAAGGCGAGGTAGACGTCTGCGTCTTGGTGCGACGGGACCTCGCCCGCGTCCACCGCGGCTTCGAGCGCCTTCTTGATCTCGCCGACCTTGCGCGACGGTGGGATGCCGAAGGCCTTCATGATCGCGTCGCCGATCCCGCTGGGCAGCGGCGGCACGACCGCGTCGAGCGCCTGGACGACGCGGACCCGCTCGGCGAGATCGCTGATCTGCTGCAGGCCCTTCTTCTTCTTCTCGGGGCGCTTGGTCGTGATGTCGGCGCGCGAGAGGCAGAGCAAATCGTCGAGCGCGTCGCCGATCTCTTTGGCGAACCTTCGGACCGCGCTGTCGGTCCACGACGTGTCGTATTGGCTCGCGCGGAGGTGGTGCAGGATGAGAAAGCGCACGGTGTCGCGCAGCGCAGGCTCGTTGGTGAAGAGCGCGACCCTGCGGTTCATCTTGTCGAACATGCGCGCGCCGACCTCGGCGTGACCGAAGAAGTGGACCTCGCCGTTCGGGGAGATCGAGCGCGTCTTGACCTTGCCGATGTCGTGGAGCAGCGCGGCCCAGCGCACCTCCAGGCGGGGGACGGCCTGCCGGACCACTTGCTTCGTGTGCTTCCAGACGTCTTTGTGGCGCCACTCGCCGTCGCTGAAGCCGACGAGCGCCTCGACCTCCGGGAGGATCGCGACGAGCGCGCCGGACTCGAGCATCGCGTCGAGCCCCGCCTCGGCGTCCGAGCTCATCATGATGCGATCGAGCCGGGCGCGGACGTCGGCGAGGTAGCGCTCCGACGCTTGCAAGAAGTCTTCGCGGCTCGCGCGGGTGCGCGTGTCCGCGTCGGGCTTGGGCGCGCGGGCAGGGGCGCGCTCGGCGCGTTCAACGGCCCAATCGAGCGCATCGAGCGCGCGTTGGGGGCTTGGGTCGAGGGTGCGGTGAGGATCCACGGGAAAAGAGACGTCAGCTCCGCAGCAGCCTGCCCACGTGCGCCTTCTCCCACGCGAGCGCGCGCTCGTAGTCGCGGAACCGGCGTTCGCGCTCCAGGAAGACCGGCGGGTGAAGCATCCTTCGGCCGCCGCCTTGGCTCGACGGGATCACGTGGTGCAGCATCTCGTGGTAGATGACGTACGAGACGAAGTAGCGGGGAACCCAAGGCTTGTCGAGCACCGGATGGACGCGGATGAGCCGCTCGACGGCCGAATAGCTCCCGAGCTTGACCGCGCGGCGGGGGCTCGATCGCGTGGCCTTGGTGCGCCGCCCCCACGTGATGAGCGCGTCGACGGCGCCGCCGAAGTACCGGTCGTTGACCGCGCGGAAGAGCGCCAGGATGTCGTGGTGCTCGCCCTGGGTGGAGAGCGGGGTCGAGACGGGCCGGCTCGCGCGGATGCGGAAGCCGTTGTCCTCGATGTACTTGCCCACGAGCTGCGAGGCGGCGCGGTCGGTCTTCACCACGTAGCGGACGAGCGCGTCCTGAACCTCGGGCGGGGCGTCCAAGAACATGTGGTGGATGTGCGCGTGGAGCACGCCGCCCTTGTTGGAGCGCGAGATCATCGCCCGCACGTTGTCGGTGACCGAGAGGATCACCGGCTTTTGATGGGCGATCGACAGCTTGCGCTCGAGGGCTTTGCGCGCGCCCTCGTGGACGAAGATCTGCGGGTGCCCCGCCGGGAAGATGACCGGGAGCAGAGAGTGCCTGGGGTCGGGGACCCTCACGGCGGCGGGGGAGATTCGAGGCGCGAGGGCCTTACCCCGCGAGACTCGCCCGAGAGGGGGATGAGCGAAGAACGGAAAGGCCGAGCCCGTCACCGCGATCCTCCTATCCCTCCGGCGTATTCGTGGGGTCCCAGCCTGTCAAGGAGACGCGTGTAACCTACTGAATAGGTTACATTTTTTGTGAGCCTTTGGGGCCCTCCGGCGGCAGGTCTTCCACAGGTATCCCCCAAGCGGACGGGGGAGGGCCATCGCCGGCTACAGATGGGGATCGATGATTTCGCCGAGGGCCCATCGCCCGTCGGGGCCGGCGGGGCCGACGCGCGTGAGGGTCACGATCATGGCGGTTCGAAAGCCGCGCGCGAACGTGCCGCGAGGGACGCCCCCGAGCAGCGTCGCGCACAGCTCTTCGACGGACGGCTGATGTCCGATGACGAGCGCGTCGACCTCGGCCCGCGACACCTCGTGGACGAGCCCGATCGGCAAGTCTGCATCGAGGCTGAGCTCGCTGCGCACCTCGATGGCGGGCCACGACGGGATGGCCCACGAGTCGCGCTCGGCGCCGTCACGGGTGACGAGCGGACGAACGATCTCCGCCGTCTCGCGCGCGCGAACGAGCGGGCTCGAGAGCACGCGGGCGAGGTCGGCGCCGCGCCGCGCGCGGAGCGCACGACCCGCGGACTCGACGACGGAGCGGCCCGAAGGGGTGAGGGAACGATCGAAGTCGCGGCCGGTGGGCGAGCGATCGTCCGCAGGCCCGTGGCGCATCACGTACAGCCTCATCGGCTGCCGAGTATAAGGGGTGTTTCTACAAGTCCGGCGTGCGATTCGCCGGCTTTGGAAGGATCAGCTCGGCTTCGCGGGTTGGGCGCGTTTGTCGGGCGCCTGCGCGGACACGGGATGAGCGTTGCGCTTGCCGTCGGGCTTCTGCTCCGGCGCGGGCTCGCCCTTGTTGCCTTTGCGAAGGATGCCGTGCTTGGCGAGGACGAGGTCCTCGACCTTGTGGAGCTTGTCCGCGTGCTGCTCCAAGAAGGCGCGCGCGTTCTCGCGGCCTTGACCGATGCGCTCGCCTTGGAACGAGAACCACGCGCCGCTCTTCTCGACGATGCCGGCCTCGGACGCGAGGTCGAGCACGTCGCCCGAGTGGCTGATGCCTTGGCCATAGAGGATGTCGAACTCGACCTCGCGGAAGGGCGGCGCCATCTTGTTCTTGACGACCTTCACGCGGGTGCGGTTGCCGACCACGTTGGGCTCTTTGCCGCCCGCGACCGCCTCTTTGATGGCGCCGATGCGGCGGATGTCGAGGCGGACCGAGGCGTAGAACTTGAGCGCGTTGC
>CAYTJL010000141.1:0-10433 GCA_964437785.1 uncultured Polyangiaceae bacterium
TGATGTGGTCGTAGCCGGGCGCGATGTCGGTGACGAGCGGCCCGAGCACGTAGAACGGCGCCTCGTGGCAGACCTCCATCTCCTTCTGCACGTTCATCGCGATTTGATCGAACGGCACGTGGCCCGGGCCTTCGATCATCACTTGCACGTCCTTCTCCCACGCGCGCTTCGTGAGCTCGCCGAGCGTCGCGAGCTCGGCGAACTGCGCCTCGTCGCTCGCGTCGGCGAGGCAGCCGGGGCGCAGGCCGTCGCCCGCGGAGATGGTGACGTCGTAGCGCGCGCAGATGTCGAGGACCGCGTCCCAGTGCGTGTAGAACGGGTTCTCTTGATCGTGCTCGATCATCCACTCGGCCATGATCGAGCCGCCGCGCGACACGATGCCGGTGATGCGATTTTTGACGAGCGGCAGGTACGCGCGGCGCACGCCCGCGTGGATGGTGAAGTAGTCGACGCCTTGTTTGGCCTGGTGCTCGAGCATGCCGAGCAGATCGTCGGCGGTGAGCTTCTTGACGGTCTTCGTGATCTCGAGCGCCTGGTAGATCGGCACGGTGCCGATGGGCACGGGCGAGTGCGCGAGGATGGCGCGGCGGATGCCGTCGATGTCGCCGCCGGTCGACAGATCCATCACGGTGTCGGCGCCGTATTTGAGCGACCACGCGAGCTTCTCGAGCTCGCCCGACGCGTCGCTCGTGACCTGGCTGTTGCCGATGTTCGCGTTGACCTTGCAGGTCGCCGCGATGCCGATCGCCATGGGCTCGAGGCCAACGTGGTTGACGTTGGCGGGGATCACCATGCGCCCGCGCGCGACCTCGCTGCGCACGAGCTCGGGGTCGAGGCGCTCGCGCGCGGCGACGAAGGCCATCTCGCCCGTGACGACGCCCTTCCTCGCGAAGTGCATCTGGCTTTGGTTCGCCGACCCTTGTCGCTCCTTGATCCACGCGGTTCGCATCCGGTCACCTCGATTGTGTCGTGGGGAGGGGGCATTAGGGCCGAGCGGCGCGCGACGCAAGCGCCCGATGGATGATCGACGGAGCGCACGCGCGCGCCGGATGATCTCGTGCTCGGGCTGTGGCATCGTCGCGGCATGGAGCGCTGCTTCAACACGACCGGGCCTTGCGACCCGCGTGATCATTACATGTTGCCGCCCGAGCGGAGGCTCGGCCGCGTGATGGAGCTCATCGAGCGGGGGAAGTATTTCACGCTCCACGCAGGCCGGCAGACGGGCAAGACCACCTCTGTCCATTGGCTCACCGATCACTACAACGAGGGCCCGCGCTTTTCGGCGGTGTGGTTCGACCTCCAAACCGCGCGCGACGTGCCCGAGCCCGAGAAGGCCTTTGTCCCACTCCTCACCAAGCTCGACAGGGGGGTCAAACGCGCGCTGCCCGCGCTCGCCGCTCCTTCTGACCGCGTCGCCCTCCTCTCCGACCCGAGCACGCTGATCCTCCGTTATCTCAGCGGCTTGGCCGAGCATGCGCCCAAACCGCTCGTGGTCTTCTTCGACGAAGCTGATTGCCTGGTGGGCGATGCGATGGTCTCGTTCCTCACCCAGGTCCGCGACGGTTACATCGATCGGCGGCGCACCCCGTTTCCACACAGCGTGGTGCTCGTGGGCCAGCGCAACGTGCGCGACTTCGTGTTGAGCCAAGAGCAACGCAACGCGGTCGCGTGGCTCGGCACCGCATCTCCGTTCAACATCACGGCCGAGGCGACGAGCATTGGCCCGTTCACCGAGCCCGAGGTGGGCGAGCTCTTGGCCCAGCACACGGAGGCGACCGGGCAGCGCTTCTTGCCCGAGGCCGCCGCGCACATTTACGCGTTGTCGAGCGGGCACCCTTGGCTCGTCAACGCGCTCGCCGATCACGCGGTCGACATCGAGGTGCGCGATCGCAACATCGCTGTCACCGCCGCGCACATCGAGGCTGCCAAAGAGACCATCATCCAGGAGCGGCGCACCCACGTGGATTCGCTCATTCACAAGCTCCACGATCCAAGGGTGCGCAAGGTCGTGGACGCGATGCTCGCGGGCGACCTTCTGCCGCCGGGGATCCCAAGCGACGATGTGGCTTACACGGTGGGTCTCGGAATCATTCAGCGTGTCCGCGGCGAATACGCGATCGCCAACGCGATCTATCGCGAGGTGCTCCCGCGCGCGCTCACGTGGGATCAGCAAAACTCCATCCACCAACCGACCGAGTGGTACGTTCGATCCGACGGCTCGCTCGACATGCCCAAGCTGATGGCCGAGTGGCAGGTGTTTTGGCGAGAGCACGGTCACCTCTCTGCGGAGGGATTCGGCTACCGTGAGAGCGGCCCGCACCTGATGTTGATGGCTTTTTTGCAGCGGATCGTAAACGGTGGTGGCCGCATCGAGCGCGAATATGGCTTGGGTCGCGGCGCGCTCGATCTCTTGATCACGTGGCGGGGAGAGAAGCACGCCATCGAGGTCAAGCTCCGGCGCGACACACAGACCGAAGAGCGCGCGCTCGAGCAGGTCGCGCGTTACCTCGATCACGTGGGCGTGAGCGAAGGTTGGCTCGTGCTCTTCGATCTGCGCTCCACGCTGTCGTGGGACCAAAGGCTCATCACAAGGACCTTGGACGTCGCGGGCAAACGGGTGATCGTCGTCGGGTGTTGACCATCGTTGCCAAGACCGCCGCCGAGGCGTTGCGGTAACCCCGACACGCAACGATACTTACGGCACAATCAGCCGAAGCGCCCGCGGCGAGACCTCAATCATCACCCGAGGGGTCGCCGGCAGCTCCTCCCCGTCCATCTGCGCGAACAGCGCCTCGTGCCCCTCGGGGACCCGAAACGTCATCTCGATGCGCCGGCCGCGAAAGCCGCGACTGTGCTCCACGCCGATCGTATTCAGCATCTCTTCGGTAATCGGGTTCTCGTCGAGGGCCACGATCGCCTTCGAGGTCCAGTCGCGCTTTCCATGGAACGGCACCACCTCGAATTCGCCGTCGTCGTGGCGTGATGTCTTGTCGAACACCCACGCTCCGCCGTAGATCCGAGTCCCCTTCACGATCAGATCGGTCAGGCCCTCGAGCTCGAAATGGGCGCCGTCGGCCACCACGTGCGCGTCGAACTTGTCACTCACCACGTACGACTCCAAGAACGTGCGGAGGAGCGCGCCCGCGTAGACGGCATGATCGCGGTAGATCTCCTGAAGCGGCCCGAGATCGGCCACGGCTTTGCGATCCTCGTTCCGCCGCGCGAGCACGCGCGCGCTGATCCCCCAACCAGCGGAGTCGAAGAACACGTCGTCGAAGAGCAGCTCGCCGCCGGGGCCAAATCCTTGGATCCGGCCGGCGTCGAGGCGCGTCTCGCGGCCTCGCGCGATCACCTCGACGTTGCGGGACAGCGCCTCTTCGGTCGCCTCCAAGCCAAAGCTCTTGCCCTGATCGTTCGCGGTCCCGGTCGGCAACATGCCGAGCGCCACCTCATCGCGGCGCGCGCTCGCCAAAAGGCCCGCGGCGACCTCGCGAAACGTGCCGTCCCCACCCATGGTGATGGCGCATCGATAGCTCCCGCGATCGAGCGCGTCGCGCACCGCGGGCACCGTGCGCCCGCCCGGCTCGGTCGGGAGGAAATCGCAGGCGACGCCCGCTTCGCCGAGCAACGCGCGGGCGCGCTCGATCCGGGCCGCGTTGCGGCCGCTCTGCGCTGTGGGGTTGCCGACGAGGAGATGGGTCGCGGACATGCCCCTTCGTCATAGCAAGCTTCGACCGACCCGAAAAGGCCCATGGCCCTTCGCCGTCAGCCGGCGAAGACGGCGCGGAAAGCAGAGACGTTGTGCTGGTCTTTGCTGCGATCGTAGACGGCAAAGACAACACGATCGAACGCGCCGCGGAGGTGCTCGTGATCGAGCCAGCGCGCAAAGACCTCAGCCACGATCTTGGGATCGTTCCTGAAGACGCCGCATCCCCACGCGCCGAGCACCAAGCAACGATGACCGTGCGCCTCGGCGACGGCGAGCACCTTGCCCGCGCGCGCTTCGAGCGCGCCGCGCACGCCGCGGCTCTCGTTGCGCCTCTCGGCCTCTCCCGCGTTGGGGGCAGGAGCGGTGATGATCGAGACCAAAAAAGGGGCTTCGAGCAAGCGATACGCGTCGTCGCGGAAGAACGGGACGTCGGGCGAATAAAGGATGTGATCCGTGTACAGCATCGAGGGGTTGGCGCGGTTCTCTTGGTAATACACGGGTTGGGTGAGCTGACACGTGTAGAGCGCCGAGCACCGCGCGAGGTCCTCCTCTTGGGCTTTTGCGCCGCTCAAAAAGCCACCTCCTGGGTTCTTGGCAGAAGCAAAGTTGAGCGCGACCACGCGGCGCTCACCCTCTTGCTCCACGAGGCGCCTCGCGGCGGCGGCGGTGGTCTCGGAGGTGACCTCGACGCGAAGGGGAGCGTCGGCGCGCGGAGCCGAGGGGGCTTTGACGTCGATCGCGCCCGGCCGATAGAGCACGGTGCCGCGGACCGCGTCGTCGACGGCGGCGCGGACGTCGACGGTCTTGCCGGAGGGCGCGACGTAGCTGCCGCGCTCGACGATCGCGAGGGTGTCTTGAGCGATTTGGCGTGTCATGGGGTTCCTGAGCGAATCTTCTTGAACCTACGTTGAGGAGGCTCGTCGCGTGTTTGCATGAGGTGGGCCAGCGCCCGCAGCGGAGAGGGGTTATCGTGCTCTGCGGCGTAGGAGGGCCACAGGAGAGCGACGTCATGGGCAAGTCTACGAGAGGACCTTAGTGTCTTTTAGACACCAAGTCAAGGCCGCGCGTGAAAATTCCGGCCATCACCGCCGGCCGTCCTTCGACACGAGGACGTTGCTGTCCGCCCTCTGGTAGACCGTAGAGATAGATGTCCGAGGACGTCATTGGTCAACGGCCGGCTTGCGCGTCGCCCGAGGCTCCGGCACCATGACGCGCGCATGGTCTTCGCAGATCTCAAGAATGACTTCGTCTTCCGGCGGATCTTCGCCGCGCACCCGGATCTGCTCCGCGGCTTGCTCAACGATCTGCTCGAACGTACCGGCGACCAAGCCATCGTCTCGATTGAGTACCTGCCGAGTGAGCAGCTCCCGCTGGTCGCCGGCGCCAAGCTCTCGATCTTAGACGTCCGGTGCAAAGACCAGAGCGGCGCCATCTTCGTCGTCGAGATGCAGCTCGTGCACATGCCGGGCTTCCTCAACCGCGTCGTCTACAACGGCTGCAAAGCGTACGCGAACCAGCTCAAAGCGGGTGAGCCCTATACCAACCTCGTCGACGTGGTGGCCATCTCGATCTGCGACTTCGAGCTCTGGCCCGATGAGGAGCAAAAGGCCAAGGGGGAGCCCCCCATGCCGATGCTGAGCCGCTTCGCCATGACCGAGCAGAGCACTGGAAACCGCGCCTTGCTCCAGGTGCAATATGCCTTCTTGGAGCTGCCCAAGGTCCCTCCGCAAAAGCCCGCGGGCGGCGCCGCGCTCTGGGCTTGGCTCTTCGTGCACGCCAAAGAGCTGCGCGAGATTCCGGCGGACCTGCCGCCCGGCCCGTTCCGTGAGGCCATGGAGCTCGCCAACGAGGCAGGCTTCTCCGCGCTCGAGCTCGAGGCGTATCGCAAGGTGATGGACGAGATCCAGCAAGCGCGCGAGTACGGCAACGCCAAGTGGGAAGAAGGGCACAAGTCCGGCCTCGCGGAGGGCCTCGCGGAGGGCCTCGCCGAAGGCCTCTTGGCCGGCAAACGAGACTCCTTGGTGCGTATCGTCGAGCTTCGAGGGCTCTCGCTCAACGGAGCAGAGCGGGAGAAAATCGCGCGGTGCAAAGACCCAAACGCGCTGGACGAGTGGTTGAAAAGAGCGCTGTCGGCGGGCCGAACGTCCGAGATCCTCGCGTGACCCTGTAACAAAGGGTGCTCCAAACGACGTCGCCTGCCGTCGATCACCGCGCAGCCATGGGCCCACGGTCGCTCACTTCGGCCCGAGCTTTCGCGCGATGCCGGCGATCTTCGCGCGCACGAACGCGCACGGCTCGTCGTCGTCCGTGGTGGAGGGCCAGAGCAGCTCGACGTACGAGCCGCGCAGATCGAAGGGCAGCGGCCGGGTTCGGAGGTGCGGCCTCGTCGCGCGGATCTGCGCGGCGACGATCTGCGGGACGGTCGCGAGCATGGATGTGCCCTCGATCAGCGCGCCCAGGTGGGCGAAGCTCGAGACCGAGCAGCGGACGTTGCGCGTCTTGCCGACCATGTCCTCGACGACGCCGCGCAGATCGCCGTTGTACGACACGATGACGTGCTCGCGCGCGAAGTACGCGGCGAGGGTGAGCTTCGGCAGCCGCGCGTGGCGCGGATCGTAGAGGCACGTGAAGCCGCCCGAGAAGAGCCGCTGCCGCCGGATCGCCGACGGCAGCTCGTCCGCCACCGTGACCGCCGCGTCGAGCCCCGCCGCGAGCGCCGCGCCGACCGTGCGGAACTGCACGGGGATCACGACGACGCGCATGTGCGGCGCCTCGCGCTCGAGCGCGCGCAGGAGCGGCGGGAGCAGCCAGACCTCAGCCGAGTCCGAGAGGCCTAAGCGGATCGTACGGTCGCTCGTCTTCGGATCGAACGCCGGCGGCGCGAGCGCGGCGTCGACCAACGCTTGCAAGTGCGGCACGAGCCTCGCGCGCAGCCGCTCGCCCCGGCTCGTCAGTGCGAGCTTGCGCCCGCTCCGCACGAAGAGCGGCGCGCCGACGGCCGTGGTCAGGCGGCGCAGCGCCGCGCTCACCGCCGGCTGCGTCAGGTAAAGGCGGCTCGCCGCTTCGGTCACGCTGCCGGCCTCCGCGACCACGGCGAACACACGGAGCAGGTTGAGGTCGAGGTCCCTTCCATAAACGCTGAGCATGTCTCCCATACATCCTATTCGCTGGAGTGATGGGACGCGAGGGCTTAGGTTCACGGCATGACAACGACGAAGAACGACACCAAGCTCGGTAACAGCGGTCCCTCCGTGTTCCCCATCGCCCTCGGCTGCATGGGCATGGGCGCGGGGGGCTGGTACGGCGCGAACGACGACGGCGAGGCCATCGCGACGATCCACGAGGCCCTCGATCGCGGCGTGAGCATCGTGGACACCGGCGACTTCTACGGCATGGGCAGGAACGAGCTGCTCGTCGGCAAGGCGCTGCGCGACCGGCGCGACAAGGCGATCCTCAGCGTGAAGTACGGCGCGCTGCGCGGGCCCGACGGCGCCTTCCTCGGCGTCGACACGCGCCCGGCCGCGACGAAGGCCTTCCTCGCGTACAGCCTGTCGCGCCTCGGCGTCGACTACATCGACGTCTACCGCCCGTCGCGCCTCGACCCCGCGGTCCCGATCGAGGAGACGATCGGCGCGATCGCAGACATGGTGAAGGCCGGCTACGTCCGCCACATCGCCCTCTCCGAAGTGGGCGCGGAGACGATCCGGCGCGCCGCGAAGGTTCACCCGATCGTCGATCTGCAGATCGAATATTCGCTCGTGAGCCGCAGCCCCGAGGCCACGATCTTCCCCGCGCTCGCCGAGCTCGGGATCGCGGTCACCGCGTACGGCGTGCTGTCGCGCGGCCTCCTCGCGGGCAGCAAGCCGGCGGGACCGGGCGACGTGCGCGCGCACTTCCCGCGCTTCGCCGCCGAGAACGCCGAGAAGAACCGGGCGCTCGTCGGCGCGCTCGCCCGCCTCGCGGCGGACAGGGGCGTGACCGCGGCGCAGATCGCGATCGCCTGGGCGCGCGCGAAGGGCGCCGCGCAGAACGTCACGGTGATCCCTACGATGGGCGCCCGCACGCGGCAGCAGCTCCGCGACGCGCTCGGCGCCCTCGACGTCACGCTGACGCCCGCGGAGATCGCCGCCGTCGAGACAGCGATCCCCGCGAGCGAGATCGCCGGCACGCGCTACCCGGCGCCGTTGATGGCGCACCTCGACAGCGAACGGTGAGGCGCGACCTGCTTTTGCTCCCAGCTACCCCGGCGGCAGATACGAATACGCCCAATACCGCATCTCGCTCCACCCCGCCTCCGGCAGCGGCGCTCCCGGGATAACCGGCTTAGGCTTGGGCGCCATCGTCACGCGCACCCGGATCGCGCTCCTCCCCTTCGTGAGCTTGGGCGGGAGCAACATCTCCTCTTCACGCAGCCTTCGATCGCTCGTTTGCAACGTGTGCTCGGCCGGGCCGAGCTCCGCAGGAGGGTTGCTATACACGTTGGTGGTCGAGCCCGCCGTGTACCAAATGCCCGCTCGCTCCAACGCGCTCCCCGGCGCCGCGTCCCCGACGAGCACCTCTGCACGTTGATCCGCAAAGGCATAATCGAGCCTCCGGCGGAGCATCACGCCAACGTTGTTGGGATCGATCTGCAAGACAAACTCGCTCGTCCCCGTCATCACCCTCCCTGTGTCCGTGACCTCCGGGATCACCTCCGTCGCGCCCACGTGATCGACCCCGAGCGGGAAGCGCGACGTGACGGTCACCTCCTCTCCCGCCGACGGAGACACGTATTCATGGAGCGCTTCGTCCGCCACGTCGCCCACGTGCAGCTCGTCGGTGCGGATCAAGCACGCTCCGGGCCTCCCATACCAATACGTGACCGTGCGGTAATGCTCGACCGAATCGTTGTGCCCCCCGTGCTCCAGCGTCACCTTGGCGTTCTTGCCAAACGGCATCACGTCCGCCAAAAGGAGCCGGTACGCAGACTCGATGAGATCTTCCGGCCCCTGTGAATTGGCCGCCGAAGGCGCGCCGGCCGGGTGCCCCGCGAAGGGCAGCGTCATGGTCTTTCCGCCCCAATAATCGCCGCCTCCATTCCACTCCTCCGTCCCTGTGCCGTGCCCCTGCGGAGATTGGCTGTCATCGAAGAAGAAGCGCGGATCGCCCTCCAACGTGCCCAACACAGCTTGGTCCGAGAACGTGATGGACGTGCCCGCGACGTGCCCGCACCACTCTCCGCCTCCCTCGGCTGACGTCGTGTCGAGCAAGACCAAATCGCGCCCCGGCATGGGCACTTGGTGATCAGCGAACGTGGCGTGGAAATACCCGGTGTGCGCAAAGGGCTCGTCGAGCGGCTCGGTGACGACCTCCCAATGCACGCCGGGGATCTCCTCGCCCGCGCCCACGAGCTCGACGCGCGCGCCCGACGAGAACGGCATAGGCATGTTGGTGACGAGCGAGACCATCCCTCCCTCGAAGCGGACGTGCATGAGCTGCGCCTGCACCAAGTAGGTCTTTTGATCGCGGTTATAGAGCGATCCAGAGCCGAAAAAGAGGCCGATCGGAGCATCAATCGAAGGCGCGTCGCGATCGTCCCACGTGACCCGGAGGGAAGCGCGCGACAGCGCGACGGCGCTCGCCTCGGGCGCCTTCAATCGAATGGCCCGCACGCGCGAAGGGCCTTGGGTGAGCGAGAGCAATTGCGTTGAGCCCTGGCTCGGGATCGTCACCACTCCTTGATCCACCCTTGTTTGTTCGTGGATCGGGGCGAGGTCCGCGCCGGCGCTCCCGAGCCACGCGAGCACGGCGGGGTCGGGCGGTGACTCGTCCCATGCGGTGAGGGGTTGGGAGAGGTTCTCGGCACCTTCGGGGAACCGATGATGGATAAAGTACCCTGTCCCATAATGGGTCCTCCCGTACGCGATGGAGAGCGACTCGGCGAACGGGATAGGCACCCAGTTGAGATCGGCCCCGCGCGTCACCGACCACGTGAACGTGAGCGGGCTCGGCAGCGCGGCCTCCGGCAAGAACACCGATCCTGCGACCGGGTTATCGGGATCCGCCGTGCTCGACTCCGCGATCACGTGATCGACGCCATCCACCCCGTAATGCCACGGGCTCCCGTGCCAATGATTGGCGCGCGCAAAGTACAAGACGCCGGGGCCCTCGACGTCGAGCACGACGTTGCGATCATCCGCGTCCTGCCGCAAAAAGTGGCTCGCGTCCGCGGCCTCGTTCCCCCCTTTGCGATCGAACGTGCTCATCATCGCTGCGCGCACCCCAAAGCGGAGCACCGGCAGGCGCTCCCACTGCCGATACGCGTCGAGCCCCACGGGGAGGACAGGCACCTCGGGCGCGGGCGGGGGAGGAGGCGGCGTCAAAGGCTGCTCGGAGCAGGCTGCGAGGAGCGGGATGAGCGGGGCGATCGCAGCCATGAAGAGCTTGTTCGTCATGGTCATTCAGAATTTAACGCAAAGACGCCAAGACGCAAAGAGAGGGTGAGATGTGGCTCCGCTCTCGTCGAGCCGATCGGAGGCAGGGACGAGCCACACAGGCAACAGCCCAACCCTACCCCTTCTCTTTGCGTCTTGGCGCCTTTGCGTTAAAATTCCGGGCCTCCAGCGGCTACAGCTCAGCCCCTGTGAGGACGACACAGTAGAAGTAGACGATCGCGCGAGGTGACCTACGATGAATGCTTGGCTTAGAAAGACATGGAATGCGCTCGCTGTCGTCGCGTGCGGCG
>CAYTJL010000141.1:10533-24956 GCA_964437785.1 uncultured Polyangiaceae bacterium
ATGAATGCTTGGCTTAGAAAGACATGGAATGCGCTCGCTGTCGTCGCGTGCGGCGCGGTGATCGGCGTCACGGTCGCGCCCGGCTGCGGCGGCGAGGGCAACGGCCCCTGCACCGACGGCAAGGTCTACGCGTCGCCGCCGGGCTGCGGCTCCGGCACGAACGAGCTCGCGATCGCAGGGTGTTATGAGCGCTGCACCACGCCCGGACAAGCGTGCACCGGCAACAAGGTCTGCACCACCGTGCAAGTCGATCCCTGCCCCTGCAACGTCACGGGCGAAGAGTGCTGCGACGCGTGCTCGGGCGAGGACACGCTCTGCCTCGATCCGCCGTAAAAACAAGCCTCGTTCCACCCATCTCCATCCACGTCCGAAAATGGCCAGACGCCCGCCGCGGCCTGCGCTATTCAAGGGCCCGTGGACGCTCCCCTGAAGCTCGATGAGGACACGCTCTACCGCGCGATCGCGAGCCGCGATCGCAGGTTCGACGGCCACTTCGTGATCGGCGTGGTCACGACCGGTGTTTATTGCCGGCCCGGCTGCCCCGCGCCGCTCCCTCGCCAAAAGAACGTTCGCTTCTTCGTCACGGGCGCCGCGGCCGAGACCGCGGGCTTTCGCGCGTGCCTCCGGTGCAGGCCCGAAGCGTCGCCCGGCGCGCCGGTGCGGCTCGGCACCAAAGCCACCGTGTCGCGCGCGATTCACCTGATCGACAAAGGCGCGCTCGACGGCGAGGACGTGGGCGGGCTCGCCGGCAAGCTCGGCGTGGGCGAGCGCCATTTACGGCGGCTCTTCGCCGAGCACCTCGGCACCTCGCCCGTCGCCGTCGCGCGCTCGCGCCGCGCCCATTTCGCGAAGAAGCTCACCGAAGAGACGATGTTGCCGATGACCGAGGTCGCGCTCGCAGCAGGCTTTTCGAGCACGCGCCGCTTCAACGACGAATTGCGCCGCACGTTCGGCCGCTCGCCCACCGAGCTGCGCGACAAGGCCAAACGGTCCTCGAACAAAGGGGCTTTGGATGCGTCGTCGCTCGCCCTGCGGCTCGCGTACAAGCCCCCTTTGGACTGGGCCTCGCTCTCGGCCTTCCTCGCAGGGCGCGCCACGCCCGGCGTGGAGGTCATGCGCGGTGACGTGTACCAAAGGAGCATCAGCCTCGACGGGATCACGGGCATCCTCACGGTCGAGCGCGCCGAAGGCCACCTTTGGCTGCGCGTCCCGCCCGCGTTCTCGCGCGTCTTGCTCCCCATCGCCCTCCGCGTCCAAAGGCTCTTCGATCTCAGCGCGGATCCCGCGGTGATCACCGCGCACCTCGAAAAAGACCCGGCGCTCGCGCCTGCGTGCCAAGCGCACCCGGGGCTCCGCGTGCCGGGCGCGTGGGACGGCTTCGAGGTCGCGGTGCGCGCGGTGCTCGGACAACAGGTGTCGGTCAAAGGCGCGACCACCCTGGCAGGGAGGCTCGCAGCATCGTTTGGCGCGCCGATCGGGGACGGGAGCGGGGGAGAGACGGAGATTCGATATTTGTTCCCGCGGCCCGAGGCGCTCGCGAACGCAGATGTCGTGAGCATCGGTATCCCCGCGGCGCGCGCCGAGACCATCCGCTCCATCGCGCGCGCCGTCATCGATGGATCGCTCGACTTCGAAGCGCAGAGCGCCACACCGCGCCTCCTCGCGATCCCGGGGATCGGGCCGTGGACCGCGGCCTACGTCGCGATGCGCGCCATGGGCGACCCCGACGCGCTCCCCGCCTCGGATCTCGGTCTTCGAAAGGCGTTGGGCGGGATCACTCCAAAACAGATCGAGGCGCGCGCCGAGGCGTGGCGCCCGTGGCGCTCCTACGCCGTGATGATGCTTTGGGCAGGATGAAACGAGAGGACACCATGAAGCTCACGACATGTTCGCTCGGAACCCCGATTGGCAGGCTCAACGCGGCCATCCAGAACGGCGCCCTCGTCGCGGCGTGGTTCGAAGACGGAGGCGGTGAGGCCGCGCTCCGAAAGCGGTTTGGCGAGGTCACGCTGGCTGAAGAGGGCGACCCCGGAGGTGTGGTGTCGCGCTTCTCGGCTTATTTTCGCGGCGATCTGCGCGCGATTGACGATCTCGTGGTGGACCTCGGCGGCACGCCGTTTCAGGCCAAGGTGTGGGCCGGGCTCCGGCACATCCCGGTCGGGACGACGTGGTCCTACGGCGAGCTCGGCAAATACATCGGCGCTCCCAAAGGCGCGAGCCGCGCGGTCGGCGCCGCCAACGGCGCAAACCCTGTTCCCATCGTGGTGCCGTGTCACAGGGTCATCGGCAAGAGCGGTGATCTCGTAGGCTATGGCTGCGGCCTCCCGCGCAAACAATGGCTCCTGCGCCACGAGGGGGCCCTCTCTCCGCAGGCCGCGTTGCCCCTCGCCCTTCAGTGATCAAACCCGCTCCCGCCGATGAACTCCCGGAGGATGGATGTCGGCGGGACGTGGTCGGGATAAATGGCGACGAACCTGTCGATGAGCCGCCGGAGCCGGTGGGCGGTCACGAACGAGGGGTGATCCTCGGGCACTTCGAGCAAATAGCGATCGGCGAACACCTTGATGACGCTCGGCTCGTAGACGAGCGCGGAGTCGAAGACGGCGTCGGCCTCGCTCAAGAACGGGAAGATGTGCTTGCGCTCGCCCGCGCGCACGCTCGGGAAGCGCGCGATGTTGTCGGCCGCGTTGGTGCCGCGCTGCCGGCGATCGCGCACGATGCGCCGGAGCAAGCGGAGATCGGTCGCGCTCACGCGCGAGGCGGCGTCGAACGGCAGCGCCGTCGTCGGCTGGATGAAGATGCGAAAGACGTCGTCGCGGCCGAGCACGCCTTCGAGGATGCGCGGGTTGAGCCCGTGGATCCCTTCGAGCAGGAGCGTGTCGGTCGGGCGCAGCGCGATGGCCCTGCCGCCCGCGGGCAAGCTCTTGCCCGAGGGGAAATCAAAGCGCGCCGTGGTCACGGTCTCGCCCGCGACGATGCGGCGCAGGTGATCGCGGAGCATCGGGAGATCGAGCGCCTCGACCGCCTCGTAGTCGCGCTCGCCCTTCTCATCGAGCGGCGTGCGCTCGCGATCGAGGTAGTAGTTGTCGAGCGAGAGACCCACGGGGTGAATGCCGTTCACCTGGAGCTGCACCGTGAGCCGGTCGATGAACGTGGTCTTGCCCGACGACGACGGCCCCGCGATCGAGATGACGCGCACGCGGCCGCCGCGCGCTTGGATCGTGTCCGCGATCTGGCTGAGGCGCTTCTCGTGCAAGCCCTCGCACACGCGGATGATCTGCGGGACGCTGCCGACGATGCACGCGTGGTTGAACGCGCCGACGCTCGTGATGCCGAGCGTGCCGAGCCACAGCTCGTCGCGTTTGGGCAGGAGCGGCGGCGGCGCGCCCACCGCGTGCGCGGGCGTGACGTGCGCGGGCGCGATCGGCTCGGTGATCGTGAGCGCCGTGGGGCCGCCTTCGATCGGCGCGTCCTCGGGCTCGTCGCCGTAACGAAGGAGCGCGCCGTGATCGTCGGCGGCGAGCTTGTAACGAAAGCGCCCGACGATGCTCGTGCTCGGCGCGAGCAGATCGATGCCGAGCGCATACACGTCGCCGCAGCTCACCAGCGTGACCTCGCCCTCGCGCAGCGTTCGAAGCAACATCGCCGCGTCGAGCCAGCCCTTCTCCTCGAAGTGCGATCGCGCCTCGTCCACCGTCCAAATCTCGCGGCGGAACGGCGCGTCGATGCCCGCGATGACGCCCATCATCCGCTCGACGCGCGCGCACCACGCCTTCATGTCCGTGGGCGGCCCCTCGCGGATCACGCGCTGGCCCACGCCCATCGAGGGGCCGAGCCTCGTCTTCGACTCGGGATCCGCGCGCGTCGCGGCCTCGATCAACAAGAGCCCGAGGCTCTGCCGGTAGATGCGCTTGCCCTCCCAGTGCGCGGTCGTGAGCGCGCCGACGGTCATCTCGGCCGTGACGGGCGTGTCGAGCGAAACAGCCTTTTTCCCGAGCAAAGCGGCCACCACGGGCGCGCCGTCGATCGCGTCGGGCAAGAGCGCGCGGAGGAGCGTGCCGGTCCGCACGGGCCGCTCCTCGCCGCGCACGACCACGTCGACGATCACGCGGCGCGGGATCGATCGCTCGTGCAAGAGCAGGCCGACGCTGTCGGTCATCTCGGAGAGCCGCTCGCCGAGCGCGCCGACGAGCGCTTGCACGAAGCGGAGCGACAGCGCGGGGTGCTCGACGGTGAGCGCCTCGTAGCGCGCGCGCGAGAGCTTCATCGTGACGAGCGGCGTGAGCGAGACGACGGTCGCGGCGCGTGGGCTCTCGGTGATGAGCGCGAGCTCGCCGAAGTGCGAGCCGGGCCCGATCTCGCCGAGATCGACGCGGCCCCGCCGGAGCTTCGCGCGGCCATCCAAGAGGAAGAACATCTCGCCGCCCGCCGTGGTCTCCTCGATCACGATCTCGCCGCCGGGGAGATCCGCGCGTTCGAGGTAGCCCGCGAAGCGCGCGAGCTCGTCGGGATCGAGCGACGCGAGGAGCGAGTCTTTGGCGAGCCCCGGGAGATGCGCCGTGATGAGCGCGCCGTTGGAGGGCTCGACGACCGGGGGCTTGGGGAGATCCCCCATCGTGGGAGGTTGATCGCTCATGCGCTCAATCGCGCGCGACGTCGGCGCTGCTCGGAGAAAAGTAGGAAGGGACGGCGTCGGCCCGCACGATCCATCGCAGGCTCGTGGGGAGCACGTCGCGCCACGTCGCCGAGCCGGGCCGCTCCTGTCCTTCGGGGGTCTCCGCGGCGCTGAGCGCTCCTTCGGGGTGCGGACACTGATATTCGTCCTCGGACACG
The DNA here is from genome assembly GCA_964437785.1 of uncultured Polyangiaceae bacterium. Classification (GTDB taxonomy): domain Bacteria; phylum Myxococcota_A; class Polyangia; order Polyangiales; family Polyangiaceae; genus CAYTJL01. The sequence continues at coordinate 15,367 of CAYTJL010000141.1, forward strand.
GTGCGCGAGAGATCGGCGTGGTCGGGGAAGATGACGTTGCTCTCGTCGTCGGCGAGATGGATCGCGCCGCACGTGGCGCACTTGCTGATCGAGAAGCGCTCGTCTCCGCGGAGCACGGCGCCGCGCGCGCGGAGGGCCACGCGATCGATCGCGTCGTCGTGGATCCACGGGTCGAAGCAATACGCGAGGAGCGCGCGCAGCCGCGTGACCCACTCGGTGACGGGCCTCCACGCGGGCGGCCCCGCATCCTCCCATCGCAGCTCCACCGTCGCGCCGTGAGGGCCGTGCATCCTCGCGAGCCACGACTCGATCTCGGGCTCGCTCGGCGAGACCTCGGTGATGTCGGCCATCGCGATCGAGGGCGCGCGCATCAAAATCTTTTGCAGCTCGCCCTGCGGGATGAACGCGTCGCGCATGTGAATCGTCGGTCCGGGCAGCGCGGAGGCGACCTTGGGCTGGAAGATCGCCTCGTAGTCGCGCGGGCGATCCCACCCGAGCGCGACGGCGACCGGCGCGTCCCTCACCAGCGATCGGCGCTGATCTTCGCCGTTCTCCGGGGGAATACCGCTCTGTCGCTGCAGCGAAGGCGTGAACACCGTCCAGCTCGTCACCGGGCCAAACAGCGGCTGATGCCGGAGATGCACGAGCCGGAGCGCCGCCTCTGGCATAACGCAGATACGCTCGACGTCCTCGAGGAGCCGCTGGGCCGTCGTTTGGACCGTCTTCCACAAGAGCTGCTCGACCGACTCGCTCATGACCGCGCAGCGTAGCGGAGCGCCCGCGATCACGGGAAGCCCCAAAGAAGGTCAATGCCGGAGCCTGTCTATCGCCTCTTCTTGCGTGATGTCTTCTTCTTTTTGGGCTCGTCGAGCGGTGGTTTGCGGCCGTCGCGGGGGGCGTCGATCGCGGCGTCGCCCGCTCTTCCGAGCTGGTGGACGTCGTCGTCGGGGGCTTGGGGTTTGGGACAGCCTTTGGACCGGTGCCCCCGCTCGCCCTTCGGGATGGAGCAGGGGTGAGCGACGATCACCCTGGGCCTCGCGCGATAACGTGTCTTCTTCTCTTCGTGCTTGATACGGCCGTTCGGGAAGGTGACGTCGCGGCCGGAGACCACGCTCCACCCTTTGACCCCTTGCTCCTTCACCTTTTGCTCGTCGAGCTTCATACCCTCGTCCGGCTCGTAGTCGACGGGAGGATCGGTGAACGCCGAAGGGGCCGAGACGAAGCGCTTGACCTTGCGCCCGCCCACGTCGCCATAGAGCTTGACGGTCACGCTCTCGTCCGTCGTCGAGACGCGGATCAGCACGGCGGCGTCCGAGTCGTTGCGAAACACGAAGTCTGGCCGCGGCCACGAGAGCGTCGCCTCGACGCCCATGGGATACCGGGGAAAGTGGAAGCTGTGGGGCTTTCGCGAGACGATCGCGTAGCCCGCCTCGAAGACCGCGTTGTAAAGCGTGGTCGCGAGCTGGCTCACGCCGCCGCCCGGCGTCCGCACCATCTCGCCCTCTTCGATGGTGGGCGCGGGGATGAAGCCCCGCTTCTCGGTGCGCTTGCCCAGACGATGGTTGAGCGAGAAGCGTTGTCCGGGCTTGACGATCGCGCCGTCGAGCAGCGCCGCCGCGCGGTGGATGTTCGCGACGCGCGATTGGCAACATGGATAACGGGTGGTGAACGACGCGACGAGCCCCTTGATGTGCAGGCGCTCGGCCTCGCTCGGGTCGAGCGGGATCCCGGATTTATGCTTTGATGGCCCCCCATCGTGATGTTTTGCCCCCTTGGCGGGGGCAGAGGGAGGTGGTGGCTCCTCGGCGGCGGCGGGCGAAGCCGCGCTCGCGAGGGCGAGGGCCAACGCCGCGATCGCTAGAGTAAAAGAGCCTCCAAAGAACCGCACGAGCGCCGATTAGCACGAGCGAGCGCCGTTGTATACGGCGCAGTCATTGAGACGCGCAGTCGAAGCGCCGGACGAAGATCCTCGACGGAGAGTCGAAGCTCGAAATCCCTGTCCACGCGATCAAAAACGACGTGCCGTCGGGGGATCCCACGACGCTCATCCGGTCTGGGACGAGCCACTGGCCGTTGGTCGAGAACGACGTCGCGCCGCTCGCGATGCCGTCTGGGTCGTACACGCGAAGAAGGACCGTGGGCGCCGAAGGATCGAGCGTATCGATGAACGCCGAGATCAGGCCGTCACCGAGCGAGCCCGCGGCGACGAGCGACGTGCCATCGTTGGTGACGGTGAACGCCGGGCCGGTCATCCCTCCTTGCATGATCTTGCGCGCCGTGGCCGCGGGTTGGATCTCGGCGCTCGCGCCGCTCTCGTGGACGACGAGCCATGAGCCGCCTTGCGTGGGCAGGAGGCGCAGATACACGATGTCGTCGGCCCCCGAATAAACCTCGTCCACCTGCTCGCCTTGCGCGTCGATGCGCCGGAGGACGACGCGGTTCGCCGGGCCGGGGATGTTCTGCGCGTCGCACGCGGCGCCGCCGGGAGCGGCCGAGTGCGCGAGCAAGAAGCGCGTTTGGCGCCGGCTGACGTCGGCCACGTGCGGCGTCGACGCGCAGCTCGGAGGAGGCGAGTTGACGATCACGCCGTTTTGATCGAGCACGGTGGGCACGACGGCGATCCCGTTGCCCATGAGCGCTTGATGCACGGCGAGGTGGAGCTCATTGTTCTGCGTCGTCGCCACGGCGAGCGGAGCGTCTTGGCAGGATCCAAAGGACGAGAAAGGCAACACCGATTGACCGGGCGGCGAGGTCACGAGGAAGCCAAAGACGGAGTCTACCGAGCACGACGGGGACGTCTGGAAACCGGCGACGCTCAGCGAGAGCCGGCTTTGGCCCTCTTGCATGGCGACGAACGGTGTGTGCGCAGAGGAGGTGATCGTGAGCGGAGGATCGATGCCCGGGGGCCACGAGGTCCATGGCGACAGCCTCGCAGCGACGATCTCCGAGGGCGTATCGAGCGTCGATGACGGCTCGCGCCGCGCGAGCGCGAGCACACGATCGCCGCCGAAGGGCAGGAGGAGCCCCTCGTGATCCTGGAAGAGCGACGGTTCGAAGGGCAGCTCGACGATGGGATCGACCGGGACGAGCACCGGGCAAAAGTCGGAGACGACGCCGCTCGACGAGCTGGACGAGCTCGACGAGCCGGAGGAGCTGGACGAGCTCGACGAGCTCGACGAGCTCGATGCGCTGGACGAGCTGCTCCCCGCGCCGCCGCCGCCTTGGGCCGGGCTGCTTTGGCCGTCGGGGAGCGCGTCGCGCGCGCCGCAGGCGGCCGCGATCGCGACGATGGTTGAAGAGAAGAAGAGAAGCTTTACGGATGACCGCATCAGGCCATCGTATCAGCTTTCGAGAAGAGGAAGCAGATAAGTCAAGGGGGAGGGAGCATAGGAGTGGGGCGGGCCCTCCCCCCACAGGAGGCCCGAGGACGTGCGATTAAACCGCCGCGTACATGGTCGAGAACGACGCCGCCTCGCCGCGGAGCAGGACCGCGACCTTGGGGTTGGGCGGGACCTTCAACGAATGGAGCTTTGCGTTCTTCACGTCGAGGACGCTGAACACGACACCTGGGTTCGTCGGGCGGAGCGCCGTGGCGAGGAGGTTCATGACGATGGAGATGCGCTTTTGGGCGAGGGGCTCGCCGCGGAAGTACATCTTGATGATGTGCGGAGTGTTCCCGATCTTGAGACCGAGCTCCGGGTTGACGTTGATCTCGATGTCTCCGATGGCGTGGCCGACGACGGGGGGTTTGAACCACGTCATGGGTTGAGACTTGAGAAACTCGCGATAACCATTGATGAGAGAGGGGTAGATCCGGCGTTTGCGCTCGTCTCGGACGTTGGTGAGGAGATCGTCGAGCCCAGCAGGGTTCTTGCCCTGCTCGTGCATCTCGACGATCGCCTCGCGGAGGGGCATGTAGAAGTCCGGGAAGAGGTCACCCTTGTGCTCCTTGAAGTCCTTGACGTCGCTGAGCTTGGGAGCGCCGGTCTTCATGACGAAATCAATGAAATAACTGAACGAAATCTTATCCATGGCTGAGGGCCTCCCGGGAATAGATACGCTGCGTCCCGTGCCGTCATTCCGAGGTGAACGACCTCGTTTCGACATCGGCTCGTGACGTCCTCTTGGCTTCGTACACTACCGAAAGTCGTCGTCCGTGTCCTGAAAATACGACCAGTGGTAGGGCGTAGATTGTCCTAGCCTCCGTGCCCCTTCGACACGCATTTTGCAGGCTTTTTTGAGGAGAGCGTGATGATTTCGGCAAAAGCTGGGGACGGCCGGATCCCGGCGTGGTGTCAACGGGATTCCCGTTGACATGAGAAGGCATCTCGTGATTGGCGCGCAGCGCTTGTGGGCCGCTCTCTCAGGGCCCTACGTGGCTCGCTTGACCGTTCAAGAGCTTTTTGATCCAGGAGGTGAGCGAGGTGTTGTCGACGGTCGTCGTGTAGATGCCGGCGAGCAGGTAGGTGTGCGTGATGCTGTCGACGTAATACGAGCCCCAGCCCGGGTAGGACGAGACCATGGTGCGAAGGTCCATGAGGCCCATCTCGTATTGTTGGCCGGAGAGCGGCGCGGACGACGTGCAGTTGTTCGACCCGAACCCGTAAAAGGTCGAGATGACGCTGTCGTGCGTGGATGAGATGAGGCCGAGCCGATATTGCGGCCATTTGGCGGCGAGGTAAGGCGCGTAGTGGACGATGCCGCCGCCGTCGGGCTGCGTGCAGTCCGCGCAGTCGGCGGGCAGCGTCTGGTCGAGCCCCCAGAGGTCGCGCCATTGCTTTTGGAGGCAGGGCGCGAGGTAGCCGTCGGCCATCGGAGGACCTGAGTCGTCGAGGAGGACCACGTCGGCCGGGCAAAAGGCGGTGGCGATGCGATCGTAGTTGAAGGCCGCGCCGAAGCCGCCCGCGCTGATGCCCGTCACCAAGACCTGCGACACGCCTTGGAACGTCGGCACGATGCGATCGAGGTAATGGCCAACGTTGGTGAAGCCCACGAAGGATTGATTGGAGGGCCCGCCCGGGACGTCGACGTTGTCGCGCGCGCCCGCGTGGACGTCGCCCGTGCAGAACGGCACGTACACGGCGCTCCAGTCTTTGACGGGGTTTGAAGCGTTGCCCGCGTTGAAGATACCGATGTTGCCCGCCGAGCCCTTCCACGCGTCGAACGCGCTTTGGCCGAACGTGCCCAGGTTGATGGCGCACGTCGTGCCGTTGAAGCAAGCGCCGCCGCCCTCGAAGTAGATCATGAGCTTGTTGACGGTGCCTTTGCGCACGCCGATGCCCGTCGGCGATCCGTCACGGCATTTGGCCTCGGGGAAGGGGATCCAGGTCCATTGGCCCTCGGACATGCTCATAGGCGCGCCGGGGTAAAGGGGCTTATCGGGGCACGACGGCCCAGCGTCACCCGAGCTCGACGAGCTCGCCGACGCGCTGGTGGGCGACCCCGAGCTCGACGAGCCGGCGGTCGCGCCGCCGCCCGCGCCCGTGATGACCCCGCCCGACCCGCCCGCGCCGCTCGAGCTTTGGGAGGACGTCTCCGCGCCGCCGCAGGCCGCGAGGAGGGCAAAAGGGATGACGAGCGAAAGGAGGGCTCTGCGCATGGCGAGCCCTTAACCCATCTCGAAGAGAGCGTCCTCTACAAATCGAACCGCTCGCCCTCGCGCGCGCAGGCGATAGGAGATCCGTTGGGATCGTGAAAATCCGGGTAATGGATGAGCCTCATGGCGGCGCGGGTCGCCTCGGGCAAGCCGAGGAGCGACGTGAGCGGGGTGTGAACACCCAAGTTGGTCTCGTGGAAGAAGAGAGATGCCTTGGAGAGCCATTCGATGAGCGAAGGATCGAAGGCGGTGTCGGCGCTGTATCCGAACGTCCGGCCAAAGGCCGTGACGCGGAGCGCGCTCGTGGGGATATGATGGATGGTGCGGCGGTGCTCGACGGCGAGCGGGCCAATGGTGGTCGTGTCGCCTTCGAGCGGGACGACGTCGCAATAGTCGTCGAGCTTCATGGTGCGGGAGGGGCCATGAGGGGATTCGAGCAGGACCTCCATACCCCCTTTGAGCCGCGTGTCCCAGAGGCCGTGGAGCACCTCGGGGATCGCATACAGGGTGGCCTTCTTGCCCGTCACGAAGCGACGATAATAAAGGAGCTGCTCGAGCCCGCCCATGTGATCGCCGTGCAGGTGGGTGATGAGCACGTGATCGATGTCATCGAGCCCGACGCGCGCGCCGCCGCGATCCCCCAGGTCGGCGAGGGCGCGCGCGAGCGCGGGCGGCGCGTCGACGAGGAGCCGCGCGCCGTCTGCTTCGAGGAGGAGACATGCGTTGTGATAACGCGCGGTGAAGGCGTCGCCGACGCCCACCACACGTACGGTGAGCGCGCCGTTCATCAGCTGTCGTCGCTGCCCCAGCTCCCGCCGCCCGAATCGCCGCCGCCCGAGTCGCCGAAGAGGGAGTCCATGATGCCTCCGCCGCCGCCGCCCGAGTCGTAGTCGCTCTTGCCGCCGTAGTCGCCGCCTCCTCCGCTGTCGAAGAAGCCGCCTTTGTTCTCGTAGTCGCCGCCTCCCCCGCCGTCGCCGAAGAAGCCGCCGCCGCCTTTGCCCTCGTAGCCTTGATCGTAGTTGCGATCGCCGTAGCCGCCGTGGTGGTGATCGTAGGTGTTGTAGTGGTGGCCGCCCGAGCCCCACCGCGCGCCGATGGCGGCGCCCGCGGCGGCGCCGAGCACGTTGGCGGCGACCGAGCCGACGGAGCCGATCATCTGCATGCGTTGTTGGCTCTGCGCCTCGGATTGGCGCTGCGCGAAGCGCTGCGGCGCGCCGGCGAACGCCTCGCCGCACTTGAGGCACGCGGGCAGGTTGTGCGGGGAGATGGCGTGGCAGAAGATGCACTGGACCACGATCCACGCTTTGCACTGCACGCACTGCTGCTGCGTGGGCTCGTTGTGCGTGCCGCACTTGGGGCAAGGGATGCTCGACGGCATCTGCTGCTGCGGCGGCCCATGGCTGCCCCCGCCCGCGCTCGGCGCGGCGGCGGCAGCGGGATACGGTGTCTTGCAGAACTTGCAGGCGGCGTAGCCCGGGGCCCTCGGGGCCCCGCAGTTGGAACATGCGTTGGTGTCGGCCATGGCGAGCCGATATTAACCCGGAACCGTGCCCGATGCGACGGCGATCAACATGCGCGCGAACGCCGGCCCTTTGCCCGCCTCCTCGTGCTTGAAGTACACGAACGTGTCGCTCCACCCCTTGCCGTGCTCTTGGATCGACGCGTAAAAGCGCGCGATGTCGGCCTCTTCGTAGCCCTCGTCGCGCAGGCGCAGGTAGCCGAACGACGCGGTCGCGACGAACGGGGTCGTGAGCTTCTCGCTGTCGGCGATGCAGAGCGCCGCGTCTTTGTCGCGCAGGAGCGCGTAGACCGCGTCGTCGTGCCAGGTGGCGTTGCGGAACTCGAACGCGGCGCGCGCGCCGTCGGGCAGGAGCGCGAGGAAGTCTTTGAGCCTCGCCACGTCCTTCTTGAGGTTCGGCGGGAGCTGAAAGAGCAAGGCGCCGCGCGCATCACCCAGGAGCGAAGCGCGCTCCAGGAACACCCCCGTGAGCTCGGCGCAGTCTTTGAGCCTCGCTTGGTGGGTGATCTTTTGAGGGGCCTTGAGCGTGAAGCGGAAGCCCGCGGGCGCCGCCGTTCGCCAACCCTCGATGAGGTCACGGCCCGGGAGGCGATAAAAGGTGTTGTTGATCTCGACCGTGGAGAAGCGCTCGGTGTAATACCCGAGCATCTGCTCGGACTTGATCTTCTCGGGGTAAAACGAGCCCTTCCACTCCGGGTAGCTGTAACCGCTCGTGCCGACGTAGAGCATGGTGGCGGGGAGCTTACCCGAGCCGCGCGATTTCGGCGCGTCCATCTGCGAGCGAAGGGACGCGCTCTGCCTCGTTCGGCGAAGGCCCTTGAAGGTAGACGCTCGCCGCCTTCGAGGGGGTCGCTTCGCCGCGCCGTTCAGCGGCTTTAAAGGTGGCGTCGTCCTTGTAAGGAGCCCTTTCATGGACGCCTTCGAGCCCGCACAAGAAGGCGAGCCATGTCTCGATGCTCCACGTGGGGACACAGGTCGCGATCCGCTCGCCCGCACGCCGCGCCTCCACGCCGGCGTTTGTGAGCGCCTCGGCGAGCTCACGCTTTCGCGCGGCGACGCCCTTGTCGTCACCATCGATGAGCACGGCGAGGCCGACGTTTTCTTGGCCGTGGGAGCGGAGCAGCCTGACCTCGTTCGGATAACGCTTCTTCACCCAGGCTTCGCCGGAGCCTTGCCCCTTTGGTGCGGTCTGAGTGCGCACCGGCGAATGGCCGAGCCCCTCACACACCTTGCGAACGAAGTGCTCTGTCTTTTGATCTTCGCAGAGGATGTGGACACGGATCTTGGCGCGTTTACTCATCCTCCCACCCCCGCGCGATCACCTCCGACGCCTTGAGGCCAAGGTCGAGGTTGATGGAGAGGGGCCGGGCGCGGGCGGCGGCCTCCGTCGGGCGCCCGATCTTGAACGCGGTCCCCGAGGCCAGATAATCGATCACCTCGGGGTGGTGCGAGATCATGAGGAGCTGTGTACCCCGCTCCTCGACGGCGTCACGGAGCTTGACGAGCCAAGGCTGGATCTCGCGCAGCGCGACGAAGTTGTCCGGCTCGTCGAAGCAGAGGAGCGAGGCGTTCTTCGCGAACCGGGTCACGGCGTAAATCGCGAAGAGGGCTCGCTGTCCGGGGGAGAGATCATCCAGCGACAGCTTGTAGCTCCGCCCTGGACCGAGCGAAAACGCCGCCCCGATCTCCTTCGCCGAGCCCAAGGATGTGACAGCTCCAAAATGGGTCAACCCAGGGAGCGTCTCCCTCATATCGTTCATCAACGCATCGTCCGCCTCGCGATCTTCGAAGGCGATGCGTCGATACCAAGAGGCCACATTGGAGCCGTCTCGCTCCAGCCAAAGCATCTCTTTTTTGCTCAACGCGGCCATCAGCCAAGGATTGAATCGAAGGATCCACATCCCGGCGATAAACGCCCTGAAATCGCTGAGCGAGTGAACCTCGGGGCGCTCCTCGATCATCGCCAAAAAAGATCGGCGCGGGTCGGTTGGAAAGGTCGTCGGGCCCTTTGATTTGTCGCTGAAGAGATGCGCCCGTTTGTCCTCGTAGCGATAGAGCGGCTCGCCGTTGAAGGTCACGTGCTCGAGCTTGATCTTCGCGCTCTCTTTCGCGCGCTCGTGCTCGACCTCCAACGTGTAGATGTAGATCCCCCCGCCGTGCTCGATCTCCAGCTCGAACCGCTGCACGTCGCGCGTGTCCCATCGCGTCAACGTCGATGTTGGCAACGTGTCTTGTGCATCATCGCCGAGGACGACGATGTCCTGAATAGCTTCCAAGACCTCGAAGATGCAGCTCTTGCCGCCCCCGTTCTCGCCGAGGAGCAGGTTCACCCGATCGGGTTGAAGCTCGAAATTGACGAGGCACTTGTAGTTGTCGGCGAAGATCCGCTTCAGCATGACAGCGGCGGAGGGTACATCACCTCACGTGACCGCGCCAAGCGAAACGTCCGGTGTCTCTTTGGGGCCGGGGATCCAC
>CAYTJL010000142.1:0-24938 GCA_964437785.1 uncultured Polyangiaceae bacterium
ATCGGCGGCGGCCCGGCCTCAATGGCTTAAAGCGACGCTCTCAAAGCCGGAGCACCCGCACCTCCCTACCCGAAGGGGTAGTAGCCTCCTCGAAGCGGGGAGCAGGGAAATGCTTGAGCTTTCGCCGGTCAAAAATAACGAGCAACCCCCTCTTCAAACGGAGCTGCTTCAAATACTCATCGATCTGCTCCAAACCACGCTTTTTGGGATCGGCCTGCCCCGGTCGCCACACCTTGATCTCGATGGCGCGCTTTTGGACGGCGCGCGCCCCATCGCGCTTTTGATACGGCCAACGCACCAAGAGGTCGATCCGGCCGCGGCCCACGCCGTACTCACGATCAATGTATCCACCGCCGTTGACGAGCCGTTGGAGCCACGCCATGAGGACGAGCTGGGGCGCGACCTCGTGATAGGGAGAGCTATTGAGCAGCACGGCGCCGTGCTCGGCCCAAAACCCCATGAACCCACGAATGAGCTTGTTGAAGGCGAGCCGCCCGTCGGGGAGCACGAAGCTCTCCGGTTCGGCAGTGACGTTAGCCTCTGTCCCCGCCGCGAGCACCCGCACGATAATCTCACGATAAATGGGGTTCGCTACGCGCACCGGGTTCTTGCGCGTGATGATGCCCATCGACCGCACATACGCGATGTCGTCGTCGAGGTCGTTGACCTCGACCATGTCGCCCGCGATGATGGGCTCCACGATGCGCCGAACGCGCGGCTCTTGGAGACGAGCGAGGAGCGAGTCGAGATGGGTCGCGCGCGCCAAGATCAACCGCTCTTTGGCCACGTCGAGATGATCGACGGTGATCGCCTCGCTCACAGGCACCTTCATCTTGTCGATGACCTCGCGCGCGAGCGCGTTGACGAGCCATGGTTGCCCGGCCGTGAGCTCATACGCCCGCGCAATGGCCTCTTGCGTGAAGGATTGGCCGGTGTCGTGGGTGTGCTCTTGGTAGAGGCTTTGCACATCCTCGAACGTGAAGTCCCCGAGGCGGTTCCCTTCCACTTTGATGTTGAACGGGCTCGATGAGCCGATGCGAGGAGGACTGCCGCCGGAAGCAAGCTTGTAATCGCGTACGTCGCGCATGCCGCAAAGAACAACCGACCACGGAAAGTGCTTGGGCCGCTCAGGAAAACCAGCGCGGAGCTGGCGCAACACGCCAAGGAGCGTGTCGCCGACCAACGCGTCAATCTCGTCGAAGAACAGCACCAAAGGGCGCGGGCACGCCTCGGCCCACGCGCGGAGCGCTTTGCCGAGGGCTTGTTCGCCTGGCGCCTCCGGGAAAGGCGGCGGTTGAAGCTCCGGCGGCAGTTGAAGCTCGGCGGCGCTCCGCATGGCGAACGCGACCGCTCGGATCCCCGCGGCGTAGTTGTCGCCGGCGATCGACGCCTCTTCACAGGTAAAATAGAGCGCCGCATAACGCCCCTCGGCCGTGAGCGTCTTGGCGAGCGACCGGAGCAACGTGGTCTTGCCCGTCTGCCGCGGAGCGTGCACCACGAAATAACCCTTTGCGTCGATCAGCTCACGCGCCTCCGGCAAACGCGGCTCGGGCGGCACCATGTAGTGCTCTTCGGGGTCGCAAGGGCCCGCCGTGTTGAAGCGCCTCGGCATGAGAGGGTCTTACCCCCGAACGAAGCCCCGCCGCAAGAGAGAATCCAACAGCATACGACGTGCGCTCTCCTCAGCGTGTTCGGCGCGTTATACGCGCCGCTTTGCTCATCACCGATTGCCCGGCGGCAGATAAGGCACCTTGTAATACTTCTTGGCAAACTCCTGATCGAGGTTTTTGCCCGCGGCGACCCACGCGCTCTCGTCGTCGGCGATGCGCTTTACGAACGCCTCGGCCACGCCCACCTCGACGCCGAGCGCGTGCTCGACGTCCTCGAGCTTGACGTCCTTCATGCCCACACGCTGAATGGCGATGGTCGCCGCGGCGAGCTTACGATACCCCGCCTTGGCCGCCTCGGGCGCGGTCTGCGAGGCGCGGAGATACGCGCGCGTCGCGAGGTGGCGAGCGTCCTTGTTGACCGCGCTGATCGCGCGCTGGAGCGGGCTGCCGGTGACAGGCGACTTCTCGGGCGAGAGCAGGAGATCGCCCAACGCCTCCAAGAGCACGGGCGACGTCGCGTCCCCAAAGTGCATCATCCCCAAGATGCCTTTGACGGCGGCTTGCCCGCGCGGGATCTTCTTCTTCTCCAAGAACGCGGCGAACCCGCCGGCCGACAAGATACCCGGGTTGCCCGGCGCCGCGTCGGCGACGTCGGTCGGGTCGCGGAGCGGCAACGTGGCGCCCGCCTTGCGCCGTTCGAGGAAGTATTCGGCCAAGGCCTTTTGGTAAACCTCTCGGCCGAAGTGCGCCTCGCTGTTGATCTGAATCGCCACGTCGAGGAGGTTAATCCCCTTCTCCAGCTCGCCCGCGTGCAGGAAGAACGTGCCCAAATTGGCGTAGGTCTCGTAGCGACCCGCGGTGAGCGTCTCGACGAGCTCCATCACGAAGATGGCATGACCCCGATCACCGAGCTTGTCGTAGGCGACCGCGAGATCGTCATAGAGCGGCACCGTCGACGCATCGGCCGTGAGGCGGGGCGGACGGTCCACGAGGCGCCACTCGTAATAGGTGCGTGAGTGCTTGAGCAGGTGCCCCGCGATCGCCTCGAAAGCGTCCGGGAAGTGCTGGCGCTCCATCGCGATGGTGTCGGAGTCCCAAAGGCACGCGCGCGCCTCCGGGGCGAGCGCGGTGAGACCAAGGACGCTTGCGGCGGCAGCGGCGAAGAGGCGCTTCATAGAGGACGCGCATCTTACAAGAAAGCGCGCCCCGGGGCATTCGAGATCGTGCTCTATCCACCAAACAATGCGGCCATGTCGGCAGGGAGCGGCGAGACCGCGGCGAACGCAGGGACCTTGGCGCACCCGCCGTAGGTGATGGCGCTCGCGTGCAGCGCGTGACGGGGGTGGCCCGCAGGATCGGAGGAGCCCAACACGGCCTCTCCGCCATAGAGCACGTCGCCCGCGAGCGGGTGGCCGATAGCCGCGAAATGCGCGCGGATCTGGTGACGAGATGCCTTGGTGGCGCGCGCCTCGACGAGCGCATAAAGGCCCTTGCGCTCGAGCACACGATACGAGGTCGACGCGGGGCGCGGCGAATAACGCGCGACGTCGCGCGGATGGATGCACGGATACACCCGGCGCTGATCCTTGGGATGAGGCGCGAGCGGGATCTCGATGGTGCCCGCGTCGGGCAGATCGCTCGACGCGCAGAGGAGCTGATACCGCTTGTCGAGCCGGCCCTCGGCGATCGCCGCGCGCAACGCCGTAAAGGCATCTTGCGTGCGGGCCGCCAGCACGAGGCCGCTCGTGCCCGTGTCGAGGCGATGACAAAGCCCAGGCTCGCGCGGCGAAAACCCTACGCCCGCGAGATCGGGATACCGCGCGATGAGCGCGTTGGCGAGCGTGCCCCGCTCGGCCGGCGAGAGCGGCGCGGTGGGCTGGCCGGCGGGCTTGTCGAGCACGAGCACCGTCTCGGTCTCGAGCACCACCGCGAGCGGCGCGTCGGGATCGGGCACGGCCCCGCCCTCGGCCGAGAGCGGCCCGTCGAGCGTGAGCTCCAACACGTCGCCTTTGCGGGCGACATCCCCCTTGGAGGCTTTACGGCCCTTGCCCTCGCCGTAGAGCACGCGCACGCGCCCCTCGGCGAAGAGGCGTTTGGCCGCGGCGCGGCCCAAGCCGGGCACCTTTTGGACGATGAGCTTGTCGAGGCGGGCGCCGACGTCGGCGTCGGAGAGAGGGATTTGCACGTGCGCCTCCTAGCACAGCCGGGGAGCGGCGCGCCAATGGACATGAGAGCGCTATCCGCGCGCGGGGTTTTTATCGCGGTTCAACATCCGGTAAATGAGGCCGAGCGTGCCCAAAAAGACCACGAAGATGACGCCGACTCGGAGGTACGCCTCCGCCGTCACGGGCGCCGCGCCCGGCGCGAGGCCGCTCGCCCGGACCCCGATCTCGGGCACGTCGGAGCGCAGGAACGAGGTGAGGGAAGCGCCCCGCTTGACGAACGCCAGGTCGCGCGCCGCCTGGGGCCCGCTATGGCCCTTGTGCCCTTGCGGGGGCCCGCCCCAAACACCGCGCCTCGGCGACACACACGTGATGGGCCCCGTCCACGGGTGGCGGATGGCATAACGACCTTGGAAGTTGTTGATGTATCCCGGCGAAGCGCCGTGCTCGAGATCACCCCCTTTGCTCCGCACCTCGCGCCCGCCCCAAATGGGGGTCGCCTCCCGGAACACCAAGTCTTCGCCGAGCGACGACTTGGTGTAGCGCGCGTGGAGGCGCGTGAGCACGAAGCCGCTCGTCCTGCGCCACAGAGACGCGGACGGATATCGCTTCTCGTAGTCGTTCGGCGCGAACGGCAGCACGTCCACGCCGAGCGTCAGCAGCTCTTGAGGCGTGAGCGCGGGCGAGGGGCACGGGTCGCACGAGCCCGCGTCCCACGAATATTCGGTCACCACCGCGCCCGGGCTCTTCTCCAGCGTGGCGTCGAAGAGCGAGGCGTAAAACGACCCAAACTGCTCGCGCGCGGCCTCGGCGACGTCCAAGTTGGTCGGGATGGTGACGTTGGGGTAATTGGCCACCTCATAACGCTTCTTGCCCAAGATGTGGACGATGAGGTCCTGCGCGCCATTCGAATTGATGAGGCCGAGGCGGATGGGCAGCGAGAAGGTGTCGGAGTCGTAGTGGAAGCGGAGCGGCGAGAGCATCGCTTGACCGTCTTTGAAGGTGACCTTCTTGACGTCGACCTTGGCGACGAAGAACTTCATGCCGCCTTGCACATAAGGGCGCAGCACGTCGCCCGCGCCGGCCGGGATCTTGTAGTTTTCGCGCCGGAGCCACGTGTCGAGCCCGAGCGCGTCCTCGGCGCTCAAGATGAGGACGTTGTACTCGCCGACCGTGAATTCAGCCTCGATCTTGACGCCCAAATCGGCGCTCGCCGTCGCCGCGGCGCTGGGCGCGGGCGCGGCGGAGATCGATCGATCGAACTGACGCCCTTTGAAGCGCGGCATCTCGGTCGGACAAGGGTCTTGCTCCCAATACTCCACGAGCCTCGGCGCGGCCGCCTGGTCCACGCGATCGAAGATGGTTTTGGTGAGGGTCTTGACGTTCTCTTTTTGGAGCACCACCGGCACCGGGATCACCAGCGCGAAGTCCTCGGGGGGACCTTGGTAGTTGTTCTGCATCGAGAGCACGGTGCGCATCCCGTCGCGGAGGAGGACGACGACGGTCGCGTTGTTGAAGAGCTTCGCGTCCGCGCCGCTCACGTAAAACCCGCAGAAAGCCGCTGCGGATTGGTGCGAGCCGACGAGCGCGAGGAGGGCTGCGAAGAGGGCGATGAGGGCGCGGCGCATACCGCGAGGATACAGATTATGAAGAGAAGCGGACGCGATCTTCGAAGGCCGCGTCGCCGGTCTCGACGACCTCGCCGATGGGCCACGCGGTCTCGCCCGCCGCGGTGAGCGCCTCACACGCGGCGCGCGCGTGCTCCTTTTGGACAACGACCACGAGGCCGATGCCCAGGTTGAAGGTGCGGCGCATCTCGTGCTCGTCGACCGGGCCGCCCTCCGCGATGACGCGAAAGATGGCCGGCCGCGTGTAGGACTGGAGATCGAGCGTGACGCCGAGCCCCTCGGGCAAGACCCTCGGCACGTTGCCAGGCAATCCGCCGCCCGTGATGTGCGAGAGCGCGACCACGCCTTCGCCCACCAAACCGAGGAGCGCCGCGACCGCGCGCGCGTAAATGCGGGTCGGCACGAGCAGCGCTTGGCCTACGGTGGTGCCGAGCGCAGACAATGAGTCACGCATCGTGAGCTTCATTTCGCCCTCGATCACGCGGCGCGCGAGCGAATATCCATTGGAGTGGAGGCCGCTCGACGCGACGGCGATCACCCGATCTCCCGGCCTCACGCGCTTGCCGTCGATCACCTTGCTGCGCTCGACCACGCCGACCGCGAAGCCCGCGAGGTCGTATTCGCCGTCCGCGTACATGCCGGGGAGCTCGGCCGTCTCGCCGCCGAGGAGCGCGCACCCCGCTTGTTTGCAGCCCTCCGCGACGCCGCGGATCACGGCCTCTCCGGTGTCGACGTCGAGCTTGCCTGTCGCGAAGTAGTCCAAAAAGAAGAGCGGGCGCGCGCCGACGGTGACCACGTCATTGACGCACATGGCCACGAGATCGATGCCGACCGTGTCGTGGACGCCGGTGGCGAAGGCCACCTTGAGCTTAGTGCCGACACCGTCGGTGCCGCTCACCAAGAGAGGATCGTTGAGGCCCGGAGGGAGCGCCGAGAGGCCGGCAAAACCGCCGACGCCGGACACCACCTCGGGCGTGCGCGTGGCCTTGGCGAGCTTGGCGATGCGGTCGACGAGCGCGTCGCCGGCGTCGATGTCCACGCCGGCCTCGCGGTAGGTGATGGCCATGATTCAGCGGTTTTGAATGTGGATGGCGGCGCCCATGGCGGCCGCGGCGGCCTCCATGATGGCTTCGCCGAGCGTGGGGTGCGGGTGAACGGTGAACGAGAGGTCTTCGAGGAAGGCCGCCATCTCCAGCGCGAGCGCGGCCTCGTTGATCATGGTGCTGGCCTCGGGGCCGACGATGTGGACGCCGAGCACCTGTTTGGTCTTCTTGTCGGCCACGACTTTGACGAAGCCGTCGGTCTCGTTGATGGCCATGGCCTTGCCGAGCGCGGCGAAGGGGAACTTGCCAATCGAGACCTCGATGCCTTTTTGCTTGGCCTCTTCGACCGTCATGCCGGCCATGGCGATCTCGGGATCGGTGAAGATGGCGCCGGGGATGGTGACCCAATCTTTGGCGGCCTTGTGGCCCGCGATGACCTCGGCCACGACCTCACCCTCTTTGGTGGCTTTGTGGGCGAGGAGCGGCGGGCCGCTCACGTCGCCGATGGCATAGATAGAGGGGATGTTGGTGCGGCCCTGCGCGTCGGTGGGGATGAAGCCGCGAGCGTCGACGTGGACGCCGACCTGCTCCAAACCAACACCTTTGGACGTGGGGCGCATGCCGACCGCGACGAGGACCACGTCGGTGACGATGGTGTCTTGTTTGCCGCCCACCTCGACCTTGACGGCGATGGATCCGTCGGCCTGTTTTTCGTACCCGAGGGCTTTGGCGCCTGTGTGGATGACGCCGCCGCGCTTCACGATTTTGCGCTCGACGAGCTTGGCGCACTCCGGGTCGACGCCGGTCAAGATGGTGGGCAGCGCCTCGACCACGGTGAGCTGCGATCCGAGCTTTTGATAGACCATCCCGAGCTCGAGGCCGATGATGCCGCCGCCGATGACGAGCAGGCGTTTGGGGATCTCGCGCAGGCTGACGGCCTCTTTGGCGCCGATGATCTGTTTGCCGTCGAACTTGAAGGTGGGGATCTCGATGGTGTGCGAGCCTGTGGCGACGACGATGGCTTTGGCAGCCTCGAACGTCTCGGTGCCGCCGCCCGGCAGCGCGACCGAGACGGTGCGGGGGCCGGTGATGGTGGCGGTGCCGGCGTAGAGCTCGCCGCCGTTGACCTTGATGAGGGTGCGGACGCCGCCGGTGAGGCGCTTGACGATGCCCTCTTTCCAGTCTTGCATCGCGTTCGGGTCGAGCTCGACGCCGGTCGCCTTGATGCCCATGCTCGACGCGTGCTGCATCTTCTCGTACGTCGACGCCGCCGAGATGAGGGCTTTGGACGGGATGCACCCCCAGTTGAGGCAGACGCCGCCGGGCTGATCCTTCTCGATGCAGAGGACTTTTTGTTTGAGCTGCCCGAGGCGGATGGCGCACGGGTAGCCGCCCGGGCCGCCGCCGATCACGATCGCGTCGTAGGTCTTCGTCATGGCAAGGGGTTCTATAGTTGGGCCGCGGGCGCAAGGGAAGCATCAGCGCGGCGCCCTGCGATTTTGCAGCGTTAGAACCGCGGGTCGCCCTCCGTCACCCACGCGAGCGCGCCCTTGGTGGTGTCGGCGACCGGGCCGTCGTAGCGGTGCCCAAGCCCGTTGCACGACACCGTCTCTTTATGCAAGGGTGGCCGCCATGCCCTCCATGGCCCATGAGATCCTCGTCGATCTCTTCAAGAGCCGTCCCGCGATGGCGGCGGAGCTCTTGGTCGAAGCCCTTGGCGTCTCCGTGCCTGCGTATACGGAAGCGCGTTTGGCATCCGTTGATCTTACTGAGGTAAAGCCCGCCATATACAGCGCAGATGTCGTGTGTTTGCTCCTTCGAGACGAGTGCCCTGTCCTGGTGCTCATCGTCGAGGTACAGCTCCAAAAGGACGAAGAGAAACCTTTTGTCTGGCCGAGCTATCTCTGCAATGGACGCAAACAGCACCGATGCCAGTCCAATCTATTGGTCGTGGCGCCCAATCCCCGCGTAGCAGACTGGTGCGCCAAGCCCATCGAGGTGGGGCCCTCCGGGTTTGTCCTACACCCGTTGGTGCTCCGGCGAGAAGCGATCCCGCTGGTAACGAACGCGGAGGAGGCCGCGCGGCGCGTTGAGCTCGCGGTGCTCTCCGCGATGGCTCATGGGGAGAGCGACCAGGGTGCGTCGATCGCCGCCGCCATCCTTCCGGCGATCGATCGCCTCGACGAAGAACGGGCGCGATTTTACTACGATCTCGTCTACAATTCTCTCAACGAGGCCGCACGCCGGGCGCTGGAGGAGATGATGAAGGGCTACGAGTACCAGAGCGATTTCGCCAAGAAGTACGTGGCGCAGGGGCGTGCCGAAGCCTTGCTGTCGGTGCTCCGTGTTCGCGGTCTCGTCGCATCGGCTGCGGAGCGCGAACGGATCCTGCGCGAGGGCGACTCGTCTCGGCTGGAACGCTGGCTCGAACGCGCCGTCGTCGCGACGTCCGTCGCCGAGGTGCTCGGCGAAGCCGACCAGGCAGCGTGATCGCTAAGCGCCGTTCTCTTCAGAACCGCGGGTCGCCCTCGGTCACCCACGCGAGCGCGCCCTTGGTCGTGTCGGCGACGGGGCCGTCGTAGCGGTGGCCCGAATCTTTGGCGCGCACTACTTTGGCGAGCGCGCCCGCCCGCTCGACGCGGGAGGATGCTTGTTTGGCGTCGAGCGCGCAATGGGCTTGCGAGCACACGAAGAGCACGCGCAGGCCTCCTCCTTTGGCGAAGGCTACGGCGTTTGCGTGGGTCCATTTGTCGTGACCGCCCTCGACGAGCACGAGCCGCCGAAAGCGCGACGGATCGCGTGAGGCGATGGCCACGCCCATGATCGCGCCGAGCGAGAAGCCCGTATAAAGGGGCTCGCGCACGTCGGCGTAGTCGGGATAGGTCTTTTCGAGGGCGGCGAGGCCCGCGTCGATCTCGGCGCCAAGCGCGGCGTCACGCGAATACGTGAAGCGGATGTCGTCGGGAGAGGGGGAGTCGGGCCGCATCACGCCGCGCGGACAAAGGATGAAGACGTCGGGCCCGACCACCTCGCGGAGCACCTGACATTGCCACTCTGGACGATCGTAGTTGCCGTGCGCGGCCACCGCGACAGGACGCTTGCCGCGCGCGCCGAGCGGGACGGCGATGACCGCGGTCGGCAGCCCGTCGAGGAGCAGATCCAGAAACGGACCCGCCGCGCGGAGCGGGGGAGGCGAAGGAGGCGGCGGCGGAGCGAGCGACGCGGACGCGGAGGGAGCTTGGGCGAAGGCGGAGGGCGGAGGAGGGGCGACCGAGGAGGTGGGCTGAGGAGCGAGCGGGGGCGGCGGCGACGGGCGATCGCAGGCGAGGAGCAGGAGGGTGAGGGCGAGGGCGGGGCGGGGAGAAGGCATCGCGTACGGGGTGTCGGAAGAGCGCGGAGGAGTGTGACCGATCCGACAGCGCGCAGTCGAGCAGATCGCGATCTGTCGCGGGCCTGATCGGGATCCGCGAGGGAGGTCGCGAAGCCCTCAAAACCCGCGGAAATAACGCGGGTTCGGGCACACGCCGCCTGGCTCGGCGGTTGCGATAGAGGGCGGCGCGACCCGAGCCCAACGCTCGGTGACCGGAGGCGTACGCATGGTTGCTCTCGTTCGACCTGAGCGCATCGGCACCTATCTTCGCGTCGTCGTCACTGCCCAATGTCCGCTTTCATGCAGTTATTGTCACATGGAGGGGGATCCCGCGGAGCCCGAGGCGGCGCGCGGGCTCTCCACGCCGGCGTTGCTGGAGCTGCTCCACGCCGCGCTCGACTGCGGTGTTCGAAAGTTGAAATTCGTCGGAGGAGAGCCGCTCATCCGGGGCGATCTCCCAGACATCATCGCGTCGATCCGAGCCCGCGATTCGAACGTGGATATGTCCGTCATCACGTCCGGCGCGGCGCCTCGCAGGCTCATCGATCGATGCTTCGAAGCCGGGCTCTCACGGTGCAACGTGACGATCCATGGCTTTCGAGCCGGCGATTTTGCGCGCCGAGGCGGGAGCGCACGCCACTACGATCTGCGTCATGAGCTCATCGAAGCGGTCCTCTCCCGGGGCCGCCCGACGAAGCTCAACTATGTTTATACGGGCCTTTGCTGTGAGGCGGATCTCGCTGCGTTGCTCGCGTGGGCCCCGCAAAAAGGTTGTGTCCTGGGGTTGCTCGACGATCTGTCTCAAGCGAGCTTCAGCCATCGGACCGTCATCAACGCGCTTCGCCGCCTCGCCGGCGAGCCCGTGGAGAGCTGGGAGGAGCCCGACCCGCACAGCTTGACGACGCTGCGCTTGCGGCTCGCGAGCGGCCTCGTGGTCGAGGTGAAAGATCAACAGCTCGGCGCGGTCGCGCCGTGGACGCCGTGCGCGGCTTGCCCGCAGAAGAAGCGGTGTCGCGAGGGGATCGTCGCGTTGAGGCTCTCTCATGAAGGGATCTTGAGGCCCTGTATGGATCGCCCGGACCTCGGGGCTCCGCTCTTACCCGCGCTCGCCAAAGGAGGTCGAGAGGCGGTGCGGGCCGCGTGGGCGCAGCTCGTAAACGATTTGGAGGTGACATGATCATCGCGCTCATCGGTTGTCACGGCGCTGGAAAGACCACGCTCGGGGCCGCCCTCGCGGCGCGCCTCGGCTGGGCGTCTCACGACGAGATCGGGCGGAGGCTCGCGGAGGATCACGCGCATCGACCCGCCGCGGTCACCGCGCACGATCCGCAAGAAGCGTTTGACGACGCCGTGATCCGCGAGGAGCTCGCGCGGGACGAAGCTTGGGACCCGCGCGAGCACCGGCTGGTCGAGACGTGGCACCCGGGCAACCTCGCGTACGCGGCGGCCCGGAGCCCGCTTGTGGTGGATCGATATCATCCTCGGATCATCGCCTCGGTGAAGCGACAACCGACGCTCATGATCGAGGTCACGGCGTCGCGGGAGGTGCTGGCGCGCCGGAAGACCGAGGCGGGGCAGCTCTCGTTCTTCCTCGACGTCGGCGCCGCGAGCGTTCGTTGGGCGGCGGCGCTCGGCCTCGCCCCGTTGGCGCGCGCCGTCACCGACGCCGAGCCCCCGGAGAGCTTGGCGGACGAGATCGCAACGAGGGTTCGACACGCGCTCGTGAGAGGAGGCATGTGATGACGAATGATCCCAAACGATACTTCTTTACACCGAGGGGCTTTGAGAGGCTCCGCGCCCGCGTCGCCGAGGCGCGCGGGGCGTACAAGGCCATTTGCAACAACAACCCGGAGGCGCGGGAGGCGGGTGACAGCTCGGTTTGGCACGACAACTTCGCGTTCGAAGAGAACCAGCGCCAAATGCACCAGCTCTCGCGGCGCGTCCGCGATCTGGAGCACGTGCTCAACAACGCTGATGTCGTGGGCCCGGACGCGAAGGTCCATCACGTCTCGGTGGGCGCGCGCGTCCGGTATCAATCGAACGAGGGAGAGGAGCGCACGGTGCTCATCGCGGGGTGGGACGACGGTGATCCCGCCGCGCAGCGCGTGAGTTACAACTCGCCCCTTGGCGCTGCGCTCGTAGGCGCGGCGGTGGGCGACGAGCGCGAGGTGGTGCTCGGAGGCCGCACCCGCACGCTCGAGATCCTGGCCATCCACGTTGGGGAGGACACATGAGAGGTCGTTTGATCGTGCTCGAAGGGCTCGACGGGGCAGGCAAAACGACGCTGGCCAAACGGCTCGCGACGAGGCTCGGCGCGCTGTCGCTGGCGACGCCGGATCGAACGGTGCGGGACGAGCGGGCCGCGTTCGACGCCCTTTATCAACGCTCGCCCGACGCTACGCAGCTCTTTTATGCGGCCTCCGTCGCGCACGCGAGCGAGGTCGCGCGCGAGGAGACGTCGCGCGGCCGCGACGTGGTCCTCGATCGGTATTGGCTCTCGACGTGGGCGTACGCGTCGTCGAGGGGGGTCACGCTCGCGCTCCGCGAGGTCGAGAAGCGGCTTTATCCCGCGGACGTCACCCTCGTGGTGACGCTCGGCGAGCAGGAGCGGATCACCCGCTTGAGGGAGCGAGGCGTCACCGCCGGTGATCGCGTGACGTTCGATCCGAGCATCGCCAAGACCATCGCGCGTCGTTATCAATCGGGGCTCCGCCGGCGCGTGGCCGGACGCGGGCTCGCGCTCGACGTGTCGAACATGGATGAGGAGGCATGTTTGGCCTCGGCCCTCCGCGCCATCGAAGGATGACAAAGCGCCCGCGCGCGCTCCTTACTCCGAGCCTTGCCAATGGAAGAAATGGGCCTCGGCCCCCTGCCGGGGAAAGAGCGCCTCCCAAGGCTCGCCCGCACAGGCCGTGAAGGCCTTGGTGATGACCTCATGGAGCGTATTGGCGCTGAGCTCTCGGGTGACGCCCCAGAACCCCCCTGGAGGGAGCGCCTCCCCCTCACCCACCCGCGCGCGGTATTCGCCGTTCACGACGTGAGCCATCTCGGGCTGCGCCCAATAGGAGGCGAAGAAGAACACCTCGCCATAACGACGCGAGAGCGGCACCAACGGATCTCCCATACGACTGCAAATATACCCGCCCGGCGGGGCGATGATGGTCCGCTCCCGAGACGCGAAGACGGCGAAGCGAGACTTGTTGTAAGCGTCGCCGTCGAGATCGTGCAGCGTCGAGGCGAGGGCGAGCCGCCGTGGGCCCTTGCCGTCGAACACGACCTCTCGACCCATGGCGAGCGCCGCCTCCTCCGGCGGGTGCACGCCCGGGACGACGATGAGCCCGAGGTCCAAATAAAGGGACTTCAATGGCACACCACGATGAGGTCGGCGCCGGCGGACACCGCCGCCTCATAGAGCCGGACGTAGTCGTGGAGCGTGTCTTTGACACGCTCATTCGAAGGATCGGAGAGCGGTTTGGCGAGCCTCTCCACGAGGGCCCGCAGCTCGCGAGCGCGCGGCGCGACATCGGCCCTGCGCTCGACCCAGTTGTAAGGACCGTCAGGGGTGCTCACGCCCGGGAGCGGCCAATCCATGTCGAGGTCGGGCAAGATGGATGCTCGTTCGCCCAGATCATGAACCGTGACGGAGGCGCTCGCGAAGCGGCCATAGCTCCCGCCCGACGTGCCGATGGGAGCGCCCATGCCGGCGAGACAAGCGATCATGGCGTACGCATAACGGTGGGGCTCCTCGTTGCGACACGACCCGCCGGTGAGGATCTCGTACAAAGGTTCGAGGTTTCGGGGGACGCTCGTCGAGGTCGTTTTGGGCAGAGGCCCTTTGATGCCGAGGTACGACCGGACAGCCGATCTCCGCGAGCGGAGCAAGCGCCTCCAGAACGCGTCGTCCCGGGAGCTGTAGAGCGACGCCCACTCATCGTAGGAGGCCGCGTACGCGTATAATTCGAGGCCCATGGCGTCAACCGTCGACGAGCTTGGCCGTGACGCCGAGGAGGTGACTCGCCACCTCCGCGGAGCGGCGCCCGAGCCCGCACGAGCTCGCGACGTCCACCGCTCGCCCGCGCGCGTCCTCGATGGCGCCCAAGATCCGCCGGTGCTCATCGAGGCTCCGGCCCTCGTGGACGAACCCCGCGACGATCCTCACGCCCTCGGGAGCTACGATGTCGCGAAAGGGCGCGTAATAACCCGCGTCGAGCGGCGGCGGATCCTTGCCCTCGGCGAGCGGGAGATGCACGTACGCGAGGCGATGGCGCGCCGGGACGAGCTTCGGCAGCGCGTTCGCGAACGCGACGAGCTTGGAGAGCGTCTTGGGATGGACGAGCGCCTCGTTGCGAAAATCCCCCAAACAAAGGTGAAAGCCGAGCGTCGTAGGGACGCTGAGCTTATCGAGCATGTCCACGATGGGCATGAGCGCGACCTTGAGCAGCCAAGAAGGCAACATGTTCGCCGCGTACACCTCCGGCGGCACCTCGATTTGAATCACCACGTCGTCCCCCGCGGCCTCGACGATGGCGCTCACCTCGCGGGCGATCACCGCGCTCATCGCGCCCGTGTTGCGGATCCAATCCAGCTTGCTCGCGAACGCGAAGCCCAGCGCGAAGCCCGTGGGCACGCCGACCTGCATCGTGAGCCCGGGGAGCCCCCGCGCCTCGCGCAGCGCGCGGAAGATAGGATAGCTCCGCGAAAAGTACGTGTCATATCCGAAGCTCACCCGGCGCGCGATCTCGGCGGGGGGCAGGCGAGGAACGAGCTTTTGAATCGTCGTATAGCTCGTGGCGAGCCCGTCCTCTCGGCTCCTCGTCGGCTCGCTCACCACACGAAAACAAGCGCTGTCCGCGGTGAGCGCCTCGACCGCAGACATCACCCATGCGACGCGGTTGCCGCGCGGGAACGCCGCGCTTTTGTCGCCGATCTCGCCGTCTGGCAACGAGAGGAGATGAGGCCCGAGCGCGTCGAGCGCGCGAGTCATACACGCCTCTTCGTCCGCGAACGGCAAGCTGCCAACGAGCAGGGCGCGACGCTTCATCGTGGGGAGGTTACCGGTAGCTCGCGCGGACTGTCACCCGAAAACTACCGGGCTTTCCGTCGGGCTCCGGTTTGTCCACCGTCACATCGACGTTGGTGCCGCCCGCGACACGGATGGTCTCCGGCAAAAAGCCGAGCCAACCGCCGCGGAGCCAAGGCAGATATCGCTCCGGGATACCATGGGTGACGAGCGCGAAGCGGCCGGTCGCGTTGGTGAGCACCTTGACGGAGCCGAAGCGAAAATACGTCTCCCACATGCGCGGCATGAAGCCGAGCACGATGCCGGGCCGGAGGATGCGCAAAAAGACGCGGTAGACGGTGGTCAAATCGTTCCTCGCGTTGCGCGTCGCCACCTCGGTGGTGAGCGTCTCGAGGTCCTTGTTCATGAGCGGCGCCGCGGCGGAGAGCACCTTGAGCAGCACGTCGAGGTCATACCACATCATCGGTAGCAGCTCTTGGAAGCTGCCCCCCGCCTCTTGGGAGAGCCGGCGAAACGTGCCCTCCCCCAACTGCTCGTCGACGACCAGCCTCGCTTGAATGACGTGTGTGCCTTTGGCCAGGTGCTTGAGCTGTGCCGCAGCCGCAGCGCTCGGAGAGGGATACATGATCTCTATGTACCCGCGCGATGGCCGGGGAGCAAGGTGATGCTCCTCGTCCGGGGCAGATGGCTTATTGGCCGGCGTACGCGGGCTCTACGCCCAAAATCTCGTCGAGCTTGGCCAGCAAACGACGCTCGACCATCCCTTTGAGCGCATAGAGCGCGAGCGGGAGATGAACCTCGATGGCGACGGCGCCCTCCCCCACGGTCACGCGCCCGCGCGCGCCGCTCGCAGGGCCGGGAGGCGCCTTGAGCTCGATGGCGTCCCCCTCCCAGCGCCAGCGCACCGCGTGCCTCTGCTCGATGCGACGCGCGAGCCCCTCGGCCGTAGAGCGCACCTCGGCGGACGAGAGCCCGTGGGCGCGGCGGATGTGAATCGTCGGCATCAGAGAGCCCTCATAGTCGCTCTCCCATCCTCCGGGCAAGAAGTCATCTCGCCCCGTAGAGCGCGCCTCTCATCGATCATCGATGCTCGGCCTCACACCGCGCGATAGCGCGCGTACTCGGGATACCACATGGCCGCAGAGACCTCGCGCTCGATCTCCTCGTGCGCGCTCGGCCCGACGCCGCGCACGTGCGCGACGACGCGGACCGCGATCTTCCGCGAGATGTCGCGCAACGCCGAAGGGCTCGGGTAGAGCGCGCCCGTCGCGAGCCGCTCCTCGGTGACGCTCTCGGCGAGCGCGCGCGCGGCCACGAGGAACATCGCGTCGGTCACCTCGCGCGCGCCGCTCACGATCACGCCGAGCCCCACGCCCGGGAACACAAAGACGTTGTTGCCTTGACCGATGACGTGCGTCCTTCCCCCGTGCTCGACCGGCGCGAACGGGCTCCCCGTCGCGACGACCGCGCGCCCGTCGGTCCACGCGAGGATGTCGGCGGGCGTGGCCTCGCAGTTGGCCGTGGGGTTCGAGAGCGGGAACACGATGGGCCGCTCCGCGTGCTTGCCCATCTCGCGGATCGCGCCCTCGGTGAACGCGCCGGGCGTGCCCGCGGTGCCGACCAAAATCGTGGGCTTCACCCGCGCGATCACCGCTTCGAGGTCGTACGTCGCGCCCGCCTCGAAGCCGAAGCGGCGCATCTCGCTCGCGCCGATCGCGGCGGGCCGCTTCTCGTCGTCGAGGCCCGCGCGCCCCTCATAAACAAGCCCCTTCGAGTCGAGCGTCACCATGGTCGCGCGCGCGTCGCCCTCGGTCATGCCCTCCTCGCGCATCGCCGCGCGCACCAGCGCCGCGATGCCCGTGCCCGCCGCGCCCGCGCCCAAGAACACGAGGCGCTGCTCGGAGATCTTCGTGCGGAGCTTGCGCATCGCCGCGAGGATGCCCGCGACGACGACGCCCGCGGTGCCCTGCACGTCGTCGTTGAAGCTCGGCAAACGCCTTCTGTACCGCTCCAACAAGCGAAGCGCGTTGTGCTGCTTGAAGTCCTCCCACTGGAGCAGCGCGCGCGGAAACACCTTGGAGACGGCCGCGACGAAGGCCTCGACCAGCGCGTCGTACGCGGGCCCGCGCAGGCGCGGCTTGCGGTAACCGACGTAGAAGGGATCGTCGAGCAGCTCTTTGCGATCGGTCCCCACGTCGAGCGAGATGGGGAACGTGAGGCTCGGCGAGATGCCCGCGCACGCGGTGTAGAGCGCGATTTTGCCGACGGGGATGCCCATCCCGCCCGCGCCTTGATCCCCGAGGCCCAAGATGCGCTCGTTGTCCGTCACGACGATGAGCCGCACGTCGTGGCGCCCGTTCGCGAGCATGGCCGGGATGCGCTCGACGTCGTCGGGGGTGATCCAAAGGCCGCGCGGACGGCGCAGGATGTGGCTGTACCGCTGGCACGCGCGCCCGACGGTCGGCGTGTAGACGATGGGCATCAGCTCTTCGAGGTTGTCGAGGAGCACGCGGTAAAAGAGCGTCTCGTTGCGATCTTGGAGCGCCGAGAGCACCACGTACTTGTTGAGGTCGTCGCGCATGGCGCGCACGCGCTCGAGCTCGAGCCCGACCTGCTCCTCGATGGTGAGGACCCGCGCGGGCAAGAGCCCCCGCAGATCGAGCGCGTCGCGCTCCTCCTCGGTGAAGGCCAGATCCTTGTTGTAGAGCGCGCGCGACAAGAGGCCCGGCCCGCGGTGCGGCACATCGATGGTGCGAGGCGACGTCATGAGGGCCGCGACGGTGCCCCTCCCGCCGGCCGCGCGCAAGCCCGATGATGTATGGTAACGAGGGGTGTGCCCGTTCCCCCCACCCGGATTGACGCTTGCAACAAGAACCCTGCGCGCCCCTCGGGCGATTACGTCCTTTATTGGATGATCGCCGCGCGCCGCGCCCGTTACAACTTCGGCCTGGAGCGGGCCGTGGAGCACGCGCGCGCTCTCGGCAAACCGCTCGTGGTGCTGGAGGCGCTCCGGTCCGGCTACCGCTGGGCGAACGACAGGCTCCATGCGTTCGCGATCGAGGGGATGGCCCACAACCAACGATCGTTCGCAGGCGCGGGCGCGGGCAAAGGGGTTTTGTATCATCCCTACGTGGAGCCCGAGGAGGGCGCGGGCAAAGGGCTCTTCGAGGCGCTCGCCTCGCGCGCGGCGGTCGTGGTCACCGACCATTATCCATGCTTCTTCCTGCCCAGGATGGTCGCGCGCGCGGCCTCGATCTGCCCCGTCGCGATGGAGCGGGTCGACGGCAATGGCCTCTTGCCCGTCACCGCCCCGCGAGGACAAGTGTTCTCGACCGCGCGGGCGTTTCGCTATTTCCTCCAGCGCAACTTGCCCGGTCACCTCTCCCATGTGCCTTTGGAGGATCCGCTCCGGGGCGCCGGGCTCCCCGCGATTCCCAAGCTGCCTGACGCGATCCTCACGCGTTGGCCTGCCGCGAGCCCCGCGATCCTCGCCTGTGAGCCCAAGGCCCTCGCGGCGCTCCCCATCGATCACAACGTAGGACGAGCGGCCTCTCGCGGGGGCGGGGGGGAGGCTCAAAAGGCGCTCGATCGATTCCTCCGCGCCGGGCTCTCACGATATGGCGAGGAGCGGAGCCACCCGGACGCGAACGTCGCGAGCGGGCTCTCTCCCTATTTGCACTATGGGCATCTCTCGATCCACGAGGTCTTCGCGCGCCTCATCGCGGAGGAGGGGTGGACGCCCGCGAAGATCGCCGAGAAGGTGAACGGGCTCAAAGATGGTTTTTGGGGGATGAGCCCTACGGCCGAAGCGTTCTTGGACGAGGCGCTCACCTGGCGCGAGGTGGGCTTGAACCTCTGTGAGCACATGCCCAACGACTACGATCGTTGGGAGTCGCTCCCTGCGTGGGCGAGGGCCACGCTCGACAAACACCGGAGCGATCCGCGCAAATGGGTCTACACACAGGCCCAGCTCGAAGCCGCCGAGACGCACGACGCGGTGTGGAACGCGGCGCAGCGCGAGCTCGTGCGCGAGGGCAAGATGCAGAATTACCTGCGCATGCTCTGGGGGAAGAAGGTGCTCGAATGGTCGCCATCCCCCGAAGAGGCGCTCAACGTGCTCATCGATCTCAACAACCGTTATGCGGTGGACGGGCGCGACCCCAACTCGTATTCAGGCATCTTTTGGACCTTTGGCCGCTACGACAGGCCGTGGGCGCCCGAGCGGCCCATCTTCGGCGTCATTCGTTACATGTCCTCGGACGCCACCGTAAAGAAGCTCCGCATGCGTGATTACCTGGCGCGATACGGAGGTTGACGTGCGTGGATGGTTGACTCTCTCCGGGGGCGAGGGCTACCATCCACCGCGATCATGGCGCACATCCCTCGGCAAATCGACCGCAAGAACCTCGTCCGCGAGCTCGCCAACAACAAGGTCGACGCGCTGGAGCTCGTGAGAGAGGCGCTCTCGAACGCGAGGGATCACAGGGCTTCTACGGCTTGGATCAGGACCTCCCGCGGGGCGCCCCCCGCGCACCCCGTCGACGTCTGGATCATCAATGACGGCGAAGGGATGAACGAGGCGGAGCTGGGAGCCTTCTGGGGGATCTCGACGTCGGTCAAGCCCGCAGGGCAAAACGCGATTGGTTACAAGGGTCATGGGACGAAGCTCTTCTTTGCTTCACGGCGCTTGAACGTCGCAACGCGGCGCGCGGGCGAGGCCCATTGGAGCCTGACCACGCTCGACAACCCGCTCGAATCGGACTCCAACGAGGTCGAGCTCTCCACGTTGCCCGATGGGCACCCCCTCGCGAAGGAGCTCGCGGCGGTGGGGCTGTTGGACAAGAGCGGGGTCGCGATCTTCGTGGAAGGTTGCCAGTTTCAGGACGCGCCCGAGCGGCTCTTGAGCCGGCGATCCATCGAGAGCTATTGTGATTGGTTCACCGTCATCGGAGACATCCGATCCGGCGTCTTTCGGTCACGCGCGGAGTTTCACGACGTCATCCACGCCAAGAAGGAGCTCTCCCGCTTGCGCGTGCACGAGTCGCTCCTCATCCCGCTGACCGTCTACCTGCGCGTCAATGGGGAAGACGACTATCGACCCCTCGGGTTCGGTCCAAGCCGTCTTGCTCCTCAATTCCTCTCTCCGTGGCGGGAGGACGTGTCCAAATGGGAGAAGGTGAGCCCCGGATTGGCGGCGTTCGGGCATCGCTTCGCGGATCATCACGAGGCCGAGAGGGGCGCTCGCCGCGTGCGTGACGACCTGACGGCGCTGTGTCTCACGCCGGTGGACTCATTCGCGGATGAGTCGCCCTACGGCGTCGTCATGCGCGTGGAGGGGCAACGGAGGCAGATCCAGTCGTACCTCGAAGGATCCCGTCAGGGGGTAGCAGGCGAGTACGAATTCGACGAGCGATTCGGGCTTTGGCTTTGTAAAGATTTCGTACCTGTCGTCCAGCGCAATGACCTGCTCCAGAGCGCGCTCACGAGGGCCACCGAGAAGGCTAAAAAGAGGCTCCGCTTCGACCTGAGCAAGACACGCTTTTGGCAGGTGTTCATCAACCATCAAGCGCTCGTGCTCACCGCGAACCGCAATGGCATGGCGAACATGAAGGAGCACGAGGAGCGGATCGTCAACCTCGTCGCGGACAGGATCGCCGTCGCGTTGAAGGAGGACTCGTTCCGCGAGTGGATCGAGAACCTTCAACAAGCCGTCGTGCACGGCAAACGATCCAAGGAGGTCGACGCGATCAACGAGCGCGTCGACGACGTGGTTCAATGGTTCAAGAAGAGCGGCAACGACGTCGAGCCGGCCCACGTGGAGGGCCTCAAGCTGCTCGCCGACGACGCGTCGCTGCGGCTCCCCAAGCCCAAGAACGAGCAGGAGGTCTTCCACCTTTACGCTCTCCTGTCGGGCCGATATCGGGTGCCGCTGCGTGTCATCGAATATGACACCCGGATCGGCGTCGACGCGATCGCCCAGGTCATCGAGCGGACCTTGTTCGATCCGCCGAAGGCTTACGCCAGGGTCGAGTTCAAGTATCAAATCCAGGGGAACCGGGCGATCAACCACTTCTTCGACGCGATTGACGCGTTCGTGTGTTGGAGCGCCTCCGGCTCGGGGGAGCTGCCCGAGGCCGGCGACAACCCCTCATCAGGCACCCTTCAAAAGCGCTCGAAGCCGAGGTTGGCCGCCGGCCTCGATGCCTATGAGGTCGACTACACCGACGCAAGAGGGCAACGGCGGGTGCTGCCGGTGATCGTGCTCGAAAAGCTGTTCTCCGCGGCGGGGAAGAGCAAAGCGCGCTGATCGACGCCCACACCATCGCTGCGACGCGATGATAAGCTCGCCCCCGATGGCGGATCCGCTGGAGCAAACGCTCGTCGCTTCGATCTCGGGTGAGGTGAGCATCGCCACGACGGAGAGCGCTTCGGATCCGGCGCTCTCGCTCCCGTCGGGGAGCGTGAAGCGCAAGGTGCTCGCGGGCCGTTACGAGATCTGGGGCTTGCTCGGCGCGGGCGGGATGGGCAGCGTGTACCGGGCCCGCGACATGGAGCTCGACGAGATGGTCGCGCTCAAGGTGCTCCGGCCCGAGCTCGCGTCGGTGCCCGACACGCTCGAGCGCTTTCGCCGCGAGGTGAAGCTCGCGCGCAAGGTGACGCACCCGAACGTCGCGCGGGTCTTCGACGTCGGCGAGGACGGCGGCGAGAAGTTCCTCACCATGGAGCTCGTCGAGGGCGAGTCGCTCTCGGACGTGATCGCGCGCGAAGGCCCGCTCGGCATCGCGCGCGCGGTCTCGATCACCATGTCCATCTGCGCGGGCCTCGCCGCCGCGCACGCCGCGGGCGTCGTGCACCGCGATCTCAAGCCCGACAACATCCTGCTGGATCGCGCGGGCCGCGTGGTCGTCACCGACTTCGGCATCGCGCGCGTCGCCGCGTCGGACGCGCGCACCAACGCGATCACCGGCACGCCCGCGTACATGTCGCCCGAGCAGGTCCGCGGCCAACCCGCCGACACGCGCGCCGACATCTACGCGCTCGGCGTGGTGCTCTACGAGCTCTTGACCGGCGCGCGCGCGTGGCAAGGCGACACGGTCCTCGCGATCGCGACCGCGCGCGTCTTCATGCCGCCGCCGGATCCGCGCGCGATCCGCGCCGACATCCCGCCCGCGCTCGGCGCGATCACCATGCGCTGCATGGCGACCGATCGCGAGGGCCGTTATCCCACGGTCGAGGCGCTCACCTCGGATCTCGCGGTGCTCACGATGCCCGTGATGGCGCTGCCGCCGATGCCGCTCCCTTCAGCGGCGCCCTCCTCGCCCGCTGCGTCCGCCACGATCGCGAGCGACTCGGGCGTGCGCGTCGCGCTCTCCCCGGCCGCGCGATCGCCGGCCGATCTGCCTTCGGACACGAGCAAGCGCGTCGCGGTGTTGCCCTTCCGTTACGCGGGCTCTCCCGATCACGACTACCTCGCCGACGGCCTCACCGACGACCTCATCGACGTGCTCAGCATGACGCCGGGCGTGCGCGTGTGCTCGCGCGGCGCGGTGTCGCGCGTCCCCGCCGAGGGCCGCGACGCGCGTGAGATCGGGCGCGATCTCGCGGTGCAGATCGTGATCGAGGGCAGCGTCCGCAAGGCGCCCGCGGGCCTGCGCGTGAGCGCGCGCATCATCAGCGTGGAGGACGGCTTTCAGCTCTGGGCCAAGCGCTTCGATCGCCCGGAGGCCGAGATCCTCGCGGTGAGCGACGATCTCGCCGCGGCGGTCAAAGAGGCGCTGACGGTGAATCACGACGCGCCCGCGCGCAAAGCGCCGACCGATCCCGAGGCGCTCGATCTGTACCTGCGCGCGCGCTCGCTCTATCACCGCTTCTTTCACGACATGGCGGGCCAGTCCGTCGCGCTCTTCGAAAAGGCGCTCGAGCGCGCGCCGAACGATCCGCGCATCCTCGCGGGGTACGCGATGGCGCGCGCGCGGCTTTGGAAGCCCGATCCGCGCGCGTCCGAGATGGCGCGCCGCGCGGCCGAGCGCGCGGTCGAGCTCGCGCCCGAGCTGCCCGAGTCGCACGTCGCGCTCGCGGTGGTGCGCTACCAAGGCGGCGACGAGAGCGGCGCCATCAAGCCCGCGCGGCACGCGCTGCGCCTCGCGCCGTGGAACGCCGAGGCCCACGACCTCCTCGGGAGGATCCTCGCCGAAGCAGGCCACTTCGACGCCGCGCGCTGGCACCTCGAGACGTGCCTCTCGATCGAGCCGACGGTGCACGTCGCGCGCACCACGTTGAGCCGCATGTTCGCGCTGCGCGACGCGTGGGACCGGACGTACGCCCTCCTCGATTTGCCGACGGATCGCGAGATTTGGATCTCGTACGTCGCGCGCGTCGCGGTGTGGCGGCGCGATCGCGAGGTCGCGCAGAGGCTCCTCGGCAGCTTCGAAGCGACGTCGCCCGCCGGGCAGTTCTCCAACGCGATGTTCACCTTCATCCTGACGGGGGCCGATCCGACGAAGGCGCTCTCGTTCATGCAGGATCCGAGCGTCGTGCTGCGAACGCGCTGCATGTTCACGCAGATCGAGGCCGAGTGCGCCGCGTTCGTGGGCGACTACGATCGATCGCTCGCCGCGGTCGAGCGCGCCGCATCGAGCGCGGGGCTCTTCGATCTCGCGTGGATGAAGGGCTGCCAGATCCTCGAACCGATCCGCGAGCACCCCCGGTTCCTCGCGGTGCGCGTCGTCGTGTCGGAGCGCGCGGCCCGGATCATCGCCGAGTACACCGCGCCCGAGGCGTGAGCGCGCGCGCTTTGGACGGTCCACAAGACGGTACGAAGGACGGCGGCGGCCCAAACCGATCTTCAAAAGATCGCTCTTTCCCCGTAAAACCCACGTTGGCCCGCGCGTTGCGATGGGGGTGCTCCGAACTCAAACCCCGGAGACACCCATCATGCACGCGCCTTCGCTCACCGCTCTTGCTTCGAGGACCCTTGGGAACGGGGGCCGCGTCGCGCGCGTGCTCGCGACCTCGTCGCTCGCGCTCGCCTCGATCCTCATCCCATCTCCCGCCCGCGCGGACGACGCGCCCCCCGCGGCGAAGCCGCCTTTGGCGCCGCTCATGATCGAGGCGAAGGCTCCTATGATGGCGCCCCCCTCCGTCAACGTGCCTGACAGCGTCCGGCGCACGCCTTGGAACTGGTATGGCTGGCAAACCATCTTGGCCACGCTGCCCTTCGACATCGCGATGTTCACGGGCACCGCGTTTTACGCGACCCCCGGCGGCAAGGGGGCCTTCATCGGAGGCTTCGCAGGCCGCAACATCGTCCCTGCGTTCGTCCACTTGGCGCACGGCAGGCCCGGCGCCGCGCTCGGCAGCTTGGGGCTCCACGCCGCTTCGAGCGCCGTGGGCGTGGCTATTGGTTATGGGGTCGGCATCGCGATCGAGAGCAAGTGTCCGCCCGGCGCCGAGTGCCGTAACGGCTTTCGCGACATGCCCCTTGGGCCGGGCTACGGCGCCATCGCAGGATCGATGCTCGGCACCTTGCTCGACACCATCTTC
This sequence comes from uncultured Polyangiaceae bacterium, assembly GCA_964437785.1. Classification (GTDB taxonomy): domain Bacteria; phylum Myxococcota_A; class Polyangia; order Polyangiales; family Polyangiaceae; genus CAYTJL01. The sequence continues at coordinate 24,377 of CAYTJL010000142.1, forward strand.
CTCGCGCACAAGACGCCTCAACGGTGGACCGCCAACCGCGAAGAGCGCTCGTGGGCCATGGCGCCTTATGGGTCGCAGGGCGGGTTTGGGCTGACGGCGAGCGGCAAATTCTGAATCACGTACCACTGGCTGAGGCACTCCTTGCCAAAGGCGCCGCCGCTCTTGCCGGTGTGGCCCCAGAAGAAGAGAAACTTGGGGCGCAGCCCCTTTCGGACAGCGTCTTGAAGGGACTCGATATCGAGCGGGACCATGGTTGTCATTCGACTTGCCTTTCAGATGCGAGCCGGTCCACCCAAGCACCTTGGCCTGCGCTCCGAAGGAGCGCGATCGTTCGCTCCGAGAGCTTGCCAGCGGCAGAGCGCCGGCCCAGTCGATGGGCGCACTCGAAGCGCACGGCCTCGGCGAATGCGTCATCCTCGAAGCTGCCAGCCCCGCTCCGCAGCAGGCGGAGCGCGCTCGTGAGCCCCTCTTTCCACCGCCCCGTACGGCACAACATCCGAAGCTCGAGCGCGCGCCCGGACGTACGCCTCGTTTCGACGACTGTGGCCTTTGTGCCATCGAT
>CAYTJL010000143.1:0-15242 GCA_964437785.1 uncultured Polyangiaceae bacterium
TCTTGGTTCTTCTCGTCCTTGGGCTGGAAGGTGCCGATGCCGACACGGTCCTTCTCGGCGAGCGTGAGCCTGCGGACGCGGATGTGCTGCATCACCTTCGACCAGTCGCCGCCGTACTTGTCCATCAGCTTGTTGAAGATGTACCGGCACGCAGGATCGAGGTCGCCGTCGACGCGCACCTGAAAGCGATCGCTCGACAAACCAAGGTCTTTGATGGCGCGCGGGCGCCACGCGGGCGGGATGAGCCGGAGCGGCTCCTCGTGCATCGGGCACTTGAAGCGCGCGCTCTCGGCGCCCGCCATGCCGACGTCGTCGAGCCCGATCCAGTCGAACGTGTAGAGCGCGCCGTCGGGCGTCGTCGAGTAGTGCTCGAGCCCCTTCTTGAGCAGGCGCGCGATCGTCGACTTGGACGATCCCACCGGCCCGTGCAGCAAGATCACGCGCTTCTCGGGGCCATAACCCTCGGACGCAGCCTTGAAGATGTGGACGAGCCGCATGAGCGGGATGTCGAGCCCGAAGATCCCGTCTTGCCCGCCGGCCTGCTCATCCTTGAAGAAGTTGTACCGGACGAGCTTCTTCTTGTTGTCCGTGTACTCCTCGGTGCCGTAGCGGATGAGCATGTCGTAGACGCGTTGGAACGCGTTGCGCGTGACCTCGGGGCTCTTCCGAACGATCTGCAAATACTCTTCGAACGTCCCTTCCCAGGACAGATCGCGGTACTGCGCGTAGTCCTGCATCGAAGCGATTTTGTCGACCATCCTGAGCTCGGCCATGTGCGCTCCTTCTCGGTTTCGGGCGGCGAGCTTAACAGAGAATGATGCGCGTGGTTCATCGCGAACGCGCGATGATTTCGCCGTGACTAAGGCCCAGTGCGCCGCGTGCAGCTCGGGTCGCTCCCGGGCACGTTCGAACGCTCTTTCGCCTTCTGATCGGGATCCCACACGAGCGCGCCGCTCTCGACCACGCCGGGCCACGAATCGACGTAGTGCGCGGGCTCGCCGGGCCCCGAGATGTCGATCCAGAACGGATGGCCGCTCCCCGATCGCCGCACGTCCACGTGCACGAACTTGCTGTTCGGATAGAAGCCGCAGCCCACGTCGGTGAGCGCGCGACACGCTTGAAACACCGAGGCCTGCGGCACGCCGAGCACCGCGATGTCCACCGCGCGCGCCTCGCTGTGCATGCTGTGGTGCGACCCGGGCTTGGGCTTCTTGTCGTGCTCGGGCCGATAGCCGCTGTAGATGTAGATGGCCTTCCACGGGAACGCGTCGGCGATCTTTTGCAGCGCCCACACGAGCCTCGGGTGAACGAGCCGCACGCCGGTCACCCACTCGCCGCGCGCCGCGGCCCGCGGATCAGGCTCGTCGGGGAGCAGCTCGCCGGACCGCGGAGCCTCGGGCACGCGCGTCATCCACGAGACGCGATCGAGCGCTTCGGACGCGATGGTTCCATCACATTTGACGAGCGCGATCATGTCGGTCTCGCCGTTGATGCGCGACAGGCGCACGGGCCACCTGCGGCAGCGCCAATCACGCACGGGCTTGCGAGGCGGCAGCGACCAGAGCACGTCGAAGCCGTTGCCCTTGAGGCTCGGCCCCGTGGATCCGAGCAGCGGCGCGACGAACGACGGATCGAGATGGCTCGGCCACGTGCTCGCGGGCTCGGCCACGAAGCGCAGCGCGGGCTCGTCGTCGGCCTCGAAGCCGAACCGGTGATCGTCCGCATCGGCCGAAAAACGAAGGGGATCCACGGATCGTGCGGCGCCGCCTTCGCCCGTGTCGAGCCACGGCAACGTGATCCACGGCGACTGCTTCCAGCGGCCGTACGGCCCGCCCAAGTAGCGGCGCAGGCTCGACGAAGGATCGCGATCCGCCTCGTAAAACGCTTCGAGCAGCGGCAGCCGCCGCACCTCGGGCGCGTCGAGCTTGAAGACCACGCGCTTCGGCGGCGTGTCGAGCAGCGCGCCGCGCGCGCTGTGCCCTGTGGCGAGCACAGCCGCGAGCGTGATCATCGATGCGAAGCGCGCCTTCATCGCCGTAACGAGGTTTGCCACAAAACAGGCCGTCTTGTCACGCCGAGGCGCGCGAGAGCCGATCGCGCACCGCGGCCCACGCGTCCCCCTCGGGCACCTCGGCGACCACGATCCGCTCGGCGCCCGCGTCTTCGAGCGCGTGGAGCGCCGCATAAAGGCCCTTCGCGTACCCCTCGGGATCGGGAGGAAGCACGGCCGAAGGCGCGCTGATGGATGAGCCGGGCGCTCGCTCCAGCGAGGCCGCGCGCTCGCCCGAAGCCCGAGCGGCGATCACCCGTTGCGCGACCTCGCCCGGCTCCACGATCTCGACGATCGCGGCCGGAGCGTAGTGTTTTTTGAGCATCCCCGGCGCCCGCGCGCGCTCGCCCTCGGGCGCATGGACGCTTGTTTTGTCGAGGATCGCGGCGTGCCTCGCCAGGAGCGCGAGCGGGATCGCGCCGTGCCGCAGCAGCGCCGCGGGCGCGCACGTCACGTCCACGATCGACGACTCGATGCCGAACCCGGTGGCCCCTCCATCGAGGATCACGTCGACCCGGTCTCCCAAGCTCTTTTGGACGTGCTCGGCGGTCGTCGGCGAGATTGACGTGGATCGATTGGCGCTCGGCGCCGCGACGGGCACGCCCGCGGCGCGGATCAGCGCGCGCGCGATCGGATGATCCGGCACGCGCAGCGCGATCGTGTCGCCGCCCGCCGTCACCTCGCTCGCGACCTTGCCTTGGGCCGCCTCGACGACGAGGGTCAAAGGGCCTGGCCAAAACACGGCGAGCGCATGGGCGACAGGCGGCCACGACGCCGCGACCGATCGCGCGGCCTCTTCGCTCGCGACGTGAACGATGAGCGGGTTGGCCTTTGGCCGGCCCTTCGCCGCAAAGATACGACGCACCGCCGCGCCGTCGTCGGCGCGCGCGGCCAAGCCATACACCGTCTCGGTGGGCATCGCGACGAGCCCGCCCGCGCGAAGGACCTTCGCCGCCTCGATGATCGCGGGGTCGTCAGGAGAGGGGTTTGGAGAGGGGCAGAGGACGATCATCGCTCTTCGGAGGCCGGGCGAGGCGGCTTAAACACCTGTCAAAACGGGGGACAACGTTTGGTGCACTCCGCCATTTGATCGTTGCACTTCACGAGACAATCCCTGTCTCCCAACTTGCACTCACGCGAGCATTTCATGCTGACGCGATGGCAATCAAAGGTGCAATCGAAGTGATCGACCTTGGCGGATCCGCTCGGCGCGGGCCCGGCCGAGCCGCTCGGCGCGGGCGAAGCGGGGTTGTTCGTACAAGGCACCTGGGGCGCCGCAGAGGGGCAGACCGGGCACGGCGCAGGCGCCGCGGAGACCGCCGCTCCGGGCTTGTCCGTTACCCACTTCCCCGACCAACGCGAGCACTCCCCCGTGGTGATGAGGACCACGTCGCCCTCGCGATCACGGGAGATCGTGCCCTCACAACCATTCTTGGTCTCGAAGCGACACACGTCGTCGGTCTCGCACGTGACGCGCGTAAAGAGCGCGGCCCCCGCCATCCCGACGCGGGCCCCGGCCTTGGCCTTCACGTCGCCGATCTCGACGGAGCTCTCCGCCTCCATCGAAGGGGCGGTGACGGTGATGCCCGTGGGCGCGATATGAAGCCTCGCTTGGAGCGTGCGTGGGAGCGCCGAGGTCTCCTGCGCATAGCTCTTGAGCATGGGCTCGGGGATGCTGGTGCGTTTGCCGCAACCGGCCCACACCATGGAGAGCGTGACGACAACGGCGAGAGAGACTGTCTTCATGGTGCCTTGATGGGGAGCTTGCCTGTCGAGAGGACGGTCCCGTCGTCGTCGCGGACCTCGACCGTGAGCTCCCCCTTGGTGTCGGTCTTTCGAAGGGTGTTGTACGCCCACGTTCGATATCCCCACGAAGGATCGATGTCGAGCTTTACCCGCGATCGCTCATCCCCGTTGACCGCGAACACGATGGTGAGCGTGCAGGTGGCCTCGGTGCGGTTCTTGACGAAGAGATGCGCATACACGCGATCGCCCGGCCCCGCCGACGTGAGCTTGTCGGCGGGCTCGCGCTTCTTCACCTCCGAGGTGAACGTCAGCTTCTTGATCTCGGGGCGCGCGTCGTCGGCGGTCGATGACGCCTTGGGCTTCGCCGCGCCCGCCGCGCTCGGACCTTCAGCAGCGGTCGGCGCGGGCTTTGGCGCGCTCACGATCGGTGCCGTTGGAGCGCCGCTCGACGCGCCCGCGGGCCGAGCCCATTTCTCTTCGCACCCTGTCGCGAGCGTGAGCACGAGCGCGATCGCGGCGGTGATCGAGCGACGCATGACGCGCTCAGTGCCTCCTCGCCGGACCGACCGCGATGAGCCCGCTCGGCGAGGCGACCCACACGACGTCGCGCGCGCTGTCCCACGCGATCGCCGCGGCGCGCGTTGTCGGTGGGCTCGTCCCTTGGGACGTGATGAGCGGCAGATCGGCGAGGCGCACGGGATCGCCGTCGGCGGGCGCTTCGACGAGCACGGAGCCCTCGGACGAGGTCATGAGCACGAGCAACGGCGCGTGCTCGTCGGAGCCTCGGAACGCGATCGCGATCGAGCCCTCGACGTCGAGCTCTTCGAAGGTCGCGCCGCTGTCTCGCGACACGATCGCGCGCGATCCATTGGCGATCGCGATGGCCCGGCCCGACGCCGCCGCGGTGAACGAGAGCGGCCCCGAAGATCGCTCGACCACGCGCCGCGCCAGGCTGGTGAGCGGCACGTTGCTCCATCCATCGTCGTCCCCGCGGTACGTCGCGAGGCTCGGGCCGTCGTCGCCGTCGGCCGAGCGACCCGCGAACGCGGAGTCGTGAGCAACGTCGACGAGCGCGAGGAGCCCCGCGTCGATCGCCGCGATCGCGCGGACGCCGGACGACAAGAGCTGGCGCAGCGGGCGAGCGGCCTCGGATCCTGGAGCGTCGAGGGCGTGGAGGCCGCCGCCCGCGCGCACGAACGCTCGCCCGCGGGCCGGCGCGATCTCGACGTCGCACGGGCCCACGTCCCACGACGACGCGCTGATCACGCTCGATCCGTCGCGCGGGATCAGCGCGATCTTCCCCTGCGCGTCGGCGATGATCGCGTCGCCGTCGAGGATCGCGGCCGCGATCGCGCGGTGCCCCGCGCTCCTCGCCGCGTGCCCGCCCTCTTCGACGAGGAGCAGGATCTCACCCGACGCGGCGACGAGGCCCGAGGACGGACCACCCTCGATCGCGCCGGATGAACGGAGCCCCACCGCGACGGATCGGCACGGCAGCACCGCGCCCGCGCCGTCGATCGTCGACCACGGCACCACGCTCCATCGCATCGATGGCGGCTCGGCGGCGATCGTGACGATGTCCTCTTCGTAGGGCTCGTCCTCGTCGAGCGGAGGGAACAGCGACTCGTCGACCGCGTCCTCGATGGGCTCGCCGGTGCCTTCGTCGCCGCCGTCATCGAGGCTCTCTCCGTCGATCAGATCGTCGCCGTCGTCCCCGGAGATGCCTTGCTCTTCGTCGCTCGCGGATCCTCGGTCCGCGACGAGGAGCCCCTCATCGAGGGGTCCGACGTCGGTCTCGCGATCGTCGTCCTCGCCGCCATAGTTGGTGTCGAGCTCCACGCCCGGATCGATGTCCGCCTCGCGATCGTCGAGCGGATCGTCGCCGCCGTCGTCCAGCGCGTCGAGCAGGTCCGAGAGATCGCCCTCGATGCCGTCGCCGTCACCTCCGTCCGTGGCAGGAGGAAGATCGAGGTCCTCGTCGAGATCCTGATCGCCGCGCTCGTCCGGCCTGGGCACGGCGCGCAGCATACTCGTTTTGGTGCGCTCGTCATGCCTCGACGAGGCCGGTGCGCACCGCGATGCGGGTGAGATCCACGACGCTGCGCGCGCCGAGCTTCTCGTAGATGCGGATGCGATGGGTCTCGACGGTCTTGGGGCTGATGCCGAGGTTCGACGCGACCTCGCGCGTGGAGAGGCCCGACGCGAAGAGGCGGAGCACTTGGATCTCACGCGCGGTGAGCGCCTCGATCGTCCCGTTGTTGCGGCGGCCCGAGCGGCGCATCACGCGGAGGACAGCGTCCGCGAGCGACGCGGAGAGCGGCGTGCCTCCGCCCGCCGCCGTGCGGATCCCCGCGACGAGCTCGGTCACCGGCGAGGTCTTGAGGAGGTAGCCCTGCGCGCCTGCGCGGAGCGCTTCGGCGACGCGGTACTCGTCGTCGTAGCTCGTGACCACCACGAGCTTGGTCTTGGGCAAATGCTGGGTGAGCTTCGCGATGAGCTCGGGGCCGTCTTTGTCGGGGAGATGCATGTCGACGAGGATCACGTCGGGGCGCATCTCGAGCGCGCCGGCGAAACCATCCGTGGCGGTCGACGCGAACCCGACCAGCTCGAGGTCCTGCTCGCGCTCCAGGATTCGAGCGAAACCCTCGCGGACAACGGGGTGATCATCGATGATGAAGATGCGAAGCTTTCCCGGAAGCGGTGCGATGGACGTCATGGTGTTCGGGCTTTCCATTCGAGGTGGTCGCCCTCCTCCTCTTCTTCAGGAGCCCTCCGCAAGAACCTTGCCTAGTCGAGATCAGCCGTTTTCAGGACAGGGTGAGGGGCTCCCCCATCACGCGCTCACCGCCACCGGGCGCGCCGGGACGACGCTCTTTTCGACCAAAGCCCCCTGGATCCCTCGCGAGAGCGGTGCTTATGGTCAAGCCCTATGCCCCGCCTGGAGCAGACGAAACACGAAAGCTCCCCGCTGCCGCGGGCCCTCATGGGCGATCGAGATGAGGAGCAGAAGTCTCATTGCTCCCCGCGAGGGAACGCGCTTCCGCTTTCCATCGTCAGCTCGGGAATGCTCGCCCGAAAGGTGATCGTCGACCCGCCGGAGGTCGTCTTCGTCAAGAGCATTTTGGAGGCGAGCGACGGGCTCGCGTGCCTCTTCGCCGAGCGTGGGGGCGAGCTCACCCTGGTCGCTCCTCGCGATCGCGAGGAGGAGCTGTCCGAGCTGATCGCGGATCTCGAACGGGACGTTGGCGCTCGCCTTGCGACGGAAGACCGGGCCTGATGAACGCGCGCTGGGGAGGACAAGGGAGCGAGGCTGACGCCGGCGCTCCTCGGGCGGTGGACCCTCGGATCTTGGCCGCATGGCGGACGTGGCTCGGCGCGCTCGCGACCGACGCTGAGGCTGCGATCGCGGCGGCGCACGTCTATGGCGAGCTCGACGCCGGCGGGCGCGACGCGTGGCTCGACGCGCTCGGCGAGGACGCGCCCAAGCTCGGGGTGCCGCTCGTGGCGGTGTACGCGCCGCTGCTCGCGGTCGAGTCCGATCTCGGGCGAAGGGAGCGCATGCAGCACGCGCTGGGCGTGGATGATCCCTCGTCGCACGACGAGGCCCTTCCTCCTACCAAAGCGCTGCGTGGGGTCGCGCGGGACAGCACCCGCGTGCTCGTGCTCGTCACCCCGCTCTACCTCTCGTTCGTGAGCGTCCTCTCCTGCCGTTGCTCGCCCGAAGGCGGCTTCGTCTGGGTCCGTCACGATCCGATCCTCCGCGCGCCCGACGCCCCGGCCGATGGGGCCAACCTCGACGGTGTCGCGGTCGAGGTGACGCCCATCAACCTCGTGATCGAAGAGCTGGCGCGCTCGATCTTGGCGCAGCGACGGATGGGCAACCCGCTGCCCGAGCAGCTCACGAGGTACTCGCACCTGTTCGACGCTCGCGTCGAGGACACCCCGTGAAGCGCGCCGCGATGATCGTCGCGATCGTCGCGCTCCTCGCGCTCTCCTGCGCGCCTCCGCGCCCTGTCGAGCCCCCGCCGCCGCCGCCCGCTCCCCGCGGCCCCGCGGTCGAGTTCTCGTTCAACGCGCTCGACGACAACAAAGAGATCACGACGGCGTCGCAGCGCGGCCGCTTCACGGTGATCGGCTTCTTCACGACGTACGACACGCCTTCGCAGATCGAGGCGAGGGTCCTCGCGCGCATTTATCGGAGCCACGCTCCGCGGCTCAACATGTTCGCGCTGGTGCTCGAGCCGCCCGATCACTCGCCCATCGTCCGCGCGTTCGCGTCGACCATGGATCTGCCTTATCCGCTCGCGATCGCGGACCCCGCGACGATCGCAGGCCGAGGCCCGTTCGCGGGGCTCCACCACGTGCCGAGCGTCGTCGTGCTCGATCGCGAGGGGCGCGAGGCGTACAGGCACGTGGGCCTCATCGACGAGGCCGGGCTCGAACGGGCGCTGCGCGAGGCCGAAGGGCCCTCGCTCGTGAACGATCGCGCGAAGCGCGATCCGCCGTGACGACGTTCGACGGCCTCGGTTGGGCCGAGGGCAAAGTCGACCCGATCGAGCCACGCTTCGCTCACAACCTCCTCTCCCCGGAGCCGAGCGCGCGCGTGGACCTCGCACGTTGGGCGCATCATGCGCGTGTGTTCTTCCGCGCTGATCTCTCGCTCGCGATCGACAAGCGTTATCCGTCGGGGACCGAGCCCATCGCCGACGTGATCGATCTGCGCGTGGTCCCTCATGGACATGAGCCCTCGACCGTGCGCGTGATCACCGTCCCCATCGATCGCGCGCCGCTCGTCGTCGAGGTCGCGCGACGGGGCGCGGCGGCGATCGGCGGCGCGGGCTTCGACGCGCTGATCCCTCGCGCGCGCAGGGCGTGGCAGGTCGTCGTCGACGACACGCGGACCATCCCGGAGCTCTTGGTCGCGGCCGTGCTCGCGTCCGTGCTGCTCGCGCCCGTGGTCCCGAGCGACGGCGGGAGGATCTTCGGCGTCAAAGGCTGCCGCGAACGGCTCAGCGCTGCGGGATATCGATCCTGAAAGGCTAGAACTGTTCTTGACTTTCCCGATGTGACAACCCATAAAACGCGCGTGAAGCTCTCCAACAAAGGTCGCTACGGGGTGCGCGCGTTGTTCGACATCGCGTTCCACAACGACGGGCGCCCCACGCAGATCCGGGAGATCGCCGAGCGGGAGGTCATCCCCGCGCGCTTCCTCGAACAGATCTTCCAAGACCTGAAGAAGGCGGGCCTCATCGGGTCCAAGCGCGGCCCGCGCGGCGGCTATCTCCTCGCGCGCCCCGCCGATCAGATCCGCGTGGGCGACGTGATCCGCGCGCTCGAAGGGCCGGTCGCCGTGGTCGACGAGGAGGGCGCGCGCGCCAAGGGCCCCGACGCGATCACCTCCGTGTTCCGCGACATCGCCGCGAACGTCGAGCGCTGCTTCGACGCCGTCACCATCGCCGACGTCTGCGCGCGCGGCGCCGAGCTTGGCCTTCGAAGCCGCGCCAAAGAGCGGCAGAGCTACGCCATCTGATGTCCGCGCTCCCTCTGCCCTCTCACCCGCGCGTCGTCGGCTCGGTGCTCGATCTCATCGGCGACACGCCGCTCTTCGAGCTCACGCGCATCGAGCGCGACGCGCCTCGCGGCCGCGTCTTCGCCAAGGCCGAGCACATGAGCGCGGGCGGCTCGGTCAAAGATCGCATCTGCCTCGCGATGATCGAGGCCGCCGAGGCGAGCGGCGCGCTCGCCGAGGGAGGCACCGTCATCGAGCCCACGTCGGGCAACACCGGCGTGGGCCTCGCGATCGCGTGCGCGGCCAAGGGCTACCGGTGCATCATCACGATGCCCGAGAGCATGAGCCTCGAACGGCGAAAGATCCTCGAGTCGTACGGCGTGAAGGTGGTGCTCACGCCCGAGGATCAACAGATGGACGGCGCGGTCGCGCGCGCGCGCGCGATCGCCGCGTCGACGCCCGGCGCCTTCATGCCGGGCCAGTTCGAGAACCCCGAGAACCCGCGCGTCCACGCGGAGACGACCGCGCGCGAGATCCTGCACGCGCTCGCGGGCTCGTCGATCACCGCGTTCGTCGCGGGCGTGGGCACGGGCGGCACCGTCACGGGCGTGGGCCGCGTGCTCCGCGGCATCAAGCCCGCGCCTTCGATCATCGCGGTCGAGCCCGAGACGTCGGCGACGCTGTCGCGCGGCGAGCGCGGGCCGACCAAGATCCAAGGGCTCGCCGCGGGCTTCGTTCCGCGCAACTACGACGCGTCGGTCGTCGACGAGGTCCGCACCGTGACCGATCGCGCCGCGTACGACACCAAGGTCGCGCTCGCGCGGCGCGAGGGGCTGCTCGTGGGGATCAGCGCGGGCGCGGCGGTGCGCGTCGCGCTCGACGTCGCGCGCGAGCGCGGCCCCGGCGCGATCGTGGTCACCGTGCTCTGCGACACGGGCGAGCGTTACTTCAGCCTCGACGAGTTCTTCAAGTGAGCGCGCGCGTGGTCCTCATCGGCGCGGGTGGCATCGGCGCGCCCGCCGCGATCGCGCTCGCGGGCGCGGGCTCGATCGACCGCATCACGGTCGTCGACGACGACCTCGTCGATCGATCCAACCTGCACCGGCAGATCCTCTTCGAAGACAGCGACGTCGGCGCGCCCAAGCTCGACGCGTTCGCCCGCGCGCTCGCGGCGCGCGCGCCGTCGATGCGCGTCGATCGCGTCCACGGCCGCGCGCTGCCCGACACCGCGCGCGCGATCGTGAGGGGCGCGGGCGTGGTCATCGACGCGACCGACAACTTCTCGTCGCGCTTCTTGATCGCGGACGCGTGCGCGCTCGAAGGCGTGCCCGTGGTGCACGCCGCGGCCGTGCGCTGGACCGCGACCGTGATGGCCGTCGCGCCGCGCGGCGCGCCTTGTTACCGCTGCTTGTTCGAAGATCTCCCCCACGGCGCGGCGCCCGACTGCGCGACCGCGGGCGTGGTCGGCCCGGTGTGCGGCGTCGCGGGCGCCGTCGCCGCCGACCGCGCGATCCGCGCGCTCGCGGGCGACGCCTCGGTCTTCGGATCGATCGTCACCTTCGACGGCGAGCGCGACGCGCTCCGCGAGGTCGCGGTGCGCGCGCGAAGTACCTGTGATTTGTGCGGCGTCGCGCGATCCATCCGCGACGTCGATCCCCTCCGATACTTGCCCCAAACAACCTGCGAAGAGGCACATCATGCAATCTGAGAGCACCGTTCGTGTCCCCACACCGCTCCGCACGCTCACCGGAGGCAACGACGAGGTCAAGGCGAGCGGCGCGACCGTCGGCGCGCTGATCGAAGATCTCGAGCGCCGCTACCCCGGCATCCGCGATCGCCTGCTCGACGACAAAGGCGTGCGCCGCTTCGTGAACATCTACGTCGGCGACGAGGACATCCGCTTCCTCGACGGGCTCGCGACCGAGCTCAAGGGCGGCGAGCAGGTCTCCATCGTGCCGGCGATCGCGGGCGGTTGACCGTGATCGATCACGCGAGGTTCCTCCGGCAGGTGATGCTGAAGGAGATCGGCGAGGCCGGACAGCGTCGCATCGGTGAGGCGCGCGCGGCGGTCTCCGGCCCGACGCCCGCGCACGCCGTCGCGTCGCGCTACGCGCTCGCCGCGGGCTTCGCGTCGATCACCGAGGGGCCCGTCGATCGCGACGCGCTCGCGCCGTCCTCGATCGTGACGACGCCCGCCGCGCGCGACGTGCTCGCGGGATCGCGCGCGGCCCTCAGCGCGATCCGCGCGGCGATTCAGGGAGATTTCGAATGAGGCGATCGCTCGTGCGGAGCCGCGCGCTCGGGTCGGTCGCCGACGCGGGCGGCGACACGCCGCTCCTCCGCCTCGACAAAGTCGCGCGCGAGGCGCCGAGCGTCGAGGTGTACGCCAAGCTCGAGATCGCGAACCCCGGAGGCTCCGTCAAGGACCGCGCGGCGCTCCGCATGATCCGATCGGCGCTCGGCGACGGCCGCCTCACGAGCGACAAGATCCTCATCGACTCGACGAGCGGGAACACCGGCGTCGCATATTCGCTCTTCGGCGCGGCGCTCGGCGTGCGCGTCGCGCTCGTCATGCCGTCCAACGTCTCGCGGGCGCGCAAGGACATCACGCGCGCGTTCGGGACCGAGCTCATCTTCAGCGACCCGATGGAGGGCTCGGACGGCGCGATCCGCAAGGTGCGCGCGATCGTCGACCAAGATCCCGACAAGTATTTTTATCCCGATCAATATTCGAACCCGGACAACCCGCTCGCGCACTACCACGGCACGGGCGCCGAGATCCTCGACGCGCTCGGCGATCGCATCACGCACTTCGTCGCGGGCATCGGCACGAGCGGCACCATCGTGGGCACGTCGCGCAGGCTCAAGGAGCACACGCGGCCCATCCGCTGCGTCGCGGTCGAGCCCGCCGACGCGCTGCACGGGCTCGAAGGGCTGAAGCACTTGCCGAGCTCGATCGTGCCTCACATCCACGACGCGTCCGCGTACGACGAGACCTTCCGCGTCACGACCGAAGACGGCTGGGACATGTCCGATCGCTTGCTCCGCGAGGAGGCGCTCTTCGTGGGGCACTCGTCGGGCGCCAACGTCTTCGCCGCGGTCGAGATCGCGAAGGGGCTGCACCGCGAAGGCAAGGGCGGCTGCGTTGTCGCGATCATCGCGGACCGCGGCGATCGCTACTTCGAGCCGATGAAATGGGAGAGGCGCTACACATGGTGATCGATCACGGCTGGACCGCGGGCGATCTGCGCATCACGCGCGCGGCGCTCCGCGCGATCGAGGACGACGCGCGCGCGGGCTACGCGAAGGACGAGGAGGCGTGCGGCTACCTGCGCGGCCCCGCGGATGACGCGGCCTTGTGCGATGAGCACGTGCGCATGGTGAACGAGGCGAACCGCCTGCACGCGATCGATCCCGAGCAGTTCTTCCGCACCGCGCGCACGTTCTTCTCGTTCAACGGCGCGCGCTTCGACAGGGCCGTGCGCGAGTCCGCCGCCGCGGGCCGGCCGGTGAAGGTGCTCTATCACTCGCACCTCGACGCGGGCGCGTACATGAGCCCGACCGATCAAGCGGTGATGAGCATGGGCGAGCCCCCCGCCGTCGAAGGCGGGCCGTTCACGCTCGGGCCCGGCCCCAACTATCCGCTCGCGTTCCTCGTCACGAGCGTGCGTGGCGGCGCGGTGGACGATCACAAACTCTTTGTTTGGAGCAGCGACCATCGCCGCTTCGATGAGTCCGCGTTCACGATCATCGATTGAAGGGGAGCAACGCCATGTCCGGCTTCGTCGTGTGGTTTACGGGTCTGTCGGGCACGGGCAAGAGCACGCTCGCCGCGATGTTGTCGGCCGAGCTCACGCATCGCGGCGTCCACGTCGAGGTGCTCGACGGGGACGAGGTCCGCACGCATCTCTCGAAGGGGCTCAGCTTCTCCAAGGAGGATCGTGACACCAACATCCGCCGCATCGGCTTCGTGGCGAAGCTCATCGCGCGCTCCGGCGCGTGCGCGATCACCGCGGCGATCAGCCCTTACCAAGCGATCCGCGACGAGCAGCGCGACAAGGTCGGGCGCTTCGTCGAGGTGTACTGCCACTGCCCCATCCCCGTGCTCGCCGAGCGCGACGCGAAGGGCCTTTATAAGAAGGCGCTCGCGGGCGAGATCAAGAATTTTACCGGCATCGACGATCCGTACGAGGCGCCCACGCACCCCGAGGTCACCGTCGACACGAGCACCGAGTCGCGCGAGGAGAGCCTCGCGAAGATCCTCGCCAAGCTGGAGGAGCTCGGCTACGTGCGGCCTTCGAGCGGGCGTTACGTCGCGGGCCGGCTCATCGCGCCGCACGGCGGAGAGCTGGTCCATCGCTTCGTCACGGGCGCCGCCAAAGACGCGCTCATCGAAGAGGCGCGCGCGCTGCCCGTCGTCGACCTCGACGAGCGCGGCGAGAGCGACGTCGAGATGATCGCCGTCGGCGCCTTCTCGCCGCTCAAGGGCTTCATGACGTCCAAGGATTATCTCCGCGTGGTGCGCGAGATGAGGCTCGAAAATGGGCTCCCGTGGTCGGTGCCGATCACGCTCGCGGTCTCGGCGGATCAAGCCGAGCGCATCGCCGTGGGCGGCCACGTCGCGCTCCGATCGCGCGACGGTCGCGTCGTCGCGGTGCTCGACGTCGCCGACAAGTTCCTCCCCGACAAGGAGCTCGAAGCGCGCGAGGTCTACCGCACGACCGACGATGAGCACCCGGGCGTCGCGTACCTCAAGAGCACGGGCGCGGCTTATTTGGGCGGCGAGCTGCGCGTGATCGAGCGGCCCGCGGCCTCGGCGTTCCCCGCGTACCACCGCGATCCCAAGGACACGCGCGCGCTCTTCGCCGAGAAGGGGTGGACCAAGATCGTCGCGTTCCAGACGCGCAACCCGATCCACCGCGCGCACGAGTACATCACCAAGACCGCGCTCGAGATCTGCGACGGCCTCTTGATCCACCCGCTCGTGGGCGCGACCAAGTCAGACGACATCCCCGCGGACGTGCGCATGCGTTGCTACGAGGAGCTCATCAAAGGGTATTACCCTAAGGATCGCGTGATCCTCTCGATTTACCCCGCGGTCATGCGCTACGGCGGCCCGCGCGAGGCCATCTTCCACGCGATCACGCGGAAGAACTATGGAGCGTCGCACTTCATCGTGGGGCGCGATCACGCGGGCGTCGGCGACTATTACGGCACCTACGACGCGCAGAAGATCTTCGACGAGCTCGCGCCGGGCGAGCTCGGCATCCAGCCGCTCTGCTTCGAAAACGCCTTCTATTCGACGGTCATCGGCGGGATGGGCACGGCCAAGACCGCGCCCGGCGACGCCTCCACCCAGGTGAGCCTCTCCGGGACCAAGGTCCGCGAGATGCTCTCCCGAGGAGAGCTGCCCCCGCCCGAGCTCACTCGACCCGAGGTCGCGGCCGTCCTGGTCGAGTCCATGAGACAAGCCGCTTCATAGCGGTTTAGCATCCTCCTTTGCGTCCTCGCCAAAGGAGGAGACTTCGAATGTCGACTGAATCGCTTGAGCTCTCTGCGCTGATCCCGACAAGCCCCGAGCGCGTCTACGCCGCGTGGCTCGATTCGAAAGAGCACAGCCGCATGACAGGCGGCGGCGCGACGATCGAGCCTACGGTCGGCGCTGAGCACACCGCGTGGGACGGCTACATCACGGGCGAGGTGTTGGAGCTCGATCACGGCAAGCGCATCGTCCAATCGTGGCGCACCTCGGAGTTCCCTTTGGACGCAGGGCACTCGCGCGTCGAGATCCGCTTCGCTCCCGAGGGCGACGGCACGCGCGTCACCATCGTGCAGACCGAAATCCCCAAGGATCAAGGCGAGAAGTACGAGCAAGGATGGGAGGAGTTCTACTTCGATCCGATGAAGAAGTACTTCGCTCCCAAGAAGGCCGCCGCG